>SHVJ01000031.1 GCA_009694295.1 Acidimicrobiia bacterium
GGATCCGGTGCGCGCACCGTCGATTCCCATGTTCGTGCGCTGCGACGCAAGCTCGATGCCGATGTCGTGCGCACCGTGCACGGTGTCGGATACGCGGCGGGAGACCCTCTGTGATCCGACGCTTGTTCAACCGCCGGCTGGCCATCGACGTCGAGCAGCTCCGACACATCGATATCCGCCGCCCGCTCGACCCGATCCCCTCGATCAAGCTCAAGCTCGGCTTCGTGATCGCGGCCGCCGTCGCCGTGACCGTCTTCGTCTTCTGGATCGGCGTGACGATCGGCGTGTGGCCTTCGATCAGCGGCGTCCTCGCGGCGGTTGCCGCCATGCTGCTGGTGTTCTTCTTGTCCCGTGGCATGACCCGTCCCCTCCGGGAGATGGCCGCGGCCGCCGACGCGATGGCGCGCGGCGACTACTCCCGCCGCGTCACCACCACGTCGCACGACGAGGTCGGCACGCTCGCCCGGGCCTTCAACGAGATGGCGTCCGAGCTGGCCGAGACCGACCGGGTGCGCCGCGATCTCGTCGCCAACGTGTCGCACGAGCTGCGGACGCCGATCACGGCACTGCAGGTTGCGCTCGAGAACCTCGTCGACGGTGTCGCCCAAGCCGACCCCGCGACGTTCAAGACCATGCTCGCCCAAGTCGAGCGTCTCGGTCGCCTGGTGCAGCAGCTCCTCGACCTCTCCCGACTCGAAGCCGGCGTGGTCCCGCTTGTGCGCGAGGAGTTCCGAGTGGAACCGCTGCTCGAGCACGCGGTTCGTGAGCAGCAGCTGCACGAGCCGTCGGTCGGCGTGGCCGTACTCGTGGAGCCAACCGACCTCACGGCCGACGGCGACCCCGAGCGTGTGCATCAAGTGGTGGCCAACCTGCTTGAGAACGCCGTGCGCTTCACGCCGAGCGGCGGCACGGTCGAGGTGCGCGCCCGGCGCAGCGACCTCGGCGTGACCATCGAAGTGCTCGACGAGGGACCCGGCATCCCGGAGACCGAGCGCGCGCGAGTGTTCGAGCGCTTCTACCGCGCCGACGCGGCGCGGGCAGCAACCGACGGCGGCGCGGGGCTCGGCCTCGCAATCGCCCGTTGGATCGTCGACCTGCACGGCGGCGACATCCATCCCGAACGACGTGAGCCGCACGGCTGCCGCATGGTGGTCACGCTGCCACGAACTTGACCAGCCCAACATGACCGACAAGCCAACTTGACCAACGAGAAAGACGAACGCATGCAACTAGCGAGCATCGAAGAGGCACTGAAGCGGATCCGTCGCGGCGAGATGGTCCTCGTCGTCGACGACGAGGACCGCGAGAACGAGGGTGACCTTCAGATGGCGGCGAGCTGGGTGACTGCCGGCGCGCTGAACTTCATGTTGCAGTGGGCTCGTGGCCTCATCTGCATGCCAGCAGCACCCGAGGTGATCGACGGCCTCGGCCTCGCGCCGATGGTCCCGCCCGACGTCGCCGGCTGCGACACGCCGTTCACCATCCCGATTGACCACGTCGACGCGGGCAGCGGCATCAGCGCGGCAGATCGTGCGCTCACAATCCGGCGCGTCGTCGACCGCGACGCGGTACCGACCGAGTTTCGGCGCCCGGGCCACGTCTTCCCGCTGCGCGCCGCGCCCGGCGGAACGCTCGAGCGCCGCGGCCACACGGAGTCGGCCGTCGACCTCGCGCTCCTCGCCGGCCTTCCCCCGGTCGCGGTCACCTGTGAGGTCCTCGACGACGACGGCGACGCCGCAAGCAGCGAGTTCCTGGTCGCGTTTGCTGAGCGCCATCGCATCGCAATGGTGTCGATCGACCAGATCGCCGCCCACCGCGGCGCCGAGAGCCGCACCCCAGCAACCCTCCTCCTTTAGGCGCACTCGTTCGGCGCCGGGATACCCGGCGCCGCCCTCCGGGACACTCGTCGCGCCTGCGACCACCCGCGCTCTCTCCGGTCGCTCCGGTGCCGCCTGCTCTAGTCGGGTGGCTCGCCGATCTCTCTGAGGGCGGCTGCGATCGCGACGCGCATGCGTCGGGCCGTGGCGGGCGCGAGGTGCGCCACGAGGCCATAGCCGGAGCGACCCACCTCTTCGAGGGTCAGCGCGATGCGCAGCTCGCCTTCGCCACAGCCTTCGCAGTCGTCGATGATCGCGACAGCCCAGTTCGCGGGCGGGCGGTCGTCTTCGTCGGCGCGGTGATCATCGGTTGAGTCGTCGATCGAACGACGCATGCGAGCTCCTTTGCGAACGTCGGGTCTCAGGACACGAGTGACACCACGAGCATGACCTGGGCAACGTGGTACGTCACGATGATCGCAAGCGGTCCCCAGCTCCGTGGTCCGACGAAGCGGGTCTCGGCAATGAGCGAGTCCGATACGTAGAACGCGTACGCGCCCGCGATCGCCAGCACCTCGCCGACCGCGATCGCGCTCACGAACATTGCCGCGATCGCGCTCATGTAGAGCGCTACCGGGACGATCAACTCTCGCCGACCCGCACTCGACAGCGCGCGCAAGTAGCGACGAGCCAGCGGAATGGCCAACACCGCGACCACCACGACACCGATCACGGCCCTCGTCGCACTCCCACCGGCGATCGCAAACCCGACGATGTAGGCGAGATGTGCAAGCAAGAACGAGGCGAGCCCGACGACGAACCGGTCACTCGGCAGCATCAGCGCAACATCGCCGGCAAGCGAGAACACGAGCGCGATCACGAAGGCGATCCGCTGATCCGAAGAGTTTGGGTCGAGGGTTGCGGCCACCCCGACGAGCGCCGCGGTCGTGAGCGGCTTGCACACGTATTCGAGCGGCTTGTTCGCCTGTGCGACCGCGACCCAGTCGACGAGCGCGGCGACGATCGCGACCACAAGGAGGACACTCGCCGCCGTCGTCATGGCTGAAGCCGCTCCACGATCCAATCGCCGAACGTGTCGCGCCGGTAACGAATCCGGTCGTGCAGGCGGTCGTCACGTTGTTGCCACAGCTCCACGCTTTCGGGTTCCACCCGGTAGCCGCCCCAGAACGGCGGGAGCGGGACGTCGTCGGTGTCGGCGAAGCGCTGCTGCACCTCGTCGAACGCAACCTCGAGCGCGCTCCGTTCCGAGATTGGCTCGCTCTGACGAGACGCCCACGCGCTCAGGCGGCTGGCCAATGGTCGGCTCCGCCAGTACTCGATTGACTCCTCGGGCGACAGCCGCGTCACCGTGCCAGTCACCCGCACCTGCCGTCCCTGCTCGCGCCAATGCAGAATGAGTGCCGCACGCGGGTTCTCCGCGAGGTCACGACCCTTTGCGCTCTCATAGTTGCTGTAGAAGCACAGCCCTCGCTCGTCCTGACCGCGCAGCAACACCATCCGCGCTGATGGGGAAGCACCGGCATCGGCAGTCGCCACGACCATCTCGTCCCAACCCGGCACCTCGTCGCGCCGCGCCTCCTCGATCCAGCGGCCAACCTGCTCCATCGGATCGGGGGCAACGTCCGACTCGCGGAGCTCGGGCTTCATCGCAACGACAAATCAGTAGCCGGGCCGACTGAGCAGCCCGCGTACGCGGACGCTCTTGTACGCAATCCCGAGTACAAGAGCACCGGCCACGAGGTACACGACGTCGAGCGCGGCGCCGGTCGCGAGCTCACCCCAGAGCACCCGACCGTGCGCCAGGAACTCTCGGGCGGCCTCGAACACATGCGAGACGGGGATGGCGTGCGAGATCGGCTGGAGCCACCCCGGGAGCGAGTCGACCGGATAAAAGACAGCAGCTGCGGGCTGGATCAGCAGCGCCAACGACCACGCCAGCACTTCGGCGTTCGATCCGAACCGCAGCACCGTCGCGCGGATGAGCAGCCCGAGACCCCACCCGAAGCCGAGCAAGATCAGGAACGACGGCACGAGCGTGGCGCCGACGTCGAGGATGCTGAAGCCGAACGACGCGGCGACGAACACGGCCAGCAGTGTTGTGCCGAGCACGACGCGCACGAACGAGAAGACGATCGCTCCGACGACGTACTCACTTTGGCGCATCGGCGACGCGTAGAGATTCAGGATGCTGCGGTCCCACATGTCCATGAGCTGGCTCATCGCGAGCTCTTGTTGGGTGCGGAAGCACACATCCCACAGCACCACCGCGCCCAGCAGAATCGCGACACCACCGGGAAGATTCGTTCGATCATCGAGATAGCTGGCGATGAAACCCCAGAGCACCACCTCGATCAGCGGCCAATACAGCATCTCCATGATGCGCAGCGGACTGTGCTTCATCACGTACGCCTGCTGGAGCACCACCCCCTTGATCCGCCTGGAACTCATTTGGCGGATTCTCATTGGATGCCCAGCTCGCCGGCCGCCACCTTGAGGTACACCTCTTCGAGATCCTCGGCGCCGAACTGGTTCCGCAACCCCTCGGCTGTTGCGTCGGCCACGATGCGCCCGCCCGCGACGAACAGGATCCGATCGGCGACCTTCTCGACCTCGACCATGTTGTGACTCGTGATGAGGATCGTCATGGCGCGCTCGTCCGCGATGCGGCGCAAGAGCTCGCGCACCACGACGGCGCGCTCGGGATCGAGCGACGCGGTCGGCTCGTCGAGGAACAGCACTTCGGGTCGATTCACCAACGCTTTGGCGAGCAACACGATCGTCTGCTGACCGGTGGACAGGCCCTGACCGAGCCGGTCGAGGAACTGCTCGATGTCGAGCAAGGCCGCGACCTCGCTGATGGCCGTGTCGGGATCGGGTACCTCGTACAACTCGCAATAGATCTTCAAGAGCTCGCGCACCTTGAGTCGCCACGGCAACGACACGTACGACGCGGTGAAGCCCGTGCGCGTCAACGCCGCGCTGCGATCCGCCACGACGTCGGTACCGAGGATGCTGATCGAACCCGAGGTGGGGAGCGTGAGCCCAAGGAGCATGTGGATCGTGGTCGTCTTGCCGGCTCCGTTCGGACCCAACATCGCGCACACCTGCCCACGCGGCACCGTGAACGAGAGGTGATCGATGACCCGCCGCCCCTGGAAGTCCTTGACGACGTCGTCGGCCACGATCGCCGGCGCGGCCGCGTCGGCAGGGGGAAGTGCCATGCGGCCGAGGTTATCCACGGCGTCCGTCGGCTGTGATCCACCATGGCGGCCGCCGACCAAGAGGTTCGACCGCCGACGACCGCCCCGACTGCTGACGTGATACCCGGCACGGCATGACGCACGCCGCCAGTGGTAGTTAGGGTTCGCGGCATGGACTTCGCTCTCAGCGCGCGGTGCGAGCAGTTGCGTGAACAACTCGGCGACTTCATCACCAACGTCGTCGATCCCGCCACACCGGTATTCCAACGTCAGGTCGAGGAGTCGGGCGACCCGCACTTCCACCCACCGGTGATGGAGGAGCTCAAGGCCGAAGCGCGCTCACGTGGCCTCTGGAACCTGTTCCTTCCCGAGAATCGCCATGGTGCCGGCCTCACGAACCTCGAATACGCGCCGCTGTGTGAGCTGATGGGCGCCAGCCCGTTGGCAGCCGAGGCCACGAACTGTTCTGCACCCGACACCGGCAACATGGAAGTGCTCGCGAACTTCGGCACGCCACTCGTGCAGGACCAATTCCTCCAACCGCTCCTCGACGGCGAGATCCGCTCGTGCTTCGCGATGACAGAACCGTGGGTCGCGAGCAGCGACGCAACCAACATCTCGAGTCGGATCGAGCGCGACGGCGACCACTATGTGATCAACGCGCACAAGTGGTGGACGAGCGGTGCAGCCTCGCCTCGCTGCAAGGTCGCCGTAGTCATGGGCGTGTCCGATCCCGACGCCGATCCGTACCACCGGCACTCGATGGTGGTCGTGCCGTTCGACGCACCCGGCTTCCAGGTGGTGCGCACACTTCCCGTGCTGAGCCACGACGGCGGCGGCGGTCATTGCGAGACGCTGTTCGAGAACGTGCGCATCCCCGCCGACTATCTCCTCGGCGAGGAAGGCGGCGGCTTCGCGATTGCCCAGGCCCGCCTCGGCCCCGGTCGCATCCACCACTGCATGCGCGCCGTCGGTGTGGCGGAGCGCGCGCTCGAGCTCATGTGTCAACGAGCGCAGCAGCGCGTTGCCTTCGGCAAGCCCCTCGCCGACCAGGGCGTCGTGCAGGACAACATCGCCGAGAGCCGGATCGCCATCGAGCAGGCCCGACTGCTCACGATGAAGGCGGCCTGGCTGATGGACACAGTGGGCAACAAGGGCGCGCGCTTCGAGATCGCCGCAATCAAGGTGGTTGCCGCGCGTATGGCCACGACCGTGGTCGACCGGGCGATCCAGGTGTTTGGCGGTGCCGGCCTCTCCGACGACTGGCCGCTCGCACAGATGTACACGTACGCGCGCACGCTGCATTTCGTTGACGGCCCCGACGAAGTCCACAAGATGCAGATCGCCCGCCGCGAGCTCCGCAAGTACGAGGCGTATCGCGCATGACACCCCCTATTTGGTCACTCAACAACACATGTTGTTGTCGAGTGACCAAATAAGACCTTGAAGGTACGGATCGGGCTCGGGCTGGGTGTCGCGGGGCTGAAAGACGAGGGTCGGTTCGGTCAGCTCGTCGACGCACTCGAAGGCAACGGCTTCGACTCGCTGTGGCTCTCGGAGCGCGTGGCGGGTGACGCGCCCGATCCCGTCGTTGGTCTCGCGTACGCCGCCGGCCGCACCGAGCGGCTCAAGCTCGGCACGAGCGTGCAGGTGCTGCCCGGTCGCAATCCGGCATTGCTGGCGAAGGCGTGGGCCAGCCTCGACCGCCTTTCCGGCGGGCGTGCGCTCCCCGCGTTCGGTCTGGGCAACCCGATCGCGGCCGAGCATCAGGCATTCGGTGTGGCGCGCGAAGACCGCTCACCGATCTTCGACGAAGCGCTCCCCTTGCTGCGCCGGCTGTGGAGCGAAGACGATGTGCACCACGACGGCAAGTGGTTCCAGTACGACGGCCTGACCGTTCACCCGAAACCTGCGGACGGTCACCTCGACGTGTGGCTCGGCGGCCGCGCCAAGAGCGAGCTGCGACGTTGCGGTCGGCTCGGTGACGGCTGGCTCGCGAGCTTCTTCACCCCCGCCGACTGCGAAGCGGGACGCCCGGTGATCGAGGAAGAAGCCGAACGTTGCGGTCGCGTGATCGACCCCGAGCACTACGGCGCGATGGTCACGTACTCACACGACGAGATCCCCGACGCGCTCCGCACCCGACTCGCGGCACTCCGCGGCGATCTCGATGCTGCCGATCTCGTTCCCGTCGGCTTGCCGGCGCTGCACGAGCGACTTGCTGAGTATGTGAGCGTCGGCTTCACGAAGCTCGTGCTCGTGCCCCTCGCGGAGCCCGACGACTGGCACACCGAGCTCGCCCGCATCGCCGACGCGGTGTTCGACCTCCAGACCTGAGCTTCAGCGCGTCGGGACCGCCGTATCGCCGTGCGCGCTCGTGACGAGCGAGGAACGCGCGAGGCGGAGCGTGCCGACGATCATGGCCACGACGGCCACAACGGTGACGGCCACAGCAAGCCCACCGGATGCTCCGAACCGTTCGTTGAACAGCACGACCCCGAGGACACTTGCGAGCACCGGATTCGTGACCGCGATGGCCGGCAACGACGCCGCGAGATGTCCGGCCTGAAATGCGCTCTGGTTGATCACGAGTCCAACGATCGAGACCGCCACCAGCACGTACGGCTGCCAGTGGCCGAGCGAGTCGAGCACGCCGTGGTCGAAGAGATCGACGGTCGCCCT
Organism: Acidimicrobiia bacterium; assembly: GCA_009694295.1. Lineage (GTDB taxonomy): Bacteria > Actinomycetota > Acidimicrobiia > IMCC26256 > PALSA-555 > SHVJ01. The sequence goes on from SHVJ01000031.1 coordinate 7,721, forward strand.
GGTGAGAACGGCCGTGAGCGCGTAGAGCGTGCCGGTGGCGAGCCCAAACAACAACGCCCGCTCGGACCCTGCGCCAGCGCGACGGCCGAGCACCACCGCGGCTCCAGCGACGAGGAACACGAACGCGCCCGCGAGCATCCATCCGAGGGTTGTTGCCGTTGACGACGTTCCACGCGGGTCGCCCACCGTGACGAAGACCGACAACCCGACGATTACGAGGGCTGCGGCCGACATCTCCCGGCGCGTCACCTTGGCCCGCTGGCCCACCGTGGCCAACGGAATCGCGAACAGCAAGCTGCTGACCAGGACGGGACCGACGACGACGACCGATCCCACACCGAGCGCGGCTGCTTCGAGTGCGTATGCCGCGATGTCGAAGGCGATGCCCAGCAACCACAGCGGGCGACGAGCGAGTCTGCCGATCAGTCGAGGTGACAGCGCGAGTTCAGACGGCTGCTCTGCTGCAGCGCGTTGTTGGAGCACCGCCGCAGTCGCATAGCAAAGCCCGCCCGCGAGCGCGAGCAGGACCGCGAGCGCGGTGTTAGACACGAGTTGGCACGCGAGCCCCGCGTACGCCGTGGTCTCGCAATGGACCGACCGTCAGTCCTCGTTGAGCAAATGCATCGGCGAGGATGCGAAGCGAGCCGAGTCCGTGGCGCCACGCTCCGGGATCGGATTGGCGGTCCGAGTCGTGGAGCAGCACGGTGCCGCCCTTGATGTCGCGGTGCAGCACGTCGGCGGCAACCGCTTCGGGCGACGAGTCACCGCGCCAGTCACGACCCCAGTTGGTCCACAGCACGGTCGTCAGACCCTCCCGTCGAGCACCCCACAACGCGCCGAACGCCAAGGTTCCGAACGGTGGTCGGAACCATGTGGGCGTCGCGCCGGTGACCTCGACCAACGTGTCGCGACACCGACGGATGTCGGCGCGAGCGGCCCGCGGCGAGCGTCGCAACATGTTGCGGTGCTCTTCACCATGCACCGCAATCTCGTGCCCAGCCGCGGCCACCTCCGCCGCGAGCCCGGGAGCTTGCCGCGCCATCTCGCCCAGCATGAAGAACGTGGCATGCCACCCGAGGCGATCGAGCTCGGCGAGGAATGCGGGCGTGGATGCGGGATCGGGTCCGTCGTCGAACGTCAGCGCAACATGGTCGCTGCGCCCGCGCCCGTGCAGCGACGGCCGCACGTACATACCCGCGGGATAAAGGCCGATGAGTCCCGGCCCTGCGTGTACGAGACCACCAACCCCGGCGATGCCCGCGACCGAGGCCGCGGCTACCGCCGCGATGCTCAGCGCAGCTCCTCGAGTGGGCGCACGTCCAGGTTCTGACGCGCCGCCGTGGCAGCAAAGTCTTCGAGTGTGGCCACGAGCGCGCCCGGCTCACCCTTGCGCCCGTCGAGCAGGTAGATCTTGCGCCCTTCGAGCTTGGGGTCGGTCTCGGACTCTGGCCGGAACTGCACATTGGGGTGCACCAAGCGCTGCTTGGCGACCCCCGTCCGGCAGTAGAGCTGGTCGAACGCGTCGAACGATCGACCAGGAACGAACTCGTGCATGCGCTCACCCGACACGGCCGCGATCACGCGCGACGACTTGTTGCAATCGTCCTGTGCGCGATCCCAGCGAAGGAACCGTCCCTTGCCCCAACCGCCGTTCGCCAGATCGACGCCGGCGTCGGCAAGGGTCTGGAGGTCGGAGCCGGCACGACTCGCGGTCCTTCCATCGACAACGACCGTCGCGTCCATCGCCGCGATTGCAGCAACCACGTTGGGATCTCGCAGCTCCTCGGCGGTGACCCGCACACCGAGGTACACGCTGTTCACCGCGCCCTTGGGCGGCTTCGCCACGCCGACACCGAGCGCGGCAACACCTTGCGCGCCGACGGTGAGCGCGAAGTACAGCCCGCACAATGACGCGGCTACGAACGCGGTACGGCGACGGCCTCTCCGCACTCGCACGGGTGTGAGTAACGCGTGCGCAGGAGTGTTCTCAGCAAGCTCGAGCGCGTCATCAGCAGGATCAGCGGCGAACAACGCGCGGCCCGCGGCGATCATCCCATCGCGCGCCGGTCCGGGGTTGGTGGCATCGCGCAACGCCGCGGCGAGCTCCTCCTCATTGCGCGCGTATCGATTCACACCCGCACCGGACATGCAACTTGCGTTGTCCTTCCCGTGTCCGGGGATCGGCCGGTACGAGATGACCGGGAGACCCGCTGCGAACGCTTCCATCGCCGTGAGCCCACCCGCGTTCTCGACGGTTGCGTCGGACGCAGCCATCAGCTGCGGCATCTTGTCGGTCCAACCTAGGACTGTTCCCTTGACGCCGCGCTCGACCAAGGACGCGCGCAGCCGCTCGTCGCCTCCGCACACGGTGATGGGGTGGTACTCCTCGCCGCAACGCTCGATGGCCTCGACGCTCTCGGTCACCTGGCCCACACCCCATGAGCCCGCGACGACCAAGACGGCCCGCTCGTGGGGCTCGATCCCGAGGTCGCGACGCATGGCGTCGCGGTCGCCATGGGGCGCCCGGAACTGCTCGCTGACGAGCGGACCCGTCGCGTGCGTGACTTTGGCTCGCAGACCGGTCGCCGCGAGCGCAGACGTGGGACTCACCGTGAGATTGAGGTCGACGCCTGGATGGACCCACAGCGGATGCACCGCGAAGTCGCAGAGATAGCTCGCGACCGGGACGCGCAGTGTGCCCCGCTTGCGCATCCGACCGAGCACGAGGGACGCCAGCCAGTACGTGGACACGACGGCATCGGGTCGAAGCCCCTCGAGCTCCTTGCGCAGGGCTCGACCCACCAACAGCTGAGCAACCCACGCGATCGGAAAGCGGATGAAGCGCCCGAGTGCACGACTGAAGAGGCTGTACGACGCCTCGTACGAGGCTGGCAGCCGATCGAGTTGAAAGTGGTAGCCCCAACGCAGGAACGAGCCATAACCGAAGGGCAGCATCGGGAGGAAGTCGACGACGCGGACTTCGTGACCGCGCGCCTTGAGACGGCGCTCGAGCTCGTAAGCCGCGCCATTGTGGCCGGCGCCCATCGACGCCGAGATGATCAAGATGCCTCGACGCACGTCGAAACGATAGCCGTGAGCAGGCCAAACGGCCCCACGGACGGCGTCGGTGACGCTCGCTAGACCCCCACCGCGGCGCCAATGAGCATCCCGACCACCAGGAGCGCGCCCGCCACCCGTGTGTGCACGAACGCAAGCGCCGCGAACCACAACGGCCAGATCGGAAAGCCCTCGGGCGGGGCTGGCGGCTTCGGGCGCGAGAACGGCTTCCAGACCTGCACGAGTCGGCGTACGCCCGCGATGCACACGAGCGAGAGCACCGGCATCGTGCCGGCCGCCACGACGATCCCGACGAGTGGATAGAACGCACCCATGAGGAGCTGGGTCAGCGCTCGGGCCCGGCGTTCACCGAGCATCACCGGAAGCGTGCGGGTTCCTGCCGGCTCATCCCACGGGATCTTGTCGATGTGCTTGCCCATCAACACTGCGGTGCAGAGGAGCGCGTAGGGCAGTGACGCCAGCACGATCTCGACGGGCAGGTGGCCAACGGCGGCGTAGTACGTGCCGCCGACCATCAACGGCCCCCAGACGATGAGCACGGTCGGCTCCCCGAGCCCGCGCTTCTTGAGGCGCAAGGGCGGTGCCGTGTACGCCACCGAGAGCAGGAATCCACCCAGCGCGAACGCGAGGATCGGCCAGCCCCGCTCGACGACCAAGAAGATGAGGATGCCGAGGTCGATGACGTTGACGACCAGCGCGCGAGCTGCGAGGCCGCGGCGAGTGGTCATGCCCGACAGAACCGGGTGCGGCGCATACAGCGCGCGGGGATATTCGTTCGAGTCGGTACCGACCTCGAGATCCCAGAGGTCGTTCATGAGGTTGTTCGCCACATGGGCGAGCACGAGCCCGACGGCCGCCACCGCCCAGAGCCCGACATCGACCTCGTCGGTGTTCCACCACGCGAGCAGGCCCGCGACGAACCCGGCGGTGATGGTCATCGGCAGGACAGACGCGCGGGACAGGACGAGCCAACGGGTGACGACGTCGAGACGGCCCGGCGGCGCGTTGCCGGTGGCCAGCGCGACACGCCAACGGTGTGCGAGACCGCGCTCCCGCGGTGCCTTCGCGTCGTCCGACGGCCCACGGAGGGTGGTCATCGGGCGAGCGTAAGCCGTGAAGGGTCCACCCGTTTTGCGGCGCGGCATGGCACGATTTTCCCTGTCTGCGCCGTTCGGCGCGTGAGTGAGGGAGCAGTACATGCCGGCGAAGCGCAAAGCGGCCAAGCGCCGCCCCGCGAAGAAGACCGCGGCTCGGAAGACGACGAAGAAGCGGACACCCGCGAAGCGTCGGACCACCAAGAAGGCCGCGGCCCGCAAGCCCACCAAGCGCAAGGCGACCAAGAAGCGGCCAGCGAAGCGCGGCGCGAAGAAGGCCGGAGCTCGCAAGCCGGCCAAGAAGGCTGCGGCCAAGCGCGCCAACGCCCAGCGGCACGCTACGCAGCGGGCAGCGAAGAAGACGGCTGCCGCCAAGAAGGCGGCTGCGTCGAGAACCTCGGCGCAAAAGGCGTCGGTCTCCAAGTACCTCAAGGCGGCGAGCACGGCCACGCCCGAACAACGCAAGGCGATGACCGTGCAGGCCAAGCCCAGCTTCTGGAACCGGCTGATCGGCAAGGCCTGACAACGCTCCAAACGCACGACCCGCGACGGCGGTCGGCCCTCGGGCCGGCTGCCGCTTCGCGTCTGGAACTGTGTGGCGCTGCCTACCCGCCGTAGTTCATCTTGGTGTCCTCCATACGGAGGAGCGGGGTGTCTTCTTCCTTGAGGAAGCCGGCATCGACCACCTCGCCGGCGAAGAGCGTGTGGTTGCCTGCGCTGAGGCGCTCGCGCACCTTGCAGTCCACGAAGGCCACAGCCTGAGCAAGGATCGGCGCGCCCGAGACGCGCTCGATGTAGGGAAATCCGTTGAGTGTCTTCGCCGCGAGGTCGACGTCGACCGGCTTCGTGAACTTCCTGACGATCGCCCGGTCCTCGCGATCAACCATCGACACTGCGAAGCATCCGCCGGCGTCGATCAGCTCGTGCGTGAGCGCCTCGTGCTCGATGCTGACGCCCACCCATTTCGGGTCGAACGAGAGCTGCATCACCCAGTTGGCAGTCATGGCGTTTCGGCGCTCGCCACCATCGGTGGAGCCAACGACGTAGAGCCCCGACGGCATGGTCCACAGCACCCGGCGGCGAAGCCGGTCGTACTCCTCTGGGTCGACGCCGTCAGGAAACGGCCCGACGAGCTCGTGTTGGGCAGGCATCCAGCGGACAGTACCGCTCCGAATTCTTCACCCGCCTCGCCGCGGGAACGTTCACGCCTCCCGTAGCGTTGGCTGCGACACACCGAAGGAGCTCTCATGGGAAAGACCACGATGCCCACGCCCGACGAAGCGCTCGCGGGGCGCGACCAGGAGATGCCGGTCCCCGATCGGCACTTCGTCCTTGGCACGCCGTTGCGCGGACCGTTCGCCGACGGCCTCGAGACGGCGATCTTCGGCATGGGGTGCTTCTGGGGTGCTGAGCGAAAGTTCTGGGAGGCCGACGGCGTGTTCACCACCGCAGTCGGGTACTCGGGGGGCTTCACACCCAACCCGTCGTATGAAGAGGTATGCAGCGGGCGCACCGGACACAACGAGGTGGTCCTCGTGGTGTTCACACCGGGGCGAACCACCTACGACGACATGCTGCGCGTGTTCTGGGAGAGCCACAATCCGACACAAGGAATGCGTCAAGGCAACGACGCGGGGACCCAGTACCGGTCTGGCATCTATGTCGCCAACGACACCCAGCATGCGGCAGCCGTTGCGTCGCGCGACATGTTCCAAGGCATGCTCGACGAAGCAGGATTCGGAAAGATCACGACCGAGATCGTCGACGCCGGACCCTTCTATTACGCCGAGGACTACCACCAGCAGTACTTGGCCAAGAACCCCGGCGGCTACTGCGGACTCGGCGGCACCGGCGTCTCGTGCCCCATCGGTCTCAAGACGTCGTCCGGCGCGCTGCGGAGCGAGCGAAGCGAATGAAGCGAGCGGAGCAAGGCGGAAGTAGCGGAGCGGGAGCGGAGCAAAGGGAGGCGGACTACGAGGGCGCGTACCGAGAGCTGCGGGAGCGCGTGACGGCGCTCGTGCAGGCAAGCTCCGAAGAGGACCTCGACCGCACCGCGCCTGCCACGCCCGACTGGCGCGTGCGCGACATCCTCGGTCATCTTGCCGGCGTGTGCGACGACGTGTCACACGGCCGACTCGAAGGCGCGGGAACCGACAACTGGACGGATTTGCAAGTGATCCAGCGGCGCGACTGGTCAACCGACCAGGTGCTCGCCGACTGGACCAAGCACGCGGCCGCGCTCGAGCCGCAGATGGCGGCGTTCCCGCCGATCGCCGTGGGCCAGATGGTCTCCGACGCGTTCACCCACGAGCAGGACATCCGCGGCGCGTTGCGCGCGCCCGGAGGCAGCGACTCCGCCGCACTCGAGATCGCCTTCGACTGGAGCACCGAGAGGCTGAACGATCGGATGGCGGCGAACAACGAGGGCACGTTGGTGCTCAAGACGGAAGCCGGCACCAAGACGCTGGGTGCGGGCGATCCAGTCACGCACCTGCGCGCGAACCGCCTGGAGATCCTGCGGGCGGCAACCGGGCGCCGCAGCCGCGCGCAGCTCGATGCGCTCGACCGCGACGGACCGTTCGACCCCGAAGCACTGCTGCTCTCCGCCACGATCTTCACCCCGGCAACTACCGACCTCGTCGAGTAGCGCCCGCACGTGGCGCTCCCCCGCTCGCTCGCGCCGCTCCGGCATCGCCGGTATGCCGCGCTGTGGACCGGAGCGTTCTGCTCGAACATCGGAACTTGGATGGAGACGGTCGCCGTCGGCATCCTCGTCACCGAGATCACGCATCAAGCCGTGTGGGCCGCCATCGTGGCAGCCGCGGGATTCGTGCCGAATGCAATCATCGGCCCACTCGGCGGCGCGCTCGCGGATCGAGTCCCCCGCCGACGACTGCTCCTCGCGACCACGGGAGTGCAGACCGTTCTCGCGGGAGTGCTCACGATGTTGGCCGCAATCGACGCGGTCGAGCCGTGGGCCGTCACCTTGATCGTGCTCGGTTCGGGATGTGCGGGCGCGCTGGGCTTCCCGTCGTACCAGTCGATGATGCCCGACATCGTTCCCCGCGAAGAGATCACGGCTGCGGCTGCGCTCGGAGCGGCGCAATGGAACCTCGGACGGGTGGTCGGCCCAGCACTCGCGGGCGTGGTGATCGCGGCCGGCGGCTACGAGTGGGCCTTCGCGATCAACACTCTGAGCTTCCTTGCGGTGATCGCCGTCATCGCCCCACTGAAGCTCCCCATCCCTGTTCGAAAGGATGGCGAGTCGATCCCCCAGGCGATCAAGAACGGGATTCAGTTCTCGATCCACGAGCCCGGGATCCGCGCCGTGATGATCTACGTATCGTTGAACTCACTGCTCGCGGCGCCCTTCATCGGCCTGGTGGCACCCATGGCGAAGGAGGTCACCGGTCATGCACGCGACGCCTCGGTTCTCGTGACCACGCAGGGAATCGGCGCGGTCCTCATGGCCTTGCTGCTCGGCGGTCTCGCAGCTCGGTTCGGCAACCGCCACGTCGTACTCACCGCGGTGACGGCACTCCCGGCCGCGCTTGTGCTCTACGCATACGCGCCGTCGCTCGCGCTCTCCGCTGCGGCGATATTTGTCGTTGGCTTCCTCTACCTCGGCTGTCTGTCGAGCTTCACGTCCATCGCGCAGCTGCGCGCGCCGCAAGAGTTCCGGGGACGGGTGATGAGCGCACTCATGGTGCTGCTCGGAACGATGTACCCCCTCGGCCTGTTGATCCAGGGAGTGTTGGCCGACGCCATCGGACTGCGGGCCACGATGGCAGGTGCCGCCGTGATCCTCGCGGTCGTCGTCGCCGGCACGCGCGCGCTGAATCGCGGCTTCGACCGCGAGCTCGGCGACATCGCGCCACGCGCCGACACCATGCCGATCGCGAGCGCCGAGTGATGCTCGCCGCGTAACCTCCGGGCATGAGCATCCTCGAGCGAGAACGGCGCGGTCGCGTCGAGATCCTGCGCCTCAACCGACCCGAGGCCCGCAACGCGATGAGCCCGGAGCTCGCGCTCGCCATCGAAGCGGCGCTCGACGACATCGAGGCCGACCGCGACGTGTGGATCGTCGTGTTGACCGGCACCGGACCCATCTTCTGCGCCGGCGCCGACCTCAAGGTCGTGGCTGCTGGCCGCGGTATCGAGATCAGCACCGAAAGGGGCGGCTTCGGCGGGATGGCGTCGCGCGACTTTCCGAAGCCGATCATCGCCGCCGTGAACGGGCCGGCACTCGCCGGCGGATTCGAGCTCGCGCTTGCATGCGATCTCGTGGTGGCGGCTGACAACGCGAGCTTCGGACTTCCCGAAGCCAAGCGTGGACTCCTCGCCGCGGCTGGTGGCCCGATCCGTCTCGCACAGCGAATCGCGCTCGCGACTGCACTCGAGATGGTGATGACTGGCGATCAGATCCCCGCCGCTCGCGCGTACGAGCTCGGTCTGGTGAACCGTGTCGTGCGCGCCGACAAGGTCGTCGACGAAGCCGTCGCCCTCGCGGAGCGCATCAACGAGAACTCACCCACGGCCGTGCGCATGGGTCGACGGCTCGTGAAGGGCACGGTTGTCCGCACTGACGCCGAGGCCTGGGAGCTCAACACCGAGATCACCACCGAGCTCTTCCGCAGCAGCGATCCAATCGAAGGCGCCACCGCCTTCGCCGAGAAACGCGCCCCGCAGTGGGAGCCCCCACCCGCGTAGGACGCGGCGACCGAAGGGAGCTCGCCGGGAGCGGAGACGGACCGCCGGGCGCCCAAGGCCCCAGCCGCCCCAGCGAGTGCGACAAAGATTGTGGGAGTGGTTGCTCCTACAATTGCTGGCGTGACTGAGGGGCTTCGAGTCGAGGAGTTGGCGGCGGAGACCGGCGTCTCCGTCGACACGATCCGCTTCTACCAAAAGCGTCGCGTCCTGCCTCCGCCGACGCGCGACGGACGCGTGGCGTTCTATGGGGCCGAGCATGTGGAGCGGCTCGCTCGGATTCGGGAGCTGCAAGGGCACGGCTTCTCGCTCGCGGTGATCCGGCGACTGCTCGAAGGCGAGCTCGACGCGACCGACGTACCGCTGGTCGCAGCGGTTGCCGACGCACAACGGGGTGCGGTGCCCGACGGCGCGGAGCCGACGCTCACACTGGCCGAGCTCGCTGAGCGCGCGGGCGTTCCTGAAGCGATCCTCGCGGCCGTAGCCAGCCAAGGCCTGCTCGTGGCCCAGCAGCGCGACGGGAACGACGTGTACACCGAGGCCGACGTGGAGCTCGTCAGCGCGGGACTTCGCTTGCTCGAAGCCGGGCTGCCGCTCGACGAGCTGCTCGCGCTCGCGGGTCGTCAGCACGCGATGGCGCGTGCCATCGCCGAAGACGCAGTTCGCATGTTCGATGAGCACGTGCGTGAGCCGTTGCGCGACTCCCCGCTGTCCGACGAAGAGAAGGCCCAGCGCCTGGTCGACACGTTCGGCACATTGCTGCCGACAGTGACCACGCTGATCGCCCAACACTTCCGCCGGGTGCTGCTCGAAGTCGCGACCGAGCACCTCGAAGCGGTCGGCGGACCCGCCGAGCTCGCTGCGGCCCGCGCTGATCCCGAATGGGGCGTGACCGCGTGAGCCGCTCAACGAGCCCAGTGATCGGGCGTCACGACCCGCTTCCCGAAGGCGACGCCAAGCACGTTGCCGTCGAGGCCATGTTCGACCGCGTCGCGCCGGGATACGAGCGGATGAACCGCATCATCTCGCTCGGCCTTGATCGCCGGTGGCGACGCCGAGCGATCGAGATGCTGGAGCTTGCACCCGGGGCGCGCGTGCTCGACCTCGCGTGCGGCACCGGCGACCTGTGCCGCGATCTCACAGCCGCGGGCTGCGCGGCCGTGGGAGTCGACTTCTCAGCGGGGATGCTCAACGCCGCACACGTGCGCTCTCCTCTCGTACGAGGTGACGCGGCGATGCTGCCATTTGGTGCGAGCTCGTTCGACGGTGTCGTATGCGGCTTTGCCCTTCGCAACTTCGTGGATCTCGAAGTGGTCTTCCGCGAATGCGCCCGCATGGTGCGCCCCGGAGGTCGATTTGTCGCGCTCGACGCAGCCGTTCCCGAGCATCTCGTCATGCGGCTCGGGAACGCGGTCTGGTTCCGCGGTGCTGTGCCGGTGCTCGGCCGCCTCCTGTCTCGGGACCCTTCGGCCTATCGCTACCTCCCCCGGTCGACCGCGTACCTGCCCGACGGTCCCGAGCTCATTGCCAGCCTCGAACGCGCGGGTTTCTCCGCCGTGACCCGCGACCTCCTCACCGGCGGATCGGTGCAGCTCCTGACGGGCACTCGGTCATGACGGCGGCGATCACCGCGGCAACCACTGCATCGGTCGGTCGGCTGCGAGCCGTCACGCGAGAGACCGACTGCCCGGCGGGTGAGCCAGTTGATGTGCTTGATGCACTGGGCCCCGACGGGGTTGCGTGGCTGCACGACGGCGCGGAGTTCGCGACCGCCGGGGTCGCCGCAACCGTTCGCGCCGAAGACGCCGTTGCACTGTTGGCGTCAATCGAGCACGACGACGATCCACACCTCCCCGGCGCCGGCCCGCGCGCGGTGGGATCGCTCCCCTTCGATCCTTCCGCCGAAGCCGAGTTGGTCATACCAGCGCGGGTCGTCGGACGTACTGGCGACGGTCGATCATGGACGACCGAGATCGGCTTTGTTCCGCGAACCGAATCGGTTCGCCGCGAAGCGCCGACGCAGTTCACGGTCACGGCTCTCAGTGACCGACGCGCGTGGCGCGACGCAGTGACCGACGCGCTGGTCGCGATCGATCGTGGCGATCTCGTCAAGGTTGTGCTCGCGCGGGCGGTCGCGGTCGAGGCCGACACCGCGTTCGAGCCGCGCGCCGTCCTGGCTCATCTGCGCAAGCAACAGCCGGGCTGCTTCGTCTATGCGGCCGACGGGATGGTGGGCGCGAGTCCGGAGCTGCTGGTCGCTCGGCACGGTGATCGGGTGGTGTCGCGACCGATGGCCGGCACGGCCGTACCCGGCGATGGCGCGCTCGAACGACTCGCGACATCGCCGAAGGACGCACGCGAGCATCGACTCGTCGTCGAGGCGATTCTCGAGGTGTTGACGCCTCTGTGTACTCGCGTCGACGCGGCAGCAGAACCTGAAGTCGATGAGTTCGCCGACGTGGCCCACTTGGCCACGCCGATTCACGGCACGCTGCGAACCCCGACCCCCGACGCGCTCACGCTGGCGCGAGCACTGCACCCCACCCCGGCGATCGCGGGTACGCCCACCGCGGCGGCGTTGGCCGCCATCCAACGACTCGAGCCACACACCCGCGGTCGATATTCAGGTCCGGTTGGTTGGGTGGACGCGCGCGGCGATGGGGAGTGGGCGATCGCCCTACGCGGCGCGGCGCTCGATGGGACTCGCGCCGTGCTCCACGCCGGCGCCGGCATCGTGGCCGGCTCCGACCCCGAGCTCGAGTGGATCGAGACCGAAGCCAAGCTCGACCCGATGCTCAGGGCTTTGGTGCGCCCCTAAGCGACTGCACGAGCCACCGCGGCCCAGGCTTCGCGGTGGCGGGCAACGTTCTCCGCGCGATCGGTGCGGACGAGCACCATGCGTACGCCACCGTTCCCGATTGCATCCTCGACCGCCGGTAACAACGCGTTCGCCTTCTCGACCGTGACGCACGGCACGCCATGCACGGCTGCGACAGCCGCGAGGTCAATGCCATGGGGCGTGCCGAAGAGCGTTTCGAAGTTCTCGCGGTCATCGGCTTGAGGCAAAAACGAGAAGATCCCGCCGCCGTCGTTGTCCACGACGACAAGGGTGGCGTCGATGCCTCGGTTCGCCGCCCCGAGCAGCCCATTGCTGTCGTGCAAGAAGCAGAGATCACCGAGGAGCGCCACCGTTAGGCCATCGGTCATCGCGGCCGCGCCGAGCACGGTCGAGGTGAAGCCGTCGATCCCGTTCACCCCTCGGTTCGCAAGCAGCCGCAGCCCGTCACGCGGCGCGGCGAATGACTCCACGTCGCGCACAGGCATGCTCGAAGCCACCGCGAGGTTCGCTCCGTCGGGTAGGCCCGCGACGAGGTCACGCGCCACACGTCCCTCGAACGGATCGGCCCAGCCGTCGAGGAGATCGTCGAGCGCGCGACGGGCACGCGCTTCGACATCCATCCACTCGTCGAGCCAAGCGCTGCTCAATGGTGCCGGCCCGAGCACGTCGGCAACGCCAGAGAGCAAGAGCTCGGCGTCGCAGGCGAAGGATGCTTCCGCGGCGCGCCGAGGATCGAGCCACGCACCATCGGGGTCGATCATCCATTGCCTGACTTCAAATGCAAGCCAGTGCGTCGCGGCCTTGCTCGTGTGTGGCGCGCCGATGCGCAGGGCAAGGTCCGGACGTCGTGATGCGCCAACACCGTCGATACGCAGCAGCGCGTCGTACGTCGAGACCGCGTGATCACCGGTGCGCAGTCCGGAGATCGGATCGGCGAACACGGGCCACCCGGCCGCGGCCGCAAACCTCACCCCGGTTGCGGGGGTGACCCTCGCGCCCCAGCCCGCGAGTAATACGCCCTTCGCATTCGCACGAACCGCCGCGGCGACGCGCTCCACCATCGCGTCGTCGGGCTGGCGTTCCGGCACCACCACGTCGGTCCACGGGCGGCCGTCCGATCGACCCGGCGCGGGTACAAGCTCCGCGCCCGTCGGAACGAGGGGTTCACGAAACGGAAGGTTGATGTGCACCGGGCCGGCGGGTGGGCCGAGCGTGTGCGCAACGGCGCGCGCGGCAACCGACCGCCAATGCGCGCCCGCGTCCGCGCGATCCTCCGGCGGTCCCGGATCTGCCTCCCATCGCAGCGCACGCCCGAACAAGCCCTGCTGATCCACGGTCTGGCCCGCCCCGGTGTCGCGCAGCTCCGGCGGGCGATCGGCGGTGAGCACGAGGAGCGGAACTCGACCGTGATGCGCCTCGAGCACCGCCGGGTGCAGGTTGGATGCCGCCGTCCCCGACGTCGTCAGGACCGCGGCCGGGCGACCCGACATGCGGGCGGTCCCGAGCGCAAAGAACGCGGCCGAGCGCTCGTCGAGATGCACATGCACCCGGATGCGCTCGTCGTGCGCCAGCGCCAACGCAAGTGGCGTGGAGCGGGATCCCGGCGCCACGCACGCGTCGGTCACACCGGCTCGAGCGAGCTCGTCCACGAAGGCACGGGAGAGGCCGGTGTTCGCGTCCCGGTCTGGGGTGGTGGTCATGGGAGAATCCGGGTGTGCGGTTGCGACTGGTACATGGGTTCACGCAGACGATCCGGGCGTGGGAGACGGTGGAGGCGCGGCTGCCGCGCGATTGGGACGTGCAACCGCTGGACATTCCCGACGGACTCGACTTCGTCGCCACGGCAGCAACGCTCGGGCTGCGCGGTGGCGAGGGCACCTGGGTCGGCTACTCGATGGGCGGACGGCTGTGCTTGCGACTGGCGCTTGATCGGCCCGAGTTGGTCGAGCGCCTCGTGCTGCTCAGCGCGTCGCCAGGAATCGCGGCACCGGCGGACCGCGAGGCGCGCCTTGCCGTCGACGAAGGTCGTGTTCGCGATCTCGAGCGCGACGGCGTCGAGAAGTTCCTCGAGCACTGGCTCTCGCAGCGCATGTTCGAAACCCTTCCGCGCGAGGCCGCGATGATCGACGAGCGGCAGCGTCGAAACACCGTGCACGGTCTGGCGCATCAGCTGCGCGGGCTTGGGCAAGCCGCACACGAGCCGATGTGGGGCCGACTCTCGGAGCTGGAGATGCCGGTCCTCGTCGTGAGCGGTCAATGGGACCGCGCGTACACCGAGATCGCCGAGCAGATCGGCGCGGCGATCGGAACCAACGCCAAGGTAGTCACCGTGGAGAAGGCCGGCCACGCACTGCACTTGGAGCGCCCCGACGAGGTCGCTCAACTGCTCGTCTCTTGGCTCGAGACCGCGTAGCGCGCGAGCAGTTCCGGGTCGGGTGTGATCGCCCGCACACGGAGGACGCCGTGTTCCGGCACGAGCGGCTCGCTGGTCACGTCTCCCGCGAGCATCCCTGCGGTGGCGAGACCGCAGGCGTACGGAAGATCGGGCAACGCAGCCGCGAGCGCGAGCCCAGCTGCGAGCCCCACCGACGTCTCCATCATCGATGTCGGGATTGCCGGCACCTCTGCGGCTTCGGCCACCGCGAGCGCCGCACGCACGCCGCCGAGTGGCTGCACCTTCAGGATCACGGCATCGGCCGCGGCGAGCTTGTGGAGACGCCGAGCGTCGCCGATCGACCGGATGCACTCATCCGCCCCGAGCGGCATCGCCACTTTGCGCCGGAGCAACGCCAGCTCTTCGAGCGTGGCGACCGGCTGCTCGACGAGCTCGATCCCGAGCGGGGCCAAGCGCTCGATCACCAACACCGCCGTGTCGACGTCCCATGCTCCGTTCGCATCGACCCGCAAACGCACCGTGTTGCCGACGACGTCGCGAACCGCTTCGACCAGGCGCACGTCATCGGGCGTGGCCATCTTCACCTTCACGACCGAGAACTCAGCGAGCGCCGCGGGATCAAACCCGTAACCCGAAACGAGCGCGTTGACCGGTACCTCCGATCGCACCGGAGTCGGCCATCCTTCGGTCGCGGCTTCCTCAGCCGCCCGGCGCGCCGCGGCCGGGTCGCACGGGTAGCCCGCAAACGGCGAGCACTCTCCCCAACCGGCCGGACCCTCCAAGAGCATGACGTCCCGGTCGCCGATGCGGAGATGGTGCTCGGTCAGGACAGCCACAGGCCCAATCCCAACAACAACGCGGTGACCAGCTCGAGCCGCGCGGTGCCGACGAGCGCGGCAACGAGCTCGGGTGGTGAGACCGCGCGCAACACCAGCATGGTCGGCCGGATCGCAAACAGAAGCGCCGCGAACGCGAGCAAGGCCGTCGAATGGTCGGCGGCGATCGGCGCCACCGCAAGGAACGCCACCGCCACGCACGCCACATAGAGCCTTCGCGTCGCCGACTCGCCGACGCGAACCGCGAGTGTGTGCTTGCCTGCGGCCGCATCACCGCGGATGTCGCGGAGGTTGTTCGTGACCAAGATCGCGGAGGCGAGCAAGCCGATCGTGAGTGATGCCCACCAGGCGTTCGCGGGCACCCGCTCGAGCTGCACGAATGCCGACCCCGCGGTCGCGACGAAGCCGAAGAACACGAGCACCATCAGCTCGCCGAGTCCGATATAGCCGTATGGCCTCGGGCCTCCCGTGTACAGCACAGCCGCCGCGATCGAGGCCACCCCGACGAGCAGGAGCCACGGCGTCACGATGA
>SHVJ01000032.1 GCA_009694295.1 Acidimicrobiia bacterium
GGGCGCGCTGGCGGCTGACGAGAACCGGAACGCGACCCTTGGTGCCGTCGGCGCGGCGTTTGCGTCCCCGGGTTGGAATCGGTCGGGGACGATCGCCTTCTCTTCTACGCGCAAGTGGAGTGCCACCAGCTTCACGGATGAAGGATCCTGGATCTTCGGAGCGCCGGAGATGGTGCTTGCACATCTGCAGCCCGACGATCCGGCTCGCCAGCGCGCCGACGAGCTGGCATCCGAGGGTCGGCGCGTGCTGGTGCTCGCGTACAGCGACGCGTCACTCGAAGACGAGGCCCTGCCCGGCGACCTGCAGGCGTCGGCCCTCGTGCTCCTCGCAGAGAAGGTTCGCCCCGACGCGGCCGAGACGCTGGCGTACTTCGCTGATCAAGGCGTCACGCTCAAGGTGATCTCGGGCGATAACCCTCGCACGGTGGCCGCGGTCGCTCGCAGTGTCGGACTCCCGGGCGCAGATGATGCGATCGACGGCAGGGACCTGCCCGAGGATCAAGCCGAGCTTGCGGAGATCCTCGAGCAGCACTCGGTGTTCGGTCGAGTCACGCCCCACCAGAAGCGAGCGATGGTGGGCGCGCTCCAATCGAAGGGTCACGTCGTCGCGATGACCGGCGACGGGGTGAACGACGCGTTGGCGCTGAAGGATGCCGACATCGGTGTGGCAATGGGATCCGGTGCGGCGGCCACGCGCGCAGTCGCGCAGCTCGTGTTGCTGGACGGCAAGTTCGCCTCGATGCCCGGTGTCGTGGCCGAGGGTCGCCGGGTGATCGCCAACATCGAGCGGTCGGCGAACCTCTTTGTGACGAAGACTGTCTACGCGGTGGTGCTCGCAGTGGTGGTCGTGGCGACCGGCTGGCTGTATCCGTTCTTGCCCCGGCACCTCACCATCGTGAGCACGTTCACGATCGGAGTCCCGGGGTTCTTCCTCGCGCTGGCGCCCAACAAGCGTCGTTATGTGCCGGGATTCCTCGAACGCGTCGTACGGTTCTGCGTGCCCGCGGGCCTCGTCGCGGGAACGGCCTCTCTGCTTGCGTATGCGCTCGCCAAGTACGAAGAGAACCTCGTGCCGCGCGAGGCGCGCACGACGACCACGCTCGTGCTGGTCGCGGTGGCCCTCTGGGTGCTCGTGATCCTCGCTCGTCCGTTCACGATGTGGAAGGGGACGCTCGTCGGAGCAATGGTCGGTGCGGTGGCCTTGATCCTTGTGATCGAGCCGGTCCGCGACTTCTATGCGCTCGATCTCCCCGAGTGGCGCATCGTCGGCGAGGCGGGCCTCATCGCGGCTGGTGCGATCATCGTGTTGGAGATCGGCTGGCGCGCGTCCCGCATCATCGGTCGCCGCCGAGAGCCGGTGGCGGAGACACAGATGAGCTGAACCACTCCGAGCCGCGAGCGCTAGATGGCGGTTCCGACCAGATTGCCGATCAGCGCCGAGACGCCCATCGCGAGTCCTCCGCCGGCGAGCACCCGCGACGCGGCGCGCAACGGCGGGGCGCCACCGAGGCGACCACCGATGCCCCCGGTCACGGCGAGCAGCACGAGACCGACCCCGGCGATGATCGGGATCCGATTCGACGAGAAGGCCGCGGCGGCGACCCACGGCGGGATCGAGCCGATGGCGAAACTGGTTGCCGACACGAGTGCGGCCTGGAGTGGGCGCGCATGGCTGCCGACATGCATTCCCAGCTCGTCGCGCATGTGGGCACCCAACGGGTCGGCGGCAGTGAGCTGGGTTGCGACTTCGCGGGCCAGCGTCTTTTCGAGCCCCCGCTCGACGTAGATGTTGGTGAGCTCGTCGAGCTCGAGGTCGGGGCTCCTGGCGAGCTCACGTTGTTCGCGTGCAATGTCGGCCCGCTCGGTGTCGCGCTGGGAGCTCACCGACACGTACTCACCCGCGGCCATCGAGAGCGCGCCGCCCACGAGCGATGCCAGGCCGGCCACGAGGATCGCGCTGCGGGTTGTCGATGCCGAAGCCCCGGTCGCCGCGGCGGCGGCGACGCCGATCAGGATGCTCGCGGTCGAGACGATGCCGTCGTCGGCCCCGAGTACGGCAGCCCGGAGCCAGCCGACGCGGAGGAACCGATGGCGTTCGAGATGGAGGCGAGGCACTACAACCACTTCTTTCGTCGGAAGTAGACGTACAAGGGCAGACACAGGACCACCATGAACCCGATGATGATCCCAAAGCCCGTCTCCCAATCGGTTTCGGGCGCGTTCTGGAAGTTCATTCCTAAGAAGCCGGTCACCAACGTGGCCACGATGAGGATGGCGCCCCACGCTGCGATCTTTTGCTGGACGAGACTCATCTGGTTCGACGTGACGGCGAGGTCGGCGTCGCGGAGTCCGGTGAGCACGTCGCGCTGCGATTCCGCGAGATCCGCGATGCGCAACACGTGGTCGAAGAGATCCTGGAAGTGACTGATCGCGGCCTCGCCGATGTCGGGGTCCTCGCGGCGCAGGAGCTGGCCGGTGACCTCACGTAGTGGGAGCGCGGCGCGGCGGAATCGGAGCAGCGCCTTGCTGAGGTCGAACAGCTCACGCGGGCGGCCGCGGCGTATGCGGTCGATGGTGTCGTCGAGCACCACCTCTTGGAGTGCGTCGAGCCGGTCGTCGACCGCGTCACTGACGAGGAAGTAGCGATCGACCACCACGTCGAGGAGCGCCCACAGCAGGAAGCCTTCGTCGGTCGTGCCGGGTTCGATCCGCTGGCGCTCGAAGGCCGTGCGCACCGTGTCCATCGGGAATGTGCCGTGCTCGAGGTTCTCGGGTGTCTGGCACACCGTGAGCAACCAGCCAGCACCGAAGACGACGTCGATCTCGCGAGTCACCAGTTCGACGTCACCGGCCGCCTCGTCGAGATCCCCGACGAGCTCACAGTCGTGGACTGCCACATGGAAGTGGTCCTCGTAGTGGTCGAGCTTCGTGCGCTGCTCGCCATGCTCCAGGTCCTCGAGGATGAACTTGTGCAGCTTCAGCTGCTTGCCCAGCGCTTCGAGCTCTGCTTCGCTCGGCCGATCGCAGTCGATCCAGAGAAGCTCGTTGTCCACGACCTCGGGGAACGGTTCGAGCCCGATCGTGTCGGGGGAGTCGACGCCTTCCCGGTATCGCCACGCTCGGATCACGCACCGAGCCTACGGCTGGTTTCGGGCGCAGGTACGATCCCGCGATGGCTGTCGATGCTCCCGAGATGACTGGTGAAGCGCTGCGTGCGCAGACGATCGAGTGGCTGCGCGAGGCGCTCCCTGCCGACTGGATCGAGGCGATCGACGCCGACGACAACGCGGCATGGTCGAAGCTCCGCGCCGGGCTCGACTACGGCGAGTGGTGCACGCGCTTCGGCAACTCGGGGTATGCCACCCCGACATGGCCGAAGGAGTACGGCGCCGGACTGTCGCTCAGCCCGGTCGAGGCGAAGCACGTCAACGAAGTCCTGAACCACTACAAGGTCCCGCGTCCCTTCAACATCATCGGCATCGGCATGGGCGGGCCCACGCTCATCACCTGGGGGTCCGAGGAGCAGAAGACGAAGCTCCTCCCGGGCCTCGCCACCAACCAGGAGATCTGGTGCCAGTTGTTCTCGGAGCCGAGTGCCGGCTCCGACGTTGCCGGACTCTCCACTCGCGCGGTGCGCGACGGTGACGAATGGATCGTCTCGGGTCAGAAGGTCTGGACCACGCTGGCGCACATCGCGCGCTGGGGCATGTTGGTCGCCCGCACGGATCCCGACGTTCCCAAGCACGAGGGTCTCACCTACTTCGTGCTCGACATGCAGGCGCCCGGCGTGGATGTTCGTCCACTGGTGCAGATCACCGGCGACGCAGAGTTCAACGAAGTGTTCATGGAGGATGTGCGCATCCCCGACAGCATGCGCGTCGGTCCCGAGGGCGAGGGGTGGCGTGTCGCGGTCACCACGCTCATGAACGAGCGGGTCGCGCTCTCCGGTGCCGGCTCGCTCTCGGGCGACTCGGTGGGTGGCAGCGCAGTGGAGCGTCTCCTCGCTCGGCACACCGGAATCGCCGACCCGCGCATGCGCCAGCGCCTGGCTCAGGTGTACATCGACGGCAAGCTCATCCGCTGGAACAACCAGCGCGCGGCCGACCGCCGCAAGCGTGGCGCCGAAGCCGGACCCGAGGGCTCGATCACCAAGCTCATGCAAGCCGAGTACAACCAACGGCTCCAGAAGCTCGCGATCGATCTGGAGGGCGCGGGCGGGATGGCCTGGGAAGGCGCTGGGCTCATGGGGACGGGCGACGGCAACCCGGCCTGGGTGAGCACCGACAGCGACTCCGAGCGCGACATCGCACGCGGGTTCCTGCGCGCTCAGGCCAACACGATCGAGGGCGGTACGTCCAACATCATGCGCAACATCCTCGGCGAGCGCGTGCTCGGGCTCCCCAAGGAGCCCGACAACTCACGCGATCTGCCCTGGAAGGACGTGCCCCGCTCGACGTGAGCGCGCGGCGCCGAAAGCACGAGTAGGCGTGAAGAGATCACTCCAACGGTTTCTGCGTCGTCGTGGTGCAACCTCCGTCGAGATCGAGAACGCGGTCGCACACGACTACCTGTCGTTGTTGGTCCTCGATCGGGCGATCATGCCCGGCACCCGCTCGTACACGATGCGCCAGCTCGCCGAGAGCGCGGGAACCGACCTCGCAACAGCGCAGGGGCTGTGGCGCGCGATCGGATTCCCCGATCTCGACGACGATCTCCCGGTGTTCACCAAGTCCGATGTGGAAGCGCTCGAGGTGTTCGTCGAGCGCATCCGCAGCGGCTCGGTGTTCGAATGGACGCTCGAGCGTGCCTTGTCGCAGGCCCGTGTGCTCAGCTCGTCGTTCGCTCGCGTCGCCGACTCTGAGACTGACGAGCTCTCGCACTCGGTGCACCTGGCTCGAGCCGCGGGACTCGACGACGAACAGCTCGCGCTCGCGCTCGCCGAGCGCTTGGACTTCGAGGCGATTGCTCGGCTTGTCGACCATGCGCACCGACTCCAGCTGCGTGCCGCGATCTGGCGTCGTCTTGCCGGCGTCGATGCGACCACTCCTGGTTCGGTCACCGGTGCGGTGGGGTTCGTCGACCTCCTCGGGTACACGGCGTTGGCCGAGAACCTCGACGACGACGATCTCGGCGCGCTCGTGGCTCGGTTCGCCGATGTCGCGCACGACACCGTCGTGAACGAAGGCGGCCGCATCGTCAAGACGATCGGCGACGAGGTGATGTACGTGTGCGAAACGGCAACCGCGGCGGCGGTGATCGCGGTGCGACTCACGGAGCGGTCATCGGGTGATGAGCTGTTGCCGTCGGCGCGCGCGGGCGTCGGATTCGGGTCGTTGCTCGCTCGAGACGGCGACTACTTCGGACCGGTCGTCAACCTGGCGAGTCGCTTGACCGACGCGGCGCGTCCCGGGCATGTGCTCGCATCGGCGGAGATCGCCGCCGCACTGGCGCCGGCGTCGGGAGTGGTCGCGCGGCGACGGGGTTCCCGACGGCTTCGCGACATCGGCCGAGTCGAGGTGTTCAGCCTCGAGTCGGCGTGACGTTCCGAGCGCGAGGTGCAGGCGCTACAGCCCGCAGCGGGTACCGCGCCGCGGGAGCACGAGCTCCAGCAGGTAGCGATCGACCGGGCCGTCGATGCACGCGATCCCTCGCGAGTACGCCGTGTGTTGTGTGCCGTCGAGAGTGAGGACCCGCGAACCGTGCAGGCGCCGGTGCAGCTCGATGGCGCCGTCGTAGGGCGTCGCGGGATCGTGGGTGACTCCGACGATGAGCACCGGAGGCACGGTCCGTGAGCGGACGTCGCCGAGCTGCTCCGTCGTGGCGGGCAGCGGGAGTCGCGGATCGCACCCGAGCGGCGATCCGCCGAATGCCGGTCCGAGCACCGGGAAGCGCCGACTGAGGTCATCGAACATGAGCCGGAACGCGTCGAACGACACTCGGTCGGACGGACGGTCGGCGCAGTTGATGATGCTGATCGCCTCTTGGATGTTGTCGTAGGTGCCGTCTTCGCGACGTCCGAGCAGTGAGTCCGCGAGTGCTCGGAGCAGATCGCCGTCACCGTCTTCATCGGCGGCGCGCAGAGCCTCGGCCAGCGTCGGCCAGAGGTGCGGCGTGTACAACGCGGCGAGCATCCCAACGTAGAACTCCGACACGCCGACCACCCGCAGGTCATTGCTTGCGAGTGTCAGTCCGCCTTCGAACCGGTCGCGGAGTCGGAGCAGCGCGGCTCGCGGATCACCGCCGGAGTGGAAGGCGCACTGAGCGTCGGTTGCACAATCGGCGAGAAAGGCATCGAGGGCGCCTTCGAAACCCTTGGCGTTGCCGCGCTGGCGCTGCTCTGGTGTCGTGGCGAGGTTGACCGCCGAATCGAGCACGAGGGCTCGGACCCGGGTCGGGAACTCCTGGGCGTACACGGCGCCGATGACCGTGCCGTAGGAGTACCCGAGGAACGAGAGTTGGCGGTCGCCGAGCGCTGCCCGCAGCCGGTCGAGGTCACGCGCCACGTTGCGCGTCCCCACGCGGGCCAGCCAGCTTCCGTGCCGAAGGATGCAGGCGCCGATCAGATCGACCGAGAACGCGCTGCCGTCGTAGAACCCAGCGAGCGCTTGCTCGCTGTCGGGTGTCACGTCCTCAGAAGCTGCCTGTTCGTAGGTGGCGTCGTCGACGCAGTCGATCGGGCGCGAGTCACCCGCACCCCGAGGGTCGAAGCTCACGATGTCGAAGTGCGCCCGGATCTCCTCCGGAAGTGCGGTGTACGCCACGCGCAGGTGCTCGGTCCCGGGGTCGCCGGGTCCGCCGTAGTTGATGACCAGGCTGCCGATGCGAGAGCTCGGATCGCTGGCGCGACGACGGATGACGGCGATGCCGACCTGCTCGCCATCTGGTGCCGAATAGTCGACGGGCACGTCGAGGGTCGCGCACTCGAACCGGCTCCCGCAGGCGCGCCAGTCGACCGCGGCGCCGGTCGCCATGGTGGTCGAAGCTCCAGAGACCGGTGCGCAGGTGACGGTCAGCGTCGCGACAAGGAAAAGCACAACAAGCGGACGGCGTGACACCAGCGGACTGTATCGACTGCGCACCCTGTACTCTGGATGTGGATGACACCGTCTCTCGACCCTCCTGTCGACCGCGCCGTCGACCTTGACGGCCATCCGCTGTGCGTGCTGAGCGTGCACGCACACCCCGACGACGAGGCATCCAAGGGCAGCGCGACGATGGCGCGCTACCACGAAGAGGGCATTCACACTGTGCTCGTGTGCTGCACCGGCGGTGAGGCGGGCGACATCCTCAACCCGGCGGTCGACACGCCCGAAGTACGGGCCAACCTCGCCGAAGTCCGCATGCAAGAGCTGCAAGCGAGCGCAGACGCGATCGGGTACGACACGGTCCACATGCTCGGCTACCACGACTCGGGGATGCCCGACACGGATGTGAACCATCGAGCCGACAACTTCGCCAATGCACCGCTGAACGAGGCGGTGGAGCGGCTCGTCCGGTTGATTCGAGCAGAGCGGCCGCAAGTGATCGTGACGTATGCCGAGGATCGCGAGTTTTATCCGCACCCCGACCACATCCGGGTGCACGAGATCTCCGTGCCGGCGTTCGACGCCGCGGGCGATCCCGATCGCTTTCCGGACGCTGGGGAACCGTGGCAGCCGTCGAAGATGTACTACACGGGGTTCTCGCGCAAGCGGGTGCAGTCACTGCACGACGCGATCATCCAGCGGGGCGAAGAGAGTCCGTATGCGCAGTGGTTCGAGCGCGGCTTGCCCGAGGCCGCGGAGAGGTTCACGACGTTCGTCGACGTCGGCGACTGGCTGCACCACCGCCGCGCTGCGCTCCTCGCGCACCGAACCCAGGTCGATCCTGAGGGACACTGGATGCGCTTGCCCGACAGCGTGGTGCGCGAGGTCTTTCCCTGGGACGAGTACATCCTCGCCGCGTCACGCGTCGGCGAAGTGCCACCACCCGACACCGAGGACGATCTCTTCGCCGGACTGCGCACGCCCGCCACGGCCCGCGCCTGAAGAGGGGAGAGCTATGCCGCACTACTTGACGCAGGAGTGGCTCGACGAGGCGCGCGAGCTCGCGAAGGATCAGCCCGAGCGCGAAGGTGCGTCCACCACGATCCAGTACGTGGTCAACAGCGGTCCCGACGGGGTCATCAAGTACTACTGGGTGCTCGAGAACGGCCGCCTGCTCGAGTCGCAGCTCGGCGAGATCGCCGAGCCCGAGGTCACGATGACGCTGAGCTACGACGACTCGGTGAGCATCCAGCGCGGTGATCTCGACCCCAACGCGGCGTTCATGCAGGGGCGCATGAAGGTGGCAGGGAACATGGGCAAGGTCATGGCGCTCATGCCGCTGACGATGTCGCCTGAGTACAAGGCTGTGCAGGAAGAGATCCGGGCGATCACCCAGTACTAGAGCCGCTCGATGATCGTGCCGGTGCCGAGCCCGCCACCGCAGCACATCGTGATCAACCCGAACGTGCCGTCGATGCGCTCGAGCTCGTGCAGTGCCGTCGTGATGAGACGCGCACCGGTTGCCCCGACTGGGTGACCGATCGCGATCGCGCCGCCATTGGGGTTCACTCGCTCCATGTCGGGCTTGATCTCGCGTTCCCACGCCAACACGATCGATGCGAACGCTTCGTTGATCTCGACCGTGTCGATGTCGGCGATCGTGAGACCAGTGCGGTCGAGGAGTCGTCGCGTGGCGTCGATCGGCCCAGTGAGCATGAGGACCGGGTCGACGCCCACGAGACACTGGTCAACGATCCGAGCGCGTGGCTTCACGCCGAGATCATGCGCGCGCGCCGCTGACATCATCAACACCGCGGCCGCACCGTCGGTGATCTGCGACGAGGTGCCGGCGGTGTGCACGCCGTCCTCGCGACCGACCGGCTTGAGCCCGGCGAGCCCCTCCAGGGTGGTGTCGCGTAACCCTTCGTCGCGCGTCACGGCGTGCGTCGTGCCCGTCGGCTTGCCCTCTTCGTCGACATCGGGCGCGTCGATCGCGAGCACCTCTCGCTCGAAGCGGCCTTCGTCCCATGCCTGCCGCGCCCGAGACTGGGAGTCGAAGCCGAGCTGGTCGCAGTCGGCGCGGGTGATACCCCACTTGTCGGCGATGCGCTCGGCCGCCTCGAACTGCGTGGCGTACTCGAAGAGCTCAAAATACGACTTCGTGATCGGTCGTCCGGGCCCTTGTTTCACCGCGACCCCGAGCGGGATGCGCGACATCGACTCGACACCGCAGCCGAGCGCACTGTCGATGACGCCGGCCGCAATGAACGCCGCGGCCATATTCGTGGCCTGCTGCGAAGACCCGCACTGCGCGTCGACAGTCGTGGCGGCGACGCCGATCGGGAGTCCCGCGCCAAGCCACGCGGTGCGCCCGATGTCGAACGTCTGCTCACCCGTCTGGCTCACACAGCCGGCAACGACCTGACCGACCGTCGACGGATCGATGCCTGACCGATCGATGACCTCCCGCTGCACGGCGCCCAAGAGATCGGCGGGGTGCACGCTCGCCAACCCGCCATTGCGCCGACCGAGCGGTGAGCGCACCGCTTCCACGATGACGACGTCGTTGTCGGACAGCGTTGCCACGGAGAACCTCCTGGAGACCACCAGTAGAAGGGCATTGAGAGAGTGAACCGGCGGTGATGGTAGTGCGGGCCTAGCCTGGCGCCATGCGGCGAACCCCTCGTGCGACGGCGCTCACCGCCGTCGCGCTCGTGCTGATGTCGATCCTCGCGGCGTGCTCCGGCGACGGCGGCAAGGTGGACGCGGGTTCCGGAACCACAACGACGACCGGGGCGACCACGAACACGACCGCTCCGTGCACGTCGACCGACGCCACGACCGACGCCACGACCGGCGGCACCACCGTGATGAACGTGTCGCTGCTCACCGAGGTGCGCGCCGGGAGCCAGCCCTGCACCGACCGCGTCACGTTCGAGTTCCGAGACGGCGCGCCGCCCGAATATCGGATCGAGTACCAGCCCGGCCCGTTCTCGTTCGGTGAGTCGGGCATGCCCGTGACGATCCAAGGCAGCGCCTTCCTCGTCGTGGTGTTCCCGCACTCGTCGGGCGTCGACCTCACCGACCCGGCGGCGACGGCCACCTACACCGGTCCCGACTCGATCGTTCCAACCGGGCTCGCGCACGTTGCCGAGGTCCGCAAGATCGAGGACTTCGAAGCAGTCCTCCAATGGGTGATCGGGCTCGACAGCACTCGGCCGTTCACCGTCGGCGTCCTCGACGGCCCACCACGGGTGTACATCGACTTCAGCTGACATGCGCTGCGTCTTTGCCTTCACGGTTGCGTTCAGCCTTGTCGCGTTGGCTGCCTGTGGCGGCGGTTCGTCCGATTCAGCATCGAAAGGCTCGAAGAAGGGGAGCGACACCACCCAGCCGACAGGCATCTCGGCCGACGATCCTGGGTGCAAGTACATCGTCGCCGGCACCGATTCGCGAGCTACCAACCCCGGTCCAGTCCTCCAGTACCTGACAAGTCCGGTCGTGCTGTCGTCGGCGTGCTACGACACGGTGTCGTTCACCTTCGCAATCGACGACAAGGCCGCGGTGACCACCACGACGGCTGCTGAGGATGGCGGCACAGCGAGCACGTGCTCGCCCGGGTACACGGTGGAGTACCGCAAGGCGCCGTTCGGACTCGTCAAGGCTGACGGCAAGAACGTCAGCACGAGTACGGCGGGCTTCGACGCCGCCAAGGCCGTCCTCTATGTCGAGATGACGCCGGCGATCTCGCTCAGCACCTTTCCCTCGAAACCTGATCTTGCATATCCCGGTGGCCTTCGGCTCGTGTTCAAGGAGAGCGAGGTGCACCACCTCCGGATCGTCGAGTGGGTGAAGAACCTCCCGGAAGGTGAGTCGACGTCGGCACCCACCACCACGGTGCCCGGCGTGATCGTGCTTCCGCAACGAGTGGTGTGGTTGATCGGTCTCGATCGCAAGCGACCGTTCACGACCGATTGCGCGCCTGGCCCGCTCCCCGGCGCAACCTGTCCGGTGACCGCCTGCACGCACCTCAACGTGCTCATCATGAAGTGAGCGCGCCGAATCGGGATCAGGCGACGAGGACGATCTTTCCGAGCTTGCCGCCCGCCGCGAATCGGTCGTAGGCCGACTCGGCCTCGGCCATCGGGATCTCTGCAGCCACCGGGACCCGCACTTCGTTGCGTTCCAGAAGCGGGAGCACGGCATGCTCGACCGCGCGTGCAGCGACTGCCTTGTCCTCGAGTGAGCGCGCTCGCAGCGTGGAGCCGTGGATGCGACCGCGCTTGCCCATGAGTCCAAGCAGGTTGAGCTCGGCACTGGCGCCGCCGCCGACGCCGATCACCGCGATGCGTCCACCGATCGCGAGCGCGTTGACGTCGTCAGGAATGTTCGGGGCGCCGACGAGTTCGAGCACGATATCGAACGGACCGTGCTCACCGAAACCTTCCGGCGCCACGACTTCGACGGCCCCGCACGCGCTCCCGAGTTCGCTGACTGCGCTGCGCAGGTCGGCGTTGCGGACCGAAGCGATCACTGTTGCGCCCGCGCGTGCCGCGATCTGCACCCCGGCGATTCCAACGCCTCCGGCTGCACCATGGACGAGGACACGGTCGCCCATCGTGAGCCCACACTGCGTAAAGAGCGTGTCGTGTGCAGTCGTGAACACCTCAGGGAAGCCACCTGCCTCGGCCCACGGTATTGCCGTTGGCACCGCCAATGCGTGTCGCTCGTGCACGACCGCGAGCTCAGCCTGGCCTCCGCCCGCGACGACGGCCATGACCCGATCACCGATCGCGAAACGCGTGACGCCCGCCCCCGTGTCGACCACCTCGCCGGCAACCTCGAGGCCCGGAATGTCTGCTGGCACACCGGGGGGAGCCGGGTACAGACCCCGGCGTTGCATCATGTCGGCGCCGTTGAGGCCCGCGGCGCGCACGGCGACCAACAGCTCGTCGGGCCCAGGCACCGGATCGGGATGCTCACGCCACTCGATGGCGCCGTCGACGATCGTCACTGCTCTCATGTGTCGAGCAGGCTAGGGCTACGGTCGACGTCGATGCCTTCAGAGTCGAGCGACCGCGACGCAGGTACCCTGCGCCACAGCGAGACGTGGCCCGAGCGGCCCTGCGCCGAAGGCGCATAGAGCGGGAATGTTGGAATCGCTCGCCTTTGTGGACGACGACGGCGAGGAAGTCGTCCTCGACGCTGACGAAGCCCAGTCGTTGCTAACGCTCGTCGAGAACTTCGAGGCGGCGACGGTGTCGGCGTGCCCTGGATGCCGCAGCCGCGTGCTTGCGTGCGTGGCACTCGTGGATCTGCTCGACGACGCGCCCCCGCATCCCCGCGCTCGTGAGCTCCTCGAGCTCGCTGATGATGCTCCGACGTTGCACCTCTACGCGTGGGACCTCACGACGCAGTGTGTGCATCCCGCGTGGCGCGATCCGGGCCATACCGAGTGGATGGAGGCGCTCGTTGATCTCCTCGACGGCCCTCCACCGCGGAGTTAGCCCTTAGCGATCGATTTTCGGTCGCTTGAACTCGTTGAGGTTGTCCCAGCCCAACAGGTCGACGGCACGCACGAGGTCGTCGACCTGTCCGCGTTCCATGAACCGGATGAACGCGCCCGTCTCGCCTTCGAGGTAGGTGGGCACGCCAAAGGTGCCCCATCGGTCGACGGCTTCGGTGTGCTCAGCGGCCAACGTCTTGAGCGGCCGACCGCTCCAGGCCTCTTCGGCAACCGCGTCGGGATCGAGTCCCACCGAGACCACGACTTCGCGCAGCACATCTTCTTGCTCGATCTTCTTGCCTTGATCGTGGCGAGCCGCGAAGAGCGCAACGTGCGCGTCGAGGAAGTGTTCGGGGAACTGGTCGCGCACGGCGATGCCGAAGAGCAACGCGGGCACACCCGTGCCCCATTCTTCGGCTGGTCGGTCCCAGATCGCGGTCCCGCCCTCTTCCACATGGGCTTGATCGAGCGAGAAGGCCAGATAGCGCCACTCGACATCGGGCAACGCCTCGGCCCGCACGGCGTTGACCACGGCCTCGTGGCCGTTGCGCGCGAACGGGCAGCGGTAGTCGAACGTGACAGCGATCTCGCGCGGCATGGGCGGGCCTCCCGACTCGATCGAGGCTACCGCGGCGAGTCCGTCACGCCGTCAGAGGCCCATTCAGAATTTCCGTTTGACCGCATTGCCGAGCACGAGTCCGAGCGCGGCGCCGGCTGCCACATCGGAGGCGTGGTGCATGCGCGTGTAGACGCGGCTCGACGCAACCAGCGCAGCCAGTGAGAAGTAGAAGGGCGCCGCTCGGTTGTCCCTCGAGAGCAACACCGCGCACATGAACGCGGTCGCTGCGTGTCCGGACGGGAACGACGACGTGATCGGGCGTCGCATCCCGTAGGGCAATGGGTCGTCGTTCGTGAAGTGCTCGGGTGGCCGCACCCGGCGGAACAGCGACTTGATGGCGCCGTTCGTGAGGGCCGATTCGTACCCAAGCATCTTGCTGAACCGCACCGCGTATCCCAGGTCGCCGCGGCGAACGCCACGGACGATGCCGAGCGCGTGCCACAACATGCCGTGGTCGGCCGCGCTCGAGAGGCCGTAGAACACCCGATCGAGCGTGTCGGTCCGGTAGCGCTCGAGCCACTTGTCGACGGCGTCGTCGAGCGCGTGGACCCGTTCGACGAACTCGCTCATGCCGTCAAGCCTACGAGGTCAGTCTGCTCCTCTTAAGCAACGGGAAGCGCCTGCTCCACCGCAGTGTCGGCAACTTCCTTGACCTCGAGCAGCTCCACTGCCTTTGCGGGATCGCCACCGAACTCCGGGCAGTACGCCTGGAACGCGCACCAGTCGCACAAGCGGCTGCGGTGCGGTCGAAAGTCGTCGAGCGTGCAGGCGCGCTCGACCGCGGTCCACAACGCAGTGGTGCGCCGCTCGACGCCGGTCACCTTCTGCTCGCTCGTCTCGGCGATGATCATCTCGGGCTTTTGGAGGTAGTAGAGCTTGACGCTTACGGGGCGGCGACCGAGCATCTGCTCGCACAAGAGCGCATAGATGTGCACGCCGCTCAAGCTCTTGCCCTCGAACCGCTCCGACGGCACGCCACCCGTCTTGTAGTCGATGATCACGAGCTCGCCGTCGTCGTCGAGGTCGAGTCGATCGATCACGCCGCGCAGACGCGCGCTCCCCACACGCGCTTCGAGCTTGAGCTCGAGGCCGATCGGGCGCACCTTGGTGGGGTCTTCCAGTTCGAAGTACTTGCGCACGAGCTCGTCGGCGTCGGAGTGGAACTTCGCCCACTCCTCCTCGCTGAGCTCGAGCTGGCTGAACTCCGGATCGGCAGTGAACTCGGCGCGGGCCCGGTCGAGGTCGGCGAGGGCGGCGTCGATCGTGCGGTCGTGCGGTGGCCGGCACATGAGCAACTCGAGCGCCTTGTGCACGAGCGTGCCCTTGGATGCCGGGGCCGACGGTGGCTCCGGTAGGCGCTCCAGATAGGAGAACCGGAACGCAAGCGGGCATTCCTTGAACGCCGCGATCGAACTGGGCGACAGGGAGTACGGCAGCTCGCGACTCATACCCGCAACATAAACCCGAGGTGTGACACCCGCGTGGCATTGCGAATCAGCCCGGATTGGCCCTGGTCGGTACGCTGCAGCGCTGCGAACGAAGCCATGGAAAAGGGGTTGCGGCCATGAAGGTTGATAGTGGGATCCCGGGGACCGGGATCGAGGGCATCATCAAGGTGGCTACGGAGCTCGAGGGCTTGGGCTACGACGGCGCGTTCACGGCCGAGACGAACCACGATCCGTTCCTGCCGTTGGTAATCGCGGCCGAGCACACTGAGCGGCTCGAGCTCGGCACGACCATCGCTGTGGCTTTCGCCCGCAACCCCATGACGCTGGCCAACATCGGCCACGACCTCCAGGTGCTCTCGAAAGGCCGCCTCCGCCTCGGGCTCGGCAGCCAGATCAAGCCGCACATCGAGAAGCGGTTCTCGATGCCGTGGTCGCACCCAGCCGCTCGCATGCGCGAGCTCGTGCTGGCCATGCGCGCGATCTGGGCGTGTTGGAACAACGGGGAGAAGCTCGAGTTCCGCGGCGAGTTCTATACGCATACCCTCATGACGCCGTTCTTCGACCCGGGTCCGAGCCCGTACGGCCCGCCGTCGATCCAGCTCGCGGCGGTGGGTGAGCTGATGACCGAGGTCGCCGGTGAGGTGGCCGACGGAATCATCCTGCACGGCTTCACCACCGAGCGGTATGTGCGCGAGGTCACGATCCCCGCGCTCGAGCGCGGCTTCGCCAAGGCCGGGAAGACGCGAGCCGACTTCGACATCTCGGGTCCGTTGTTCGTGGTCACCGGCACGAGCGACGAAGAGATGGAGCGGGCACGCGAGGGTACTAAGCAGCAGATCGCCTTCTACGCGTCCACGCCCGCGTACCGGGGCGTGCTCGAGCTCCACGGATGGGGTGCGGCACAAGACGAGCTGAACCTGCTGTCGAAGCAGGGGAAGTGGGTCGAGATGGGCGAGCTCATCACCGACGACATGCTCGAAGCGTTCGCGGTCACCGCCGAGCCCGAGGATGTACCCAAGGCGCTCCTCGCTCGGTACGGCGACATCGTCGATCGCCTCTCGTTCTACGCGCCATACCAGAGCGATCCCGACCGTTGGAAGCAGGTGCTCGCCGGCTTCAAGCAGTGAGCGCCGACGACGACGTGCGCGCGGCCAACGCCTCGTTCTACGCCGCGTTCGAAGAACGTGACCTCAACGCCATGTCCGAGGTGTGGGAGCACTCCGACCGCATCAGCGTGACGCACCCCGGCTGGCCGCGCCTGGAGGGCTGGGCGCGCGTCGTCGCCTCGTGGGAGACGATCTTCGCCAACACGCCATACATCCAGTTCGTGCTCACCGATGAGACGGTTGCCGTCGCGGATGCCATGGCATGGGTGACTGTCGACGAGAACATCCTGCAGAGCCAGGGAACGGTCGACGGCTTGTCGGACGTCGACCTGTCGGGCGCATCCGTGGTGGCAACCAACGTGTTCGCCCACGACGGCGAGCGCTGGAAGATGGTCGTGCACCACGGCTCAGGAGTGCAGTCGTCGGCCGGCCCCTGAAATCCCTACTTGGTCACTCGACAACGTATGTCGTGACTTTTTGACCGAATAGGGGGAGTTATTGATTGGGATGGGGAGGAGCCGCGATCTTCTCTTCGTGGTACTCCTCGTCGACGTTCACTGACCACACGTCGTGGTCGGCGCCGAAGATGTTCTCCACCGAGAGCATCGCGGTGTACATCGAGTGGTCCTGGTTGTTGTAACGGTGCATCCCGTTGCGGCCCACCGGGTACACGTTGGGCGCGTGCTGGTCGATCCACTTCGCGAGCGTCTCGACGTTTTCCTTGTAGACCGCGTCGTACATCGGGTACGCCTTCGGCATCCGCACGACGTAGCCCACCTCCACGCGTGCGGGGTCGGCGAGCAGACCGATCTTGTGCATCTCACGCTTGCCTTGCTCGATGAGGTCGGCGTCGGCCTTCGTCCACATCTGGTCGCCCTCGTTGACGAAGAACTCGAGGCCGAGACACGTGCGCCCGTCCTTCACCATGAACGGCGACCAGCTCCCGAAGTTCTGGATGCGGCCCACCTCGACCGACGGGTCGTTGATGTAGATCCAGTTGTCGGGGAAGCCGTCTTCCTCGGGGACCACGAGCGCGACGGTGATGAAGTCGCGGTAGCGCAGGCCGTCGGCCGCGGCCAACACGTCTGCGGGCGCAGGCGGGTCCATCGCCCGCAGGAGCTCGCCGATCGGCATCGACGAGATCACCTCGGTGCACGCGTGGCGAGTCTCCACCCCAGCGGTGACCGTGGTGACGGCCGTCGCGCGCGCGTCGGCGTGCTCCACCTTGGTGACTCGGGCATCGAAGGTGAGGGTCGCGCCCTTCTCCGTGACGAGCTCGGCGCAGCGTTCCCACATCATCCCGGGCCCGAACTTCGGGTAGTTGAACTCTTCGATGAGGCTCGTGACCTGCTTCGACTTGTCGGCGCGTTTGCGGACTCGCTTGGGCTTGAGCGCTTCCCACACCGCGCGGAAGAGCGACAGGTTCTTGATGCGCTGCGCGCCCCAGTCAGCCTGGATCTCGGTGCAGGGCACGCCCCAGACCTTCTCGCTCTGGGTCTTGAAGAAGTGCTCGTAGAGACGCCAGCCGAAGCGCGACGCAACGAAGCCTTCGAGCGTCGACTTGTCCTTGGGTGGGTGTACCCGAACCCAGAGGTACGAGAGCACGCAGCGCACGGCTTCGATCGGCCCGAGGTTGCGTAGCGCGTTCATCGCGGAGATCGGGTAGTCGTAGAACTTGCCGCGGTAGAAGATCCGGCTGAGGCGCGGCCGCCGCAGGAAGTTGTCGGCGCCGAGGATCTCGAACCACAGGTCTTCGACGGGCTGCACCTTCGTGAAGAACCGGTGACCACCGATGTCGAAGCGCCAGCCGTCGCGCTCGGGTGTGCGGCTGATGCCACCGACGATCGTGTCGGCTTCGAGGATCGTCGAGGTGACGCCCCGCTTCGTGAGCATGTACGCAGCCGTGAGGCCGGCAGGCCCCGCGCCGATGATGACGATCTGATGTTCCACGGAGCGGGTCAGTCTAGGAGCAGCCGAGCGGCTCCGAAGGAGCGGGATCGGGTACCCCGAGCCCGAGCGAGCGCGACCAACATCACGCGGCGGGTGATGTGGGCAGATTGGCGCGGAGGAAGGCGTCCAGCGCCGGGCCCGACTCGAAGCTGCTGATGAGCGCGTAGCGCGTCGTGGGGCTGGGGTTCACGACGACGTGCCACAGCCGCTGGGTGTCGACGAGGAAGCGCGCGCCGCGGTGCATCGGGATGTGCACCTCGGTCGACTGGTCGGGCAGCCCGTCGGCGCCCTGCTCCATCAGCACCATGAACGCGGCGGGGTTCTCCGTGAGCTCGATCCACATCCGCACGACCCAACCGTCGCGGTCGGGGTTGAAGCGGTTGTTGTCGTCGCGATGGATGTGCCGGAGCGACTCTTCGTAGGTCTGTGGCTCGAGCTTGATCACGCGCACGCGCCCGAAGTCGGCACCCACCTTCTTGACCTCGCTGACGATCGTCGGGCAGAGGTCGGCGTTCGACGTGAAGATCCCGCCCTTGTCGGCGCGCTCTTCTCCGGGCTTCCAGAAGCCCTGACAGTCGAGTTCGCCGTCGGCGGTTGCGATCGGTGCGAAGTTGGTGTCGCCGCCGCTCTTCCAATCCATGTACACGAGGGGGAGGAACTCCTCGTCGGCGATCGGTGGATCCAAGTCGCGCAGGACGACGAACCCTCGCTCGTCCACGATGGGGAGCCGCACATGCGGCGTCTCCATCGGGATCTCGGTGGACCAGTGCGGCGTCTTCAGGACGTCGGCAACTTGCATGGCCAGAAGCCTAGAGATCCAGGTCGCCGGTCGCCGAGCGCAGGGATCCGGTGTCGGCCCAGCTGGCCCGGAGGTTTCGGGCAATGAGCGCCTGGTGCACCTCGTCGGCGCCGTCGACGAGCCGGGCCGAACGGGCGTGGCGCATCATGCGCTCCAGCGGCGTGTCGGTGGAGTAGCCGAGCGCACCGTGCACCTGGATCGCCCGATCGACGACGCGCCACAACGTGTTCGCCACATGGTGCTTGGCGAAGCTCACCTCTTGGCGGAATGGGAGGCCGTGTTCGATCTTGTACGCGGCGTGCAGCACCATCAGCTTTGCGGTGTAGAGCTCCATCGCGGAGTCGGCCATCATCCACTGGATCGCCTGCTTCTCCGCGAGTGCTTCACCGTGGAGCTTGCGCTCTTCCGCACGCGCGATGAGCAGCTCGAGTGCGTGCTCGATCTGACCGATCCAGCGCATGCAATGCGCGAGGCGAGCCGGTCCGAGTCGCGCTTGGCCGAGCAGGTGTCCGTTGCCGCGGCCACCGAGCACGTTGGCGTCGGGCACGCGCAGATCGGTGATGCGGATCTCGCAGTGGTTGCCGTGGCCCGCCATCGTCTCGATGTCGCGCACCACTTCCCAACCGTCCGAAGGGAGATCAACGATGAACGCAGTGTTCGACGCTTGCGGTGGATTGGCGTCGGGATCGGTCTTGGCGATGAGGATCGAGAACCCCGCGCCGCGCGCGCCGGAGATGAACCACTTGTGCCCGTTGATCACCCATTCGCCCGCGCCGTCGTTGTGCTCGGCCATCGTGCGGATGCCGGTGGGGTCAGAGCCGGCAACCTCGGGCTCGGTCATCGCGAAGCACGAACGAACGCGACCTTCGACCAGCGGGCGAAGGTAGCGCTCCTGTTGATCGGGCGTGCCGTGGTGCAGCAGCGTGTGCTGGTTGCCCTCGTCGGGCGCTTGCGCGTTCAGCACGAAGGAACCGAAGTTGGTGCGCGCAGCCTCGGCCGACACAAATGCCATCGCGGTGATGCCGAGCCCGAGCCCGCCCCACTCGACAGGCATGTGCGGGAGCCAGACCTTCCACTCCTTGGCCTTCTCGCGCATTGCGATGATCAGGCCGACGACGTCGCGCCGCTCGGGCTCACCACCCGACGCATTCGCGTACAGCTTCTCCTCGGCCGGGCGCACCTCGGTGTCCATGAACTCACGGACCCGCAGGCGCACCTGCTCGACCTCGGGCGGAAGGGTGAAGTCAATACTCATGGGTCGCCGAGTGTCGCTGCACCGCTGCCGGTGGTCAAACGCGGATCACTACCCTGGCCAAGTGCTTCGGCTTGCTCCAGTGGCGATCGCATTGACAGCACTGCTCACTGCGTCCGCACCGGCGTTGGCCTCCAATTCCACTGCCGACGATCCGCAGCCGTCAGTTCCAGTTATTGACGCGGTGTCGTGGTGCTGTGCAACCGCGCCGACGTCGCCCCCGCCACCTTGGCGTATCGAGTGCTCAGACGGTGGCCTTCGCCCAGACAACCTTCTGGCGGACAATAGGATCTCGCCCCATGCGACTTGCTGACAAGGTGGCGATCATCACGGGTTCGACGCGCGGGATCGGGCGGGGTTGCGCGCTGCGGTTTGCTGAACAGGGCGCGAGCGTCATCATCACCGGACGCACCGAAGACGAAGGCGAGGCGCTCGAGAAGGAGATCCGCGACGCTGGTGGCGAAGCGACCTTCGTGCGCACCGACCTCGCCAAGGAATCCGACGTGATCGCGATGGTGCAGGCCGCGGTCGATCGCTACGGCAAGCTCACCACGCTGAT
This sequence comes from Acidimicrobiia bacterium, assembly GCA_009694295.1. Classification (GTDB taxonomy): domain Bacteria; phylum Actinomycetota; class Acidimicrobiia; order IMCC26256; family PALSA-555; genus SHVJ01. Next base: position 20,265 of record SHVJ01000032.1, read on the forward strand.
CAACAACGCAGCACCCACTGAGCTCATGGGCCCGGGCAAGCTTGACCGCCGCGTCACCGAGCTCGAGAACGATGCATACGACTCGATCATGCTCGTTGCCCTAAAAGCGGTCGTGTGGGCGTGCAAGTACTCGATCCCCGAGATGGTCAAGGCCGGTGGCGGCGCGATCGTCAACATCTCGTCGGCCGCGTCGATGCTCGGCACTCCTGGTCTCGACACCTACACGATGGCGAAGGGTGCGCTGAACACACTCACGCGATCGATGGCCGTGGAGTACGCGCCCGACAACATCCGCTCGAACTGCATCGTGTCGGGGATGGTGCTGTCGAGCTGGGGCGCGCACAAGATGATGGAGGACGCCGACATCGGTGGCGCCACGAAGGCGATGCACCTCACGCGACTTGGTATCCCCGACGACATCGCGTACGCGGCGATCTACCTCTCGTCCGATGAGTCGGCGTTCGTGACCGGAGCGCTCATCCCCGTCGACGGCGGTGTGACGTGCCGGATGCCGGTGCCTGACATCTCTGCCGCGAACATCGACCTCGGCTAGGCCAATCTCAGAGAATGGACTAGGCCTTCTTCGAACGCTCCAGGGCGTCGTCGAGGCTCATCTCGATGTCGCGGTGGAAGGGGATGAGCGGCATGACCTCCCAATCCGCGTACTGGAACGACGGCATCGTCGTGAGCACCATATGGAGGTCTTCGTTCGATTCGACATCGACGATGAAGCAGACGCCCATCGGGCCGATGAACACGCCGCCCGCCTTCACCTTGCCCGATTTCTGCCACTCCGTGAGCAGTTCGAGCGTGTCCTTCGACGCCTGGAGGAACTCCGGCGTCGGGTCGTTGCTTGCATCGATCTGGCCCTGGACCAGGAACAGCATGTTTCCCCCAAGTCATGATTCGTTGATGCGATCGAGCAAGAACGTATAGGAAGCGATCGTGCATTCGCAGTTGTCCGTGAGCGCTGTGTCGAGCTGGCAATGGACGCTCGACGAGGACCTCACGTTCTGGGCCGATGCCGGCATCGACCACGTGGGCCTTTCGTTCCGCAAGCTCGAGGAAGCCGGTCTCGACGCGTCAGTCGCACGCGTACGAGACGCGGGGCTTCGGGTGAGCAACATCGTCGAGCTCGGTTGGTGGGACCTCGCGGACCCATCCACCTGGCCCGCTCAGCAGGAGCGTCTCCTCGCCGCCGTCGATGTCGCGGGCGCGCTCGGCGGGTGTTTGGTGCTCACGACGGGGCCGGCGCGTTCGCTCGACTGGGACGCCGCCGCGGACGCGCTCGCCGGGGCGCTCGAACCGGTGCAGTTCGTGGCGCACGCGGTCTCGGTGCCGCTCACCATTGAGAACACCGGGCCGCTGCGCCTCGACCTCAGCTTCTGCACGACGGCGCGCGATGGCGTCGACCTCGCGCGCCGGTTGGCCGCGGGCTTGTGCCTCGAGATCAACTCGTGCTTCGCCGAGCGGGATCTCGCGGGCACGATCGACGGCGCGCGCGATGTGCTCGCTCACGTGCAGCTCAGCGACTTCGTGATCGGCAGCTTGTCGACGCCCGACCGTGCCGTCCCCGGCGACGGCGACATCCCGCTCGCCTCGATCATCGACACGGTGCTCGCGACCGGGTATCGGGGAGCGTTTGAGATCGAGATGGTCGGCCCTCGCATCGAGGACGAGGGCTACGCGTCGGCGATCCGGCGTGCCGTCGCGCACCTCGACGGACTTCTTGAATGACGGGCTGGATCAGCCGATCGCGTACGTGATCTCGGGCGGCCCGGTCAGGAGCGCGGGCAACCGCTCCTGGGCCACCTTCACGGCCTCGGTGGCGCGATGGTCGACCACCGCGTCGTCGTCGACGAACATCTCGTAGCCGAGGACGCAGTCGGCCTCGTCACGCGCCGCGTAGACCACGAACTCCTGGCAACCCGGCTCGGCCCTTGTGGCCACGCCCAATTCCTCGAGCATGGCGAGCAGGTCGTCGCGGCGCCCGGACACCGCGGTGAGCCGAGTGAAGATCACGATCGCCATAGAGCTCGACCCTATGTCGGACGGCCATATTCGGACAGCGATATTCGGACAGGAGCCCGGAAGGAAGGGGTGGGCCTCTTTTCGACGCCACCGGCGCCGACAGGCCAGAATCCTGGCCTTATGAACATCGTCGTTTTCGTGAAGCAGATCCCCGACCCGGCGCTGCCGGGCGAGCTCAACGCCGACCACACGCTCAAGCGCGAGGGCAAGCTCATCCTCGACGAGTCGGACAGCTACGGCGTCGAGATGGCGCTCCAACTCGCCGACAAGGCGGGTGGGGGCGAGGTCACGCTCGTGTCCATGGCGCCGAACAACGAGGTGTCGGGGCTCCGAACCGCGCTCG
>SHVJ01000033.1 GCA_009694295.1 Acidimicrobiia bacterium
ACCACCACAGCACCCCCAGCTCCGACCGCCCCACCACCGGTCACGACGTGCCTGGTCTCGCAGTTGTCCGCCAGCCTGAGCGACGGCGACGCCGGCGCCGGGCAGCGCTACGCCAACCTCGTGTTCACGAACACCAGCACCCGGGCGTGCACGATGTTCGGCTACATCGGGATGCAGCTCCTTACGAACGGTGGCACCGCGATGCTGCCGACCGACGTGGTGCGCAACACGGGCGTCACCAAGGCCGAGATCACGCTCACCCCCAGCGGCGGGCAGGGGTTCACGACGTTGCACTGGAGCGTGATCGCTGGTGTGGGCGAGCCCGAAGACGTGCAGTGTCAGCCAAACCCCGACACCGTGCAGATCACACCGCCGAACGAAGGCGACTTCCTCGTGCAACCGTGGGCGCTCGGGTTCGTCTGCCAGCTCGGCCAAATCGACGTCAACCCCATGCGCCTCGGCGCGGGCCCCTAATCACGCTTTCAATACCGAGCGACTAAGACTCGTCGAGCTCCGCGTCGAGCTCGGCAAGCACCTCGAGGAAACGCTTGCGCACTTTGGCGGCGTGGAGGTTGCTGCGCTGACTGGTGTCGAACATCTCCTGGGTGTGGTGCTGCTCGATCGCGGCGATCGTCGCCAGCTTCTCGAACGACGGCAGCGCGAGCAGCTCGCGGTCCTTCAGATCGAGGATGTCGAGACGAACCAGCGCGCGGGCGATGAAGAACGGCAGCGCCTGCATGTAGGCCATCGACTCGTCGTGCTTCGCCGGGTCGACACGGAACACGTCGAGCCCAAACTCATGAGCGAGGAACTCCACGAGCTGCTCGGCGCGCTCACCGCGTGTGAACGTGACTACGAGGTGCTGCCCCTGCTCGACATGCGTCATCGATGGCGGCCCGAAGAGCGGATGCGTCGCGAGGATGTTCGCACTTTCGGGCAGCTTCGACTGTAGGAGCTCCGTAGCCAGCTCCTTCGTCGAGACAACGTCCATCACGACGCTGGACGGCGACAAGTGGTCACGCACGCCCTGGATGGCGCGCTCGAGCGATGAGAACGGCACCGCGAGCACGACCACATCACACTTCGCGACCTCTTCGAGGGACGCCGACTCCACGCCATCGTGGAGTGCGACAACGCTCGCAGGATTCTCGTCGTAGACGAGCACCCGGCCGTGGTCCGCGAACGAGCCCGCCAGCATCCGCCCGAAGTGGCCGAAGCCGACGATGCCGAAGCTCTCGAACGCGGAGGTCGAACCCATTGCTCGCGTGTCACCCATCGCCAGGGATTCTGACACGGGACCCCACCGACACCGGGGGGGAGCACTCCGGGCGACAGCTCGGAGCGTTGTCGGTAGCATTGAGCGCATGACAGCGACGATCGAGCGGTTCGCCAATCCCGCAACCGGCACTGCCGACCCCGACGCCATCGCGGCGGCGCTCGACCGAGACGGCGCGGTGATCATCGAGGACTTGCTGCCCCTCGAGGTGGTCGACCGGGTCAACGAGGAGGTCGAGGCGGCCGTGGCCGCGGCCGACCCGAACCAAGAGTTCTTCAACCCGATCATGCAGGCGTTCCACGGCCCGTTCACCAAGCAGGTGCCGGGCGTCCCGGGGATCTCCCGCACATTCGCCGTCGATGTGATGTGCCATCCCCTGTTCCTCCAGCTCTGCGATCGCGTGCTCCTGCCATCGTGCGCGCGCTACCAGCTCAACCTCGGCCACCTGCTCCAGCGCGGCCCCGGCTCCGACGAGCAGTGGTTGCACCGCGACGAAGCCGTCTGGAGCGATATGCCGCGCCCGCACCCGGAGGTGCAGCTCGCGTCGGTGATCGCGTTCGTCGACTTCACCCGCGACAACGGGGCGACGCGCGTCGTCCCCGGCAGCCACCGTTGGGACGACCGTTGGCTGTCGCCGGCCGAGCAGATGGCCGGACCGCGGCCCGAACCCGACCAGATCGCATACGCGGAGATGCCCGCGGGATCAGCCGTCGTGTACTCCGGCGGCACCATCCACGCGGGCGGTTCGAACGTCACCGACGTCCCGCGCCGCGGCGCGCATCTCTCCTACTGCCTTGGATGGCTGCGCACCGAGGAGAACAACATCCTCTCGGTGCCGCCCGAGCTCGCAGCAACTCTCCCTCGCTGCGCGCAGGAGCTGCTCGGGTACGCCATCCACGACAGCATCGGCCGTGGCGGCGGCCACCTCGGCATGCTCCGCATGCAAGACCCAGTCGAGCTGCTGCAACGCGGCGAGCTCTAGGCCGCGGGGACCAGGTCGTTGAAGATCATGATCTGGCCGGAGTAGCACGCGACCCAGACGCGGCCGGCTGATTGCTCGTACGTGATGCCGATCGGGTGCGTGCCCGTCGGCACTGTCTGGATCACCACCATGTCTTCGGTGCGCACCTTGCTCACGGTGTTCGAGCTGTAGTTGACGACGTAGAGCGAAAGCCCGTCGGGCGCGATATCCATGCTGCGGGGCTCGCTGCCGGTCGACACCCGACCCACCACCTCCTTGGTGAACAAGTTGATCTTGATCACCTGCCCGGAACCGTTGAGCGTGGCGTACAGGTACGCACCGGCTTGGTCGCGCACGAGGTGGCGCGGGCTTGACCCGACGCCGCGGATCCAGTCGACGGCGTACGTGGTGAGGTCGACGATCGCGATGTCGGAGCTGCCCATCACCGCCACGTAGGCCAACCGCGACGAGGGATCGACCACGATGCCGCGCGGTGTCGGGCCGATCGGCACGCGCTTGACCTCGAGGTTGGTCGCCGCGTCGATCACGCTGAGGTCGAACGAGCACCAGTTGCTCGCGAGCACAAACTTGCCGTCGGGCGTGACGGCCACGTACTTCGGCACCTGACCGACGGCGATGGACGCATCGATCGCGAGCGTGGCGGTGTCGACGCGATACACGGTGCTGTTGTCGATGCCCTGGTTCGGACCACACGCGTCGGCACCCTGGTGGGCGTAGCCCGGTCCGTACATCGAGTAGTTCGACACGTACGCGTAGCGACCGTCGGTGGTGAACGCCGCTTCGACGGGAGCGCCCTGCACCGTGCCGTCGAGCGTGGCCACCGAGTCGGGGATCGTCTTGACGAGGTTGCCTTCGCCGTCGTACACGGTGATCGAGTGGCGATACATCATGTTCTGCGCGAACACGAGCCCACCCGAGAGGTACGCCGGCGACGCCACGACCGACTTGGGTGAGATGTTGCCCGTCACGTTGCGCAAGAGCGTGAGCTGCTTCGCCGTCGACGGGATCGGCGGCAACGTCGTCGTCGTGGTCGGCGGCAACGTGGTCGTCGTGACCGGTGCGAGGGTCGTGGTGACATCGCGCCGAGCATCGACCGCCTGCTTGGCGTCGCCCCCGCCAAACGCGAATGCCGCCACTGACACGGCCAGCGCGATCACAGCAACGAATGCGCCGCCGACCATGAGCCGACGCCGCACGTAGTGCTGGTGTCGCTTGCGGTCCTCGCGCCGGCTCATGGCCGGCGAGGGTACCCATCCCCGGACCCGATCCACGATCCGCTTACCCTTGTGCGATGGCCGATGAAGACTTCAACATTCGGATCCCGCGCTGGTTCGCGGTGCTCATCGCAGTGCTGCTGCTGGGCGGTGGTGGGTTCGCTGCCGGCTATCTCGTCGGCGACGACGGCAACGATCGTCAGGTCATCGCCGCCACGGCCACGACCACTACCACTACCACTACCACATCGACGACCGTGCCGTTCCCCGGCGTGGGTGGCGGTGGCGGCGGGAACGACGACCCCGCCGGCGACGACAATGGAGGTGGTGCTGCCGATGACGGGGGCGCTGCCGCGGACCCGGCTGACCCCGCTGACCCCGTCGACCCCAACGCCGCGACTGCCGAGGTGTCGAAGTCGGCTGGCTGCCCCACGGTGATCACCTGGGAGGGTCACTTCGGCACTAAGGGTTACACGCTGCAGGTGTACAACGCCTTGGGCAACGTGGTGCTCTACAACGGCAACGTCGCTGGGGTCGGGCAAAAGCCCTACGACTGCGTCAATGGCGTCTCCGCAATCGGCCTCGTGCGTTTCAACGCGAACACCGACACCGGCACGGTGAGCGACACCGCGAACTGATCCGCGCGGCATCACCACGGATCCGCAGCTGACCGACCTCTCGACCCGACGCAGTGTCCGCCAGACGCTCGAAGACCAAGCGCAGCAAGGGGCCTGAACGGGGGACACCCTCGCCCGGTAGCCTCGTGCGCCTATGGCACTCACGAGAAAAGACGCACTCGACGACGAGTTCGACGACGCAAGTCTGGGCGAGGTGCCCGCGGGCCTCGGCTCCGACCTCTACGCCAAGCGACTCGAGAACCTCAGCAACGACGAGGCGTTCGACGATGGCGTGCTCTCCTTCGCTGATGCCGATGGCGTCGAGCAGGAGATCAAGCTCGAAGACGTCGAAGGCACCGAGCACGACCACCACAGCAACCGCACGAAGATCGTGCTGCGCAGCGGCGCAGCCGTCGTGGTGACGGGCGCGGTCATCGCGGGTGCGGTGGCAGCCATCCGCTACCGCCGCAAGCACAAGAGCTAGTCACACTCTCTCAGAGCGAGCTCGCCGCTACTTGGCGGTGAGCGCCCAGATACCGTCCCAGTTCTCGGGCGGGTCGGCGATGAGCTGCTCGCACCGCTCGATATACATCTGACAGAGCCGGTCGTCGGGGTTCGCTTTCAGCGCCTGGCCGAACGCAACCCCAGCCTGGTCCCAGTCGCCGCGGCGATACCGCTCCATGCCATCTCGGAACGCGTTCACGACGTCGGCGAGGTTGGGGAACGTGGCGTCGGAGTGGTAGTCGAGGATCTCGTACACGCCGATCGGCTCGGTCTTGCCCTTCACGATCACGTGATCGACCTCACGGAAGCGGTACACACCGCGCAGGCGCTTGAAGGTGTGCTCGCTCACCAGGATGCGCGCGCTGTACTGCTTGCACGCGCTTTCGAGCCGCGACGCGAGGTTCACGCCATCGCCGATCATGGTGAAGTCCATGCGCTTGGGGCTGCCGATGTTGCCGGCCACGACCGTGTCGGTGTTGAGCCCGATGCCCATGTCGACGGGTGGTCGGCCATCGGAGGCGCGCTGGGTGTTCCACTCGAACAGTGAGCTGATCATCGAGATCGAGGCACGCACCGCGCGGTCCGGATCGTCTTCGTGGGCGACGGGCAATCCGAACGCCGCCATGATCGCGTCGCCGATGAACTTGTCGAGCATCCCGCCGTGCGCCTGGATGCAGTCGACCATGATTGTGAAGTAGTCGTTGAGCAGCGCGACGGTCCCCTGTGGGCCCAGCTCTTCGGCAATAGTCGTGAAGCCGCGCACGTCGGAGAACAGCACTGTGGCTTCGATACTCTTGCCGCCGAGGATCTCCTCGTCGCTGCGCACGAGCTGGTCGGCGAGTTCGGGATCCATGTAGCGCGCCATCGTGGTGCGCACCCGCTTCTCACCGCTGATGTCCTCCAGCATGATCATCGTGCCGAGGTTCTTCTCGTCGGTGCTGAGCAAGGGCAGCACCGACACGTTGACCGACACCTCACCGTCGCCGCCGGCAAGAGTCAGGTCCACATCCATCGCGAGTTCGGTCTGCTGCGACTGCGCCACGCGCTCGACCATCGCCGTCAGCAACGCGCCGCCGCCGTCGATCAACGCGTCGACGGATTGCCCCACCACGGTTGATTCGTCGCTATGCAGGATGCGAGCCGCGGCGGCGTTGCAGGTGGCGATGCGGCCGTCCTCGCCCAGCGTGAGCACGCCGTTCGACATGCTCTCGAGCATGGCGTCGTTGTAGTTCTTCATGGTCTGGACGTCGTCGAAGAGCTTGGCGTTCTGCAACGCGATCGACACCTGCGCGGTGAATGCCTTCAGTCGCTGCTCGTCCTCCGCACTGAATGGTCCGCCCTTCTTGTTGAGCACCTGCGTGACGCCGATCGTGTCGCCGTTCTTGGTGATCACGGGCACGCACAGGATCGAACGGGTGAAGTAACCCGTCTGGCGGTCGAAGCTCGGGTTGAAGCGCAGGTCGGCGTACGCGTACGGGATGTTGATCGACTCGCCAGTCGTGAAGACCGTTCCCGCGATGCCGACATTGGCGGGAAAGCGGATCTCGGTGAGCTCGGAGCCCTCGGCGACCCGAGAGAACAGCTCACCGCCCTTGGCGTCATGCAGGAACAGCGTGGAGCGATCGGCGTGGAGCATCCGCGTGGCCTCACCCATGATGCGTTGCAGCAGCGATCCGAGATCGAGCTCGGAGGTGATGTCGGAGACGAGATCGAGGAACGCGAGCTCCTCGACCCGCTTGCGCTCCATGCGTTCCACGTACTGGCTGTTCATCAGGGCGACGGCGGCCTGCGTCGTCATCGCCTCGAGCAGCGCGAGGTCGTCCTCGGTGAACTCGCCCGCCTCGTCACCATCAGCATTCGGGCCGCTCGCATTTGAGTCGGGGGACTTCTTGTTCAAGACCTGGGCCACGCCGATGATCTCGCCCTTGCCGGTGCGCACCGGCGCGCACGCGATGCTGCGCGTCTCGTAGCCGGTCTGATCGTCGATCGCCCGGTTGAAATCGGCGTGCTCGTACGCGTCGTTGACGATCGCGCCCACGCCCGACTGGAACACACGTCCGGCCACTCCGGAGTCGTTGGGGAGCCGGATCTCACGGGAGCGCTGGCCCTGGGCCACCCGCGAGTAGAGCTCGCCGGTGGTGGCGTCGTTCAGGAAGAGGGTGCCGCGATCGGCGCCGGTCTCGCGATCGGTGAGCTCCACGAGGCTGGCGAGTACCTCGTCGAGAATCTCCATCGCGGCGACGGTGCGCGACACGTCCACGAGCGTTTCAGCCAGCCGCAAGCGCTTGGCCTGCTCAACGAGCGCGTCCGGTTCAGCCGGCATCGGGGTGCTCCAGCTGCGCCCGGAGCGCGGTGATCATCTGCGTGAGCTGCTCACGCTCATCGCGGAACGCGCTGTGCGCGTCGGCCAATACGTCGGCGTGCTTCGCGGCCTGCTCCTCGAGCTCGGCGCGCAATGCCACCACTGTTACTTGGAGCTGGACGATCTGGTCGTTGCCGTCGCGCACCGCCGACTGCATCGCTTCGGCCCGTTCGGCCTGCGCGCGCTCGAGCTCGGCCCGCAGCGCATCCACGGTGTCTCGCAGCTCCTGGCCCTCCACGGGCCCAAGCATGGCCCGCGCTGGCCGGTCCCGGCCATGCCGCCGCGCCCCTCATCCGCGTTCCGGCGAGGTGTTCCGGCGAGGCGGTCCGGTTTTGGGGTCCGGCCCCGATACGGTCGACCCGTGGCCCCCCGACGCACCACCAGTTTCGCCGGCCGGGTTGCCTTCGCGATCTTCCTCGTGGTGGCGATCGTGGCCGGCGGCTTCGTGCTGGTGAACGTGCTCGTAACGTCGAAGCTCGGTAAGGCCGAGCGGGTCGACCTCGTGCTGGCCGAATCGCCGTCGGGCGGCGGCGGCAACTACCTCATGATTGGCTCCGACACGCGTGCCTTCACATCGGAGGACCCGCTCGACCCGCAGCGCTTCGGCGAAGCCGGTGGACAGCGCTCCGACACGATCATGGTGCTGCACATCGATCCCGACGCCGACCGCGCGTTGCTCGTGTCGTTCCCCCGCGACCTCTGGGTCGACATTCCTGGGCGAGGCGAAGCGAAGCTCAACGCCGCGTTCAACGAAGGGCCGCAATCGGTGGTCGACACGATCACCAACGACTTCGGCGTGCCGATCCACCACTACGTCGAGGTGAACTTCGAGTCGTTCCGTCAGATTGTCGACGCGATCGGCACGGTCCCCGTCTACTTCCCGGCACCGGCACGCGATCTGTTTTCCACGCTGGCGGTCAGCTTCCCAGGATGTGTCGAGCTCGACGGTTCGGCCGCGTTGGCGTTCGTGCGCGCCCGTCACCTCGAGCTGTTCAACGTCGCGACCAACGAATGGGAAGATGCCGACGCCATCCCCGACATCGGCCGGATCGGGCGCCAGCAGGCGCTGCTGCGCGTGATCGGCCAACAGGCGATGGACGCGTCGCTCACGAACCCGTTCACCGCGAACGAGATCGCAGACGCCGCGATCAGCCAGCTCCGGCTCGACCAGAGCTTCGGCCGCAACGATGCGTTCGCGCTGGCCGACGGGTTCGCGGCGGGTGAGGACGAGCCGGGCCCGGCCACGCTCGTGATCCCGACGACGGGCGCGACGCGCGAGGGCCAGTCGGTGCTCCTGCCCACGGGCGACGCCGAAGCCGTGCTCGCGCAGCTGCGCGACTTCGACACTGTGGTGGCCTCGGCCGCGTCGGGCGACGCGGTCCCGAGTGCCACCCGCATCCGTGTGCTCAACGGTTCGGGCGCTGAGGGCGCGGCCGCCGAAGCATTGGCCGACTTCACCAATCAGGGCTTCATCGGGGCCGGGACCGGCAATGCCGACGAACGAGGCGTCAGCGAGATCCGTTACGCCTCCGGCGAAGACGAGAAGGCCGCGCTCATTGCCAGCCTCGTGCGCGGCCCGGTCGAGCAGGTGGAAGACGACTCGATCACCGGTGCCGACGTGGTGCTGGTGCTCGGCGCGCAGTTCGAAGGCATCACGCGCTCCACGATTTCGGCCGCGGCACCAGCAGACGCGCCCGCGGCAACGCTCGCACCGCAACCGGCGTCGCTCGCCCCCATCCCCGGCGGCTGCTAAGGCGAGCTTGGGTTTCTCGGCACGCTGAACACATCTCTGCGTTGTTCAGCGTGCCGAGAACCGCTCGGGGTTACTTGCGGCGGAGGACCTAAGAGACGCCACCGCGCTTCGAAGCGAGGACGGCATCCTTGAAAGCCTTCAGCGGTGTGATGCGCACCTTGCGTGAGGCCGCGATCTTGATGACCTCGCCGGTGCCAGGGTTACGGCCCATGCGGGCGGCGCGCTCGACGCGGGCGAACTTGGCGAAGCCGGTGATCGTGATCGGCTCACCGCTGGCGACGGTGTTGGTCACGACGTCGATGAACACCGACAGGAACTCATCGGTCGACTTCTTGTCGGCTTCGAGTTCTTCGGCGATTGCCGTGACGAGCTCCTTGCGATTCAACGTTGCTCCTGCTCTGTGATGGGTTGGTACATGAGATTTCGACGCGGGTCCGACTCGCCTATCCGGCTCTTCGGTCCAACTATTCAGGGCTCGCGCCGACCTTGGCGCGCTTGGTGGCGCGGCCGCGGAGGTTCTGATCGAGGATGGCCTTGCGCAGCCGCACGGTCTGTGGCGTGGCTTCCACGAGCTCGTCGGGCGCGATGAACTCGAGCGCCTGCTCGAGCGAGAGCGGGCGCGGCGGGGCCAAGCGCACGAGCTTGTCGGCCGACGATGCGCGGTGGTTCGTGAGCTCCTTCTCCTTGGTGGCGTTCACGTCGATGTCGTCGGCGCGGGCGTTTTCACCGATGATCATCCCCTCGTACACCTCGACCCCAGGACCGATGAACGTCTCGCCACGCTCCTGGATGGCGAAGAGCGCGTAGCCGGTGGTCATGCCGCGCCGGTCGGCCACGAGCGAACCGGTCGTGCGGGTACGAAGCGCGCCGAACCACGGCTCGTACTGCTCGAACACCTGGTGCAGCAGGCCGGTGCCGCGCGTCTCGGTGAGGAACTCGGTGCGGAACCCGACGAGCGCCCGTGCGGGCACGAGGTACTCCATGCGCACCCATCCGGTGCCGTGGTTCACCATCTGCTCGAGCCGCCCCTTGCGGATCGACAGCATCTGGGTGACCACACCGAGGTGCTCTTCGGGCACGTCGATCGCCACCCGGTCGACGGGCTCGTGGGTCTTGCCATCCACCTCTCTGATGACGACCTCGGGTTTGCCGACCGTGAGCTCGAATCCCTCGCGGCGCATCGTCTCCACGAGCACCGCGAGCTGGAGCTCACCGCGGCCCTGCACTTCCCACGCGTCAGGCCGCTCGGTGTTCTCGACCCGGAGCGACACGTTGCCGACGAGCTCGGTGTCGAGGCGCGTCTTCACTTGCCGAGCGGTGAGCTTGTCGCCCTCGGTGCCGGCGAGCGGCGAGGTGTTGATCCCGATGGTCATCGCAAGGCTCGGGTCGTCGATGTGCATGACGGGGAGCGGGCGCGGGTCGTCGGGATCGGCCAGGGTCTCGCCGATGGTCACGTCGGCCAGGCCGGCAATCGCGACGATCTCGCCGGGACCGGCTTCGTCGGCATCGACGCGCGTGAGCGCCTCGGTGAGGTACATCTCGGTGATCTTCACAATCTCGACCGTGCCGTCGGCGCGGCACCACGCGACGGGCGCGCCGCGCCGCAACGTGCCGTGGCGCACGCGACACAGCGCGAGGCGTCCGACGTACGGCGACGCGTCGAGGTTGGTCACCAACGCTTGGAGCGGGTGATCTTCGTCGTACTCCGGCGCGGGCACGTGCTCGAGCAGCAGCTCGAGCAACGGCTTGAGGCCGCCTTCGCCCGACGGGTCGGAGCGTTGGAGGTCGGGATCGGTGGCGTCGAGCGACGCGCGCCCGGTGCGAGCGTTGCAGTACACGATGGGGAAGCCCACCTGATGCTCATCGGCGTCGAGGTCGAGGAACAGCTCTTCGATCTCGTGGACGACCTCTTCGACCCGGGCGTCGCTGCGATCCACCTTGTTGACCACCACGATGGCGGGCAGGCGGGCTTCGAGCGCCTTGCGCAGCACGAAACGGGTTTGCGGCAGCGGACCTTCGGCGGCGTCGACAAGTAAGAGGATGCCGTCGACCATCGTGAGGCCGCGCTCGACCTCGCCACCGAAGTCGGCGTGGCCGGGCGTGTCGACCACGTTGATCTTTACTCCGCCGTAACGAATCGTCGTGTTCTTGGCGAGGATCGTGATGCCCTTCTCGCGCTCGAGGTCGGTGGAGTCCATGACCCGGTCGACGACGGCTTGATGGGCGGCAAACGCGCCGGTCTGGCGCAACAGGGCGTCGACCAGCGTCGTCTTGCCATGGTCGACATGGGCGACGATCGCCACATTGCGTATATCACTACGCGCGCGCACTGAAAGGCCTTCCGGGCAACGAGGGACTTCGGAACGAAGAGGGGGAGCCCTCAGTCTACTGGTACCCACTGCGGGCTCGCGACGCGACTCGGTAGTGGGCCAGCTTCAGAAGGGCTGTCATGCACGAAGTGACTCACTCGCCAGCGGTCGAGGCCCGCCCTCGGCTGCTTGACTGACGGCGTGCGCGCTGGGGGAGGGGAACCGTGACCGAGGCACCGCACCAACTCGGGGCGTACATGCTCTCGTGCACCGAGCGAGCCGCGGTGCGTGAGGAGACACTCGCGGGCCTGGCCGCCACCGACTGGGGAACTCCCCCGGTCGTCGTGCTCGACCGGGGGCTCCGCGAGCCCAAGGTGAACAAACGCATCGCCGCCGCCGCGCGTGAGCTTCTCCAGCTCGCGGTCGCCGGCGACGCCGACGTGTTCCTCGTGCTCGAGGACGACCTCGAGTTCAATCGGTTCCTGCGCCACAACCTGGAATGCTGGAAACCACTCGTCGACCACGTCGAGGGCGAGCCGTTCTTCGCGTCGCTCTACAACCCGAACGTTGTGCCGGCCGCGTCTCCCACCGGCACCGCGGCGTATGCGGTGGCCGATCCCGACAAGGTGTACGGCAGTCAGGCGTTCCTCATCTCGGTCGCCACCGGGCGATGGGTCCTCGAACATTGGGATGCCGGGGCGCACGACATCATGTGGCCCCGCCTCGCCGCGCAGCGCTCGCCGGTCCTCTACCACCAGCCGTCGCTGATCGAGCACCGGGGGGTTCCGAGCACGTGGGGCGGCCCACAGCACCAAGCGGTGGACTACTCATCGGATTGGAAGGCGGCGGCACCGAGCGATCGCCACGTCGTGATCGTCGAGGACCGCGCCGAACTTTCCTTTGGCCACTTCTCGGGGCTTTGCGGCGACCTCGCGACCGCGTTCGCCGGGTTCGGCCGCAAGGTCGAGTTGCTCACCACGCGGGGCTGGGTCGGCGAAGGCGACGGCCGCGCGCGCGACTCGTCGCTCGCGGTCCTTCGCTACGGTCGGTGGTCAGCGCGGTTCGAGCGCCGCGGTGCGCGCTGGCGGGTGCCTGCGATGATCGGCGCGGCGCGCGCGCGACGGCGGCGCCTGAGGGATCCGTCGACGGTGATGGTCGTGACCAGCTTCGCCTTCGATCCGGTCCTCGCCGCCGCGCTCTGCGGACCGGGCAAGTGGCTCTTCTACCAATGGGGGCACGGGTCGGGCCCGCGATCGCTGGTCGGCCGCGCCATCGCACTCGCGGCCCGGCTGGCCGAGCACCGTCGGCGTCGACACGGCGGATCGGCGCGGATCGTGGTCACTTCACCGAGTCTGTGCGCGGGATGGGAAGCCGCGGTGCCGTTCCTGCGCCCGGTCGCGATCCCCTTCGCGGGTTGCCGCCGCCGCGAGCGGATCCCCGACGCCCGGGCGCGCCTCGGCATCGAACCAGACGAGCAGGTGGCGCTCCTGTTTGGCGCGTACCACCCCGCGAAGGACGTCGACGTGGTGTTCCGCACGTTCGCGGGGATCTCGGGGTGGCGCCTCCTGGCCGGTGGGCAGATCGGCGGGGAGGTCGCCGACGAAGCAACGCGTGCGCTTCTGTACAGCGCGGCCGACGTGGTCGTCCTGAGCTTCGTCGCAGATCTCGACCGGGACTCGGGCGGCCTCATGGACGCCATCGGGTGGGGCGTGCCGGTCGTGTGCTCCGACAAGTCGATGCAGGCCGACATCGTGCGCCACTACCGGCTCGGCGCGATCTTCGCGCCGGGTGACAGCGCGTCGTTGCGCACAGCCCTCGCCGAAGTGCCCCGGAAGATCGACCCCCGCGATCTCGAGCGGGCGCGTCACGAGTTCTCGAACACGGCCATCGTCATCCGCGCTCTCGGCGCGCTCGACGCCTTGCGGTAACAGCAAGGTCGTCGGTAGGGAGAAAGCGGCGGGCGGCGATCGCGTAGGTGACCGGCGCGTGGCGAATCCAGTGCTCGGAGATCATGCCCGCATGCACGCGGCTGAAGTCGCGACGTTCGTCCTCCCACCACAAATGGGCGGCGAGATGTATCGAGGTGACGCCGTCGAGATCTGCGACATTGCCTTCGAGTAACCGAGAGAGGCCGGCTGCCGTCGGCTCGAAGGCGTGAAAGGCGCGCTGTGGCTCCACGTGCACGTCTGCGGGTAGACGGGACGCGAGGTCGTACGCGAGAAAGCAGCTGTGCGCCACCCAGCTGCCGTCGAGAGCGTCGCCAATCTCGGCGCGCCATGCCTCCACGAATCGCGACCCCGGTACCGACATGAGCAGCGCATTCGACAGTGCCGGCCGAGACTCGCCGGTCATCGGATCGACTACGTCGGCTTCTCGACCGATCACGAACTGCTGGTGCCAAAGCTCGTCGGGTACGGGGGCGACGAAGAGCGTGTCGATATCGGCATAGAGCCCACCGTGCTCCGTCAGCACATCGAGGCGCACGAAGTCGGCGTGATGGGCGTACTTGTAGCGGTCGACGATGCGGTCGGCATAGGCGAACTCGCTCACGGCACGAGCCGGCTCGACATGCTGCACGATCACTCGTGCCTTGGTGACATCCCAGTACTGGCCGTACGGCAGGTGATGGCAGTGGAGGTACACCTCCTCCGGCTTGATCACCTCGAGGCACGACTTGATCGCGAGATAGTGCACGAGATGGAACGGTTCGGGCTCCTCGCGAAGGCCAAAGACGAAGTGCGCGATCCGCGGGATGAGCCCCTCGCCCGCGACATGCGCTGGGCCCGATCCCGAGTGCGGCAACCGTTCACCGGGCGCGGCGGGCGCGGGCCTCGGCTGATCTCGAACCGACGACGGCGAGGCATCGGTCACCAACCCGAGCTCGGGCACGACATCGAGCAACGTCGCCACGACGCGAGCAGGCGAGTACTCGTGCAACACCTTGGCCTTGAGGGGCGCGGCCCGTCGGCGCGCCGCGCCGAGGTCGGCGGCAACCTTGCGCATGTGCTCGACGGCGTGTTCGAGACGCGGCACCGCCCAGTGCTGGCCGGTTGGGTACACGTGCGGCGGCCAGTACTGCACCGACGCGAGGTCGTGGTCCACCAGGAACGCAGTGTCGGCGTCGAGGAACTCGAGCTGCCCACCCCAGCCGGTCATCACGATCGGGTTGCCGTAGGCGGCCGCGTCGAATGCGCCGAGTCCCCACCCTTCGCTGTGCGCGAGCGAGACGTAGCAGTCGCCTCGCGTGTGCAGGCCCGCCAATCGCTCGGGTGTCCAGTCATCGATCTCCACGCGCACGCGTGCCGGGCGCGGGTAGTTACGCACGATGCGCGCCACCTCGAGCATCGTCGTGCCCACGAGCACCGACTGACCGCCCCACGGCCCAGCCGGCGGATATTGCACGTACGGCGTGGTCTTGACCACGAGCGCCACCGGATCGTCGGCGGTGAATGCCTCGAGGAACGCTTCGATCACTGCCGCTGGCTTCTTGCGCTCGTCCCAACGGCTGATCGTGTAGAAGGCCACGACGTCATCGGGCAATGCGAGCGGAACGCCGCGGTCACCGGGTACCGGATCACACACCACGTAAGGCACGACCACCACGGGCTTGGTCACACCGCTCGCGACGAAGGCCGCGCGGTTCCACTCGGTAGGAACGATGACGCGATCGGCGAGGTTGAGGATCGCCGGCCAGTGCGTCGGCAGGAGATCGGTCTCCCACACAGTGTGCGCAATCAGCGGCCCGCGCCGAGTCGCGGCGCGGATCTCCGGGAGCCGCTCGGGGAACACGTGTGCAATCGTCGGAGCGCCTCGACGCGCGCGTTCGGAGGGCAATGGATCGCGGCTGTGAGGATTGACACCGGCGGGGAGTTCGTACTCGCGCCCACCCGACCAGCCTCGGTACTCGACGCGCACCCCTTCGGAACGCAACGCCCACACCTCGCGATCCGCAGCTTCGCCGTACCCGGACAGCGCGTCCTCGCCCAGGTACAGAAGTGCCGCGCGCGACCCACGTCGCCGCAACGACTTCACTCTCCTCGCGCCTCGATCGCCACCTTCAGAGGTTGCTACGGTACGCGACGTGTCGTTCCCATGGCACTACCCGACGTGGCGAGAGACGGCAGCGTTCCTCGCGCCGTTGGTGCGAGACGGCGACCGGACACTCGCTCCTGACCAGTTCTGGGCGGTGGTCACAAGAGTTGACCGATACGTACCGGCAAATCTCACGCCCGAAAACGTCTACGACTGGGTGATCCTCGACACCGACGACATGCCCGTGGTCCCACGGCCTTTCCTGGAGGCGGTGGCTGAGCGCATGACAGCGGTGTTCGCGAACCCGCACTTCGTTGTCTGGGCCGCGGATTGCACGCGCACCCCCGCAGTCGACCTTCGCGCCGAGCTGACCCGCTTCTGGGCGCGGCTCGCGCAGCTCGGCACCGAACCCTCCGAGCCCAACCGGTACGCACTCGACCCAGCGCTCGCCGGCACCCCACGCATCACGCGGTTGCCGAACGTCGACGATGCCGAGCTGCGCACATGGATCAACGAATTCTTCCGTCGCACCGGGTTCCTGTATCCGACGCTTCGAGATCGCTTGTACCACGACGAGCTCCGTGCTCACGTCAGCGAAGCGGTCGCACGTCATGCGGGCGGTACCGTGCTCGACCTGGGCAGCGGTGGCGAGAGGTTCGTCGATCTCCCGGCTGGTACCGCACTCATGCGGACCGACGTGTCAGAGGTAGGGCTCGAGCTTGCTCGGCGCGCCGACACATTGCTCCCTTGGGTGACCTATGTCGTGATGGACGCGCAACGCATCGCCTTCCCCGATGAGACCTTCGATGCAGTGCTGTTGACCGATGCGATCGAGCACGTACGTGACGCGGCAATCGTGCTGCGAGAGGCCGCGCGTGTGCTCCGCCCCGGTGGCGACCTCTTGGTCAGCTTCGCCAACCTCAACAGCTTGAACCAGGTGCTGACCGAAAAGCTGGGGTATCCACGGTTCCCGACCAACTCCCAGCACTTCCGCGAGTTCACGGTGGCAGAGGTCCGTGGCCTCCTCGACGATGCCGGGCTCGAGGTCCGCGACACCGCCGGAGTGACATTCTTCCCGTACTGGGGCGTGCCGGGCGTGGACGAGGCCGTGCGTGCCATCACCGACGACGATCCCGAGTTCGTCGAGATGATGAGCGAGATCGGTCGACGGGTCGGCGCCGAGTACGCATACACCGGGGTGGTGTTCGCGCAGCGGCCGGTACGGTGACCGGCATGGCCGACGAAGCGACAGTCGTGCTCGTGGTCCCGATCCCACCCGCCGCGACCGGCAACGGCCTGGCAATGCGTGCCGGCATGCTCCTCGACGCGCTGGCCCCAGTGGCGGCGGTGCACCTGGTGATCGTGCCAGTCTCGGGCGCTGTCGACGACCTCTCGTGGGCGGCCGATCGTGCGCGCGCGGTGACTGTGATCGATCCGATCGTGGGGAGTGGCGCTCGCGAGCACACCACGCGTCAGCTCGCCGACCCGGCGCTTCGAGTGCGCCTCGAGCGCACGGCGCCACTGCCGGCGCGCGCCGCGCTCGCGCCGCCCACGCTCGCCACCGCGATCATCGACACACGACCTCGCGAGCTCGGCCATCTCTTTGCGGTGCTCGCGATGCGGCTGTACCTGGCACCCCTCGGTACGCACCTCGCCCGCATCCTCGGTGCCGGCCGCGTCGTCGTCGATGCAGATGACGACGACGCCGCGCTGCTGCGAGCGCTCGGCGCCCACGCCGAAGCCGACGCCTTCGAGCGGTTAGCGCGGTGCTGGCTCCCGGAGGCCGACGCCGTGCTCGCCGCATCGGCGCCCGACGCCGCGGCGATCGCGGCGCGGGCTGGACTCGAGCAAGTGCACGTGGTCCCCAACGCGGTGCCGGTGCCGGCCGCCGTCCCACCAGCACCAGGTGCCGATCGGCTGCTCTTCCTCGGCAACCTCACCTACGAGCCGAACCGATCTGCGGCCCGCGCGCTGGCCCGCGAGATCCTGCCCGCACTCTGGTCGCGCCGCCCCATTGCCTCGCTCGACCTCGTCGGTCGCCACGACGGGTCGCTCGACGACCTCGCGGGCATCGGGGGCGTGCGCCTCCTTGGCGAGGTACCCGACGTCGCGCCCTCTTACGGGAGCGCCGACGTGGTCGTCGTGCCGCTGCGCCATGGCGCCGGGATGCGCATCAAGATCCTCGAGGCGTTCGCATGGCGGCGGCCCGTGGTCGCGACCCCGGCCGCGGTGGCCGGCATCGACGCCCACCACACCGAGCACCTTGTGATCGCGGAGTCGACCGATGCCATCGTGCGTGCCGTCGACGACGTGCTCGCCGATCCGTGCCGGACGGCGGCCATGGTCGACCGGGCCGCCGACCTCGTCCGCACGCGGTACTCCCACGAGGCTGTGGCCCCCCTCGTGCGCACAGCGGTGCTCGGGGTCCATACTTCCGGTCATCCAGGCACTCCCGGTCTTCCAGGAGGATGAGGCAGCCCATGAGCGAGCAACGACCCACGCGCGTCGAGGGATTGGAGCCCCACGAGGTCGACGACGGGCTGGTCGTGTACCAGGCCGGCACGGACCGTGTGCACTACCTCAACCCCACCGCTTCGGTGGTCTTCGAGCTCTGCACCGGAGAGCACACCGAGGCCGAGATCGAGGAGTTAGTGGGCGACGCCTGGAGCCTGCCCGAGCCGCCACGCGAGGAAGTACGAACCTGCCTCGCCCAGCTCCGCGCAGAGGGTGTGGTGGTGTAGGTTTCCCTGGACGTCAGATGCTGCTTGGCTCGGAGCCACGACGAAACGAGGAGCACCGTGTCTGAAGAATTTGAGCGGTCGATCGGTCCTGACCGGCGCGCCTTCATCAAGCGGATGGTGATCGGCGTCGCGTTCGCCGCGCCGATCGTGTCCTCGTTCACGATGGGTGGGGTCAAAGGCGCGTTCGGCGGGACGTTGGTCGGCGACAACGGCACCGAACAGCCGAACACGACAACGACAACGACAACCGCGCCGGAAACCCTCGATGTCAAGGCGGTGAGCGCGCAGCCGAGGTCGACCGGCTAGGCGCGACACCGGCGGCACCATGCTGGTGTCCGCCGCCATCATCGTGCGTGACGAGGCCGAGCACCTCGACGCGTGCCTCACCTCGCTCGAGGGTCTGGTCGACGAGATCGTGGTCGTCGACACGGGCTCGCGAGACGACTCGGTCGCCGTGGCGCGCCGTCATGGTGCGGTCCTCGGGCACGAACCGTGGCAGGACGATTTCTCGACGCCACGGAACCGATCCCTCGACCTCGCGTCCGGTGCATGGATCCTGTACATCGACGCCGACGAGCGTGTGCGACGCGGCGATCATGCGGCGGTGCGTCGGCAGCTCGCGGCCGCTACCGACCACGTGGCGTTCCGGGTGCGGTTCGTGCCCCGCGTCGGCTGGACGCCGTACCGTGAGCTGCGGCTCTGGCGGCATCGGCCCGACATCCGCTTCGTGGGCACGATGCACGAGTCAATGCTGCCCGCCATCGAGCAGGTTGCGTGGCGCGACGCCCTGAAGGTTGGCGCGCTCGACTCGCTCGGTGACGAGCATGGCGTCCCTGCTGACCTGACGATCGAGCACCTCGGCTTCGAGGGCGACCTGAGCCACAAGTACGCGCGCAACGAGCCGATGCTGCTGGCAGCACTCGAGGTCGATCCTGAACGGGTGTACTTCTACGACCACCTCGCCCGCGTCTACGAGGGTCTCGGTGACGACGAGCGTGCGCGCGTCACCTGGCGGCGCGGGATGGACGTGGTGCGGGCGCGCGCAACCGATCATCCCGATGACCGGCTCCTGTGGGTCAACATGCTCGTCCACGTCACGGCCCGCGACGACCCCGACGGCGACCTTGCCGCGCTGGTCGAGGAGACCCACACGAGGTTTCCCGGCAATCCGGCGGCAGAGTTCGCGACCGCGGCCCACAAGCTCTCGACCGGCGACGCGCTCATGGCGGCGCGCCGATTCGAGCATCTCGTGGGGCTCGACCTCGATGCCATCATTGCCACCGGAGGCGCGTACGACGAACGGATCTTCGGCGAGTGGGCGTGGAACGCGATCGGCCTGTGCCGCTTCGCGCTCGGCGACTACCCGGGCGCCGTCGACGCGTTCACCCGTGCCGAGGCCGCCGATCCCGACAACGAGGCGTACCGCACCCGCCGTCGGCTCGCCGAAGCTCGCGCCGCGCCCGTGTCCGGCAGGTAGCGTCCCGAGCTTGGACCGGTTCGAGGGCAAGGTGGCGATCGTCACGGGTGGCGCGGGCGCGATCGGCCGGGCGACGGCGCTGCGCCTTGCCTCCGAGGGTGCGTCGGTCACGGTCGCCGATCTCGACACCGACCGGGCCGAAGGGGTGGTCGCCGAGATCACCGCAGCCGGTGGCACGGCACGCGCGCAGCCCGTCGACGTGTCCGACCCCGACGCGGTCGAACGCATGGTGGGCGACACCGTCGGAGCGTTCGGCGGTCTCGACGTACTGCACAACAACGCGGCCGCGATCTCGCTCAACATGACCGACCAAGATGTGGTGACGATGGAGCTCGACACCTGGAACACGGTGCTCGCCGTCAACCTCACTGGACCGATGCTGGGCTGCCGGTTTGCAATCCCCGCGATGCTCGAACGCGGTGGTGGCGCGATCGTGAACACAGCGTCAGCCGCGGCTTTCTACGGCAGCACCTCGCTCGCGGCGTACGGCACGTCGAAGGCCGGCGTGGTCGCGCTCACCAAGTACGTGGCCACCGCATACGGCGACCGCAACATACGGTGCAACGCGATCGCGCCCGGAGTGGTGGTGGCGAAAGACGCCCAGGACGCGCTCGGCGGCCCGATGGGCGACACGCTGCGCCGCTACACGAAGAGTCACCTCGTCGGCCGACTCGGCTACCCCGAAGAGATCGCCGCCGCAGTCGCGTACCTCGCATCCGACGAAGCGGCGTTCGTGACCGGCGAGTGCCTGCGGGTCGACGGCGGCATGACCGCGCACAGCCCCTCTCACGGCGCCGAATAGGACCGATACCCATGTCGAACCGTGTACGCCCTGTCATCGTCGCGCTCGCGACGTTGGCGGTCGCCATCGCCGCGACCGTCGCACTTCACAATGACTCGAACAGCAATACGGCGCGCACTCCGACGCCGAACGCGCCCACGAGCGACACGCGGGGATCGGAGTCAACGCGGCATAGCGACCTGCCGACGATCTCAGTCAACGAGCTACCCGACGAGGCCGTCGACGTGCTGGCGCTCATCGACGACGACGGGCCGTTCGCTCACTCCCAAGACGGTGCGATCTTTCAGAATCGCGAGGGCATCCTGCCGAGCCGCGGATCGAGCCACTACCGCGAGTACACGGTGGAGACGCCAGGCTCGTCCGACCGTGGGGCGCGTCGCATCGTGGCTGGCGCCGACGACGAGCGCTACTACACCGACGATCACTACGAATCGTTCCGGGAGATCGTGTCGTGACCCTGCTCGCCGAGGTGCTCGCGGGTGCGGTCGCGCCGGGGGTCTACGAGATCGATGACCCCAGCGAATCGGCGGCCATCGGTGACCTCGTTGCGCAGCGCGGGTGGCACCTCTTCCACCTCGACGGCGCGGGCATCGTCGACAAGGCGACGTTCCTGCCCGCGATCGCGACCGCCTGCGGCTTCCCCGAGTGGTTCGGCCACAACTGGGACGCGCTCGCCGACTCCCTCCGCGACCTCTCGTGGGTGCCGGCGCCGGGGTACGTGCTGCTCTACGAGCACCACATAGCCTACGAGTCGAGCCCGGAGTGGTCCATGGTGGTCGCCATCTTCGAAGAGACCACACAACGGTGGGAGCGCGCCGGCGTCCCGTTCTTCGTGCTCTTGCGCTGAATCTGGAGGAGGACTCGTGAAGCTGGAGAAGGGTGACGTCGCGGTCGTGACGGGCGCGGCCAGCGGCATCGGGTTCGCGCTCGCCGAACGATTCGCCAAGGCAGGCATGCACGTGGTCGCGGCCGACGTGGAACCGGGCGCGCTCGACGACGCCGTCACTCGTCTCGCGAAGCACGATGGCGAAGTGATCGGTGTGCACACCGATGTGAGCAAGGCAGAGCAGGTGCAGGCGCTGGCAAACTCGACCGTCGAGCGCTTCGGTGGCGTTCACGTGGTCTGCAACAACGCGGGCGTGGTGTCGCGCTCCGATCCGTGGCTCGGCCCCATCGAGGCGTGGGAGTGGGTGGTCGGCGTCAACCTCTGGGGCGTGATCTACGGCGTGCGCGCGTTCATGCCCCACATGGCCATCGGCGGACGCGGTCACATCGTGAATACCGCGTCGATGGCGGGCTTGTTCCCTGGGCTCAACCCGATCTACGACGCCACCAAGCACGCGGTCGTCGCCATCACCGAGAACCTGTACCACGACATGCGCGCCACGAATCTGAACGTGGGAGTGAGCGTGTTGTGTCCCGGTTGGGTGCGCACCGCACTCGTCGACTCGGAGCGCAATTGGACGGGCGAAGGTGAAGTTCCGCCGGTGGGTGCCGCGCTGAGCGCAGTCGAGCCGCACCTGCGCCGCGCACTCGACGAGGGCCTGACGCCTGCCGCCGTTGCCGACTTGGTCGCAACATGCATCGAGGAGGACCGCTTCTGGGTGCTCACGCACCCGGCCTGGATGCCGCTCGCATCCGAGCGGTGGGACTCGATCACCGAAGGCGTGAACCCCGAGCCACCCAAACAAGTGCCCGGCATGCCGCCGCGCTCACAACTGATGGAAGAAGTCCTCACAGCTTTGGCCGCCCCACCCGAAGGCTAAGAGCCCTATTTAGGGGTTGAGGCGGGGCGTTCGAGTCGGTAGCTGCCGTCGCAGGCTTGTACGACGACACGGTTGGGGTGCACTTCGAAGATCGCGTGTTGGCCGTACTTGGTGCCGAGCTCGTTCGCGGTTGGGAGGTCGACGCCCACCAACACGAAGCCGGGTTCGAACCATGA
>SHVJ01000034.1 GCA_009694295.1 Acidimicrobiia bacterium
GTAACGGAGGCGCTCAAAGGTTCCCTCAGCCTGGTTGGCCATCAGGCGTCGAGTGCAAAGGCACAAGGGAGCTTGACTGCGAGACCAACAAGTCGAGCAGGTGCGAAAGCAGGACTTAGTGACCCGGTCGTGGCATGTGGAAGCGCGATCGATCAACGGATAAAAGGTACCCCGGGGATAACAGGCTCATCTTCCCCAAGAGTCCACATCGACGGGAAGGTTTGGCACCTCGATGTCGGCTCGTCGCATCCTGGGGGTGAAGCATCTCCCAAGGGTTGGGCTGTTCGCCCATTAAAGCGGTACGCGAGCTGGGTTTAGAACGTCGCGAGACAGTGGAACTGCGCTGTCTATAAATTCGGCTAAATGCTGGAAACACCGAGAATCCTGCGCTACGAGTCCGTGATCTATGGACCGTGACAATGCGTCAGGTGCGGTCAATCAGCAGGAAAGGCTCGAACCTCGAAACCACGAGGTCGTCGAGAATCCTCAGAGACCATACGCCGAACATCACTGGAGTTTGCGGTGGTGAAGATATGGTCCGACCTGCATGGCGACATGCAGAGCCAGGCAGAAATGCCCTGGCCTCCCACGATGATCATCGTGTCGGAGTAACAAGAGTGTCGGTCCCTATCCTCTGTGGGCGTAGGAGATTTGAGGGGAGCTGTCCCTAGTACGAGAGGACCGGGACGGACGCAGCTCTAGTGTGCCAGTTGTCCTGCCAAGGGCACGGCTGGTTGGCTACCTGCGGAATGGATAAGCGCTGAAGGCATCTAAGCGCGAAGCCGGCCTCGAGATGAGATCTCCCATCGGGTTAACCGAGTAAGGCCCCTGGTAGACGACCAGGTTGATAGGCCGGACGTGTAAGCACGGTGACGTGTGTAGCCGACCGGTACTAATCGGCCGAGGGCTTGGGATCTTCTTGCTTTGTGCTCGTGCTCACTCTTCAACGCTCCAGGGCGTTTGACAATTGTTCCGGTGGCTACAGCGGTGGGGAAACACCCGTTCCCATTCCGAACACGGCAGTGAAGACCACCAGCGCCGATGGTACTTGGGGGGTGACCCCCCGGGAGAGTAGGTCGCCGCCGGGCTTTCTTTGACTGAAGCGCCTCCGAAAGGGGGCGCTTCGTCGCGTTCATAGGAGTTTCAACAACCACCGGTACGCTCCGGTGCATGGCACGCCCTGACGATCGTCCCAACGCGCGATCTTCGAAGAGGACTGGGACGTCGAAGCGGGCGACGCCGAGCTTTGCGAAGCGATCGCAGCATCCGAAGCACATGCAGACCACCGGGCGCGACCGCGCCATGGAAGGTGGCTTCGGTCCGTACGGGGCGCCGAGGCCTGCCGCACGAGAGCGACGGCCTGATGAGGAGCGTCCGGAACGGCCTCCGCAGAAGTCGAGCTTGCGACTGCGCGGCGAGCGTCGGCCCGGTGGTACGACCGCAGGTTCGGAGCGCCAGCGAAAGGCCGCGCCGACGCGCACGACGAAGCGCCGACGCCGCGCGCCGTCCGACGTCGAGAGCGAGATCCTCCACCTCGGTGGACGCCGCGGTCCGGCGCTGCTGAACCAACTTCTCGCCGCCGCCGACGAGTTCAGCAACGGACGCGATCGCGACGCGCTTGTGAAGGTTCGACGCGTGCGCGACCAGCTGCCCGACTCACCGACCACGCGCGAGCTGTGCGGTCTCGTGCAGTACCGACTCGGCAACTACCGCGCCGCGGCGAAGGAGCTCGAGATCTTCGTGCAGCTCAGCAACGCGGTCGAGCAGCACCCTGTCTTGATGGACTGCTACCGCGCGCAGCGACGCTGGAAGAAGGTCGACCAGCTCTGGGCCGATCTCGCGGCCACCTCACCGTCGGCGGAGCTCGTCACCGAAGGCCGCATCGTGGCCGCCGGTGCGCTCGCCGACCAGGGGGAGCTCGACGACGCAATCGCGATGCTCACCCGCAAGGCCATGTCGGTGAAGCGACCGCGCCCGTATCACCTCCGCCTCTGGTACACCCTGGCCGACCTCGAGGAACGGGCCGGGGACCTCGCCCGGGCCCGGGTGCTCTTCGAGCGCATCCGCAAGCACGACCCCGACTTCGCCGATGTCGCGGCCCGGGCTTCCGCCCTGCGCTAGCCGCACGGCCGGGGTGTCACACCCTCCTCATACGCTCCGGTCCACTTCCCCTTCTTCATCCCTTCCTCTCACCTTCCCCCAATCGCACGCGAGCCGCGCTCGCGCCCACCCAAGGGGAAGCACATGCCCACACCAGCCACCACCGACGCCGAGGTGCCCACGGCCAACCTCGTAGTGCTCCGGGGCGTCGCCTCGGCGCCGCCCGAGATCCGCACCCTCACGTCCGGCCGACGAATCGCCACGCTGTCGGTTCGTGTCCACGCCCTCGACCCCGGGTTCACCTCGGTACCCGTGGCGGTGCGCGAGCCGCCAGGCTGGGTCGAGGACCTCGACGAGGGCGCGCCCGTGGTTGTCGTCGGAGCCCTCCGTCGACGCTTCTTCAAGACCGCGAGCGGTGCCACCGGAGCTCGGGTCGAGGTGGAGGCGAAGCTCATCGGACGCGGCGGCGACCGCCGTCGGCTCGAGACCGCCCGCCGGCGAGCAGAGGAGGAGCTCGAGGGACTGGATTGATGGACCCGACGCTTGCATCGAAGACACCCGTGCTCTGCCCCTATGCTGCTCGACGGGCGGACGCGGGTGTTGCAAGCAGCACACGCGCCCCGGACAACGGAGTCCAGACCCAGAGCGAGGGCGCGTGACCGCGGAGACGACACAGCTGAAGCCGGAGAGCCTCGATGAGGTCGTCATTCGCTTTGCGGGCGACTCCGGCGACGGCATGCAGCTCACAGGAGACCGCTTCACTGATGTGAGCGCGGTCTTCGGCAACGACCTCGCTACGCAGCCCAACTTCCCGGCTGAGATCCGCGCACCGGCGGGCACGATCGCGGGTGTCTCGTCGTTCCAGGTGCACATCTCGGACCACGAGATCCTTACTCCGGGCGACGCGCCCAACGTGCTCATCGCGATGAACCCCGCCGCGCTGAAGGCGAACGTCGGCGAGCTCATCCCCGGCGGGACGCTGCTCGTCAACTCCGACTCGTTCGAAGAACGCAACCTCACCAAGGCCGGCTACGACGTGAACCCGCTTGAAGACGGGTCGCTCGCCGCCTTCCGCGTGATCCAAGTTCCGATGACCACGCTCACCTTGGAGAGCACCAAGGAACTCGGTGTGAAGCCGCGCGACGCGGAGCGCTCGAAGAACCTCTTCGCACTCGGCCTCGTGTCGTGGATGTACACGCGACCCACCGACACCACGACTGAATGGATCGAGCAGAAGTTCGCCAACAAGGAAATGGTCAAGGCGGCCAACCTCGCGGCGTTCAAAGCTGGCTACAACTTCGGCGAGACCGCCGAGCTGTTCGATCACGCCTACACCGTTGCTCCGGCGCAACTTCCGCCGGGCCGCTATCGCAACATCACCGGCAACATCGCGTTGTCGTACGGGCTGATCGCCGCAGCCCAGCAGGCGAAGCTCCCGCTGGCGTACTCGTCGTACCCGATCACCCCGGCGTCCGACATCCTCCACGAGCTCGCCAGCCACAAGAACTTCGGCGTGCGCACCCTCCAAGCCGAGGACGAGATCGCCGCCGTCAACATCGCGATCGGCGCGTCGTTCACCGGTCACCTCGGGTGCACGGCCACGAGCGGCCCGGGCGTCGACCTGAAGTCCGAAGGCATGGGCTTGGCTGTCAGCCTTGAGCTGCCGCTGATCATCGTCGACGTGCAACGCGGTGGACCATCCACCGGTCTGCCCACCAAGACCGAGCAGTCCGACCTCTTGCTCGCGATGTTCGGCCGCCACGGTGAGGCACCGCTGCCCGTGATCGCGGCCCGCTCGCCGAGTCATTGCTTCGACACCGCGATCGAAGCGGCCCGCATCGCCTTGAAGTACCGCACGCCGGTGATCCTTCTTTCCGACGGCTATCTCGCCAACGGCGCTGAGCCGTGGCTGCTGCCGGAGATCGACGCGCTGCCCGACATCTCCGTGCCGTTCGCAACGGAGATGAACCACACACGCGCCGACGGCACGAAGGAGTTCTGGCCGTACCTGCGCGACCCCGAGACGCTTGCCCGACCGTGGGCGATCCCCGGCACGCCCGGTCTCATGCACCGCATCGGCGGCATCGAGAAGCAGGACGGCACCGGCAACATCAACTACGACCCCGAGAACCACGAGTTCATGGTTCGGCTGCGGGCCCAGAAGATCGCCGGCATCGCGCACGACATCCCGCAGGTCGAGGTCGATGACCCGTCGGGGAACGCGAAGGTTCTCGTCGTCGGATGGGGGAGCACGTACGGCTCGATCCAGCAGGGAGCGCGCCAAGCGCGTGAGTCGGGCGTGGAGGTTGCCCACGCGCACCTCATGCACCTCAACCCGTTCCCCGCGAACTTCGGCGACGTGCTCGCCAAGTACGAGCGCGTGCTCGTGCCGGAGATGAACATGGGACAGCTCGTACGGCTCATCCGCGGCGACTTCCTCGTCGACGCCGTGAGCCTCACCAAGATCCAGGGCGTGCCGTTCCGCGCCGCCGAGATCGAGCAGGCAATCCGGGAGATGGCCAAGTGAGCGACGACGCCACGACCGAACCAGCGGGCACGGCGGTCAAGCTCGGCAAGAAAGACTTCCAGTCCGATCAGGAAGTCCGGTGGTGCCCAGGCTGCGGCGACTACTCGATCCTCTCCGCGATGCAGCTCTTCCTGCCCGAGATCGGCGTGAAGCCCGAGAACATGGTCTTCGTGTCGGGCATCGGCTGCGCGGCGCGCTTCCCCTATTACATGAACGTGTACGGGTTGCACGGCATCCACGGCCGCGCACCGGCGCTCGCTACAGGTGTGGCGCTCGCTCGTCCCGACCTCGACGTGTGGGTGATCAGCGGCGACGGCGACGCGCTGTCGATCGGCGGCAACCACCTCATCCACGCCCTGCGCCGCAACGTGAACATGAAGATCATCATGTTCAACAACCAGATCTACGGGCTCACCAAGGGCCAGTACTCACCCACGAGCGAAGTGGGCAAGGTCACCAAGTCGTCTCCCTTCGGATCCCTCGACACACCGTTCAACCCCGTGTCGCTTGCACTCGGTGTGGAAGCCACGTTCGTGGCCCGCACCCACGACATGGACCGCAGCCACATGATCGAGACGTTCCGCCGAGCCCACGAGCACCAGGGCACCGCGTTCGTCGAGCTGTACCAGAACTGCAACGTCTTCAACGACGCTGCGTTCGAAGCAGTCACGGGCAAGGAAGTGCGCGCCGAGATGCTCATCGACCTCAAGCACGGCGAGCCGATCCGGTTCGGTGCTGAAGGGCAGCACGGTGTGGTCCTCAACGCGTTCGGTGAGTGCGAGATCGCCGAGGTCGCCGATGTCGGCGAGGCAGCCCTGCTCGTCCACGACGAGCACCGCGAAGACCCCACGCTTGCGTTCGCGCTGTCACGCATTGCCGATCGTCCGACTGTGCCGACGCCGGTGGGTGTGTTCCGCGACGTGATCCGGCCGACGTACGAAGCCGAAGTGCAGCGTCAGCTCGTGATGGCGGCCGAGCGCCAAGGCCCGCCCGACCTCGCGGCGCTCCTCGGTTCCGGCGCGACCTGGGAAGTCAACTAGCGCCGAACGACCGCCTTCAGGCGTCGAGCTCCCTGAACACCATTCCAGTACGCGGTTTCGGGAAGAAATACGTCGTCTTCTCCGGCATCCGCACGCCCGCGATCGCCGCGGCGCGTATCTGCGCCACCGACACCGGTTCCAACAGCACCGCGGCTTCCGCGGCTCCCTTGTCGACCAGCGCGGCGCAGTGCGCGGAGTCGTCGCGGTACGTCAGCTCGACATCGCCCAAGCCGGGGCGTACGCCGATGTCGAAGCACACGGCGTCGATCTCGCGCAGCACGTCGGGCACCTCGGCGAACGGCGCGTGCGTCGCCATGTTCGGAAGGTGCAACAGGGCCACGCCCTCACGATCCACGAATCCGAGCGCACCCTCCTCCCTCATCCGTCGGATCAACACCGCCATCCCATCGGTGCCCTCGCCGCATGGCTCGACCTCGACGTGCCCGGCGAGCTGCGCCCGAAGGTCGGGCACGCCGTGCACCAGTCGGTGGATCGGACGAACGCAGAGCTCCTCTTCGGTGAGCTCCACGACGAACGCCATGATCTGACCCGCGCCAGGATCGTCGGGGTGCTCGGAGCGATACGTGCGTGCGGTCTCGTAGCGGTGATGGCCGTCGGCGATGACGATCGGCGCCGACGCCACGATGCGTTGGATCTCGGGCACGCGCACCGGATCGATGATCGCGATCTCGTGATGTGTGCCGGTGGCATCAACGGCGTGGTGGACCACGTCCATCGGGCCAATCGCGGCCGTCAGCCCAACGGCGAGCGACAGGCCCCAGATCGGGTCGAGGTTGGCGCGGGTCGCGCGCAACAAAGCCAGACGGTCGGAGCGCGCCTTGGGCAGCGTGCGCTCGTGGGGCAGGACTTCATCGTTGTCGGCGTTCTCGGGCAGACCCAGCGCACCGATGATGCCCATCGTGTGACGTGGCTCGCCCTCGGTTGTCTCGAACGTCATCCGATACGCGTAGAGGCGAGGTTCGGGATCGCGGACGAGCACGCCCGATGCCTTCCACTCGCGCACCATGTCGGCGGCACGCTCGTAGCCGTCGCCCTCATGCTCGTGGCGAGGAAGGATCAGCTGCACCGCGTTGTGCGGGTCTAAATGCTCGAGTGCTGCCCGCTCGTCGTCGTCGATCACGTCGTACGGCGGCGCAGTCACCGCGCTCAGGTCGGGCGCTCCGGTGTAGCGCAGGCCACGGAAGGGGAACAGTTCGGGCAACGGGGCGGTTCTCTTTCGTCGGTCGGCTCGGCGAGTCTCGCATACGGTCTCGCGAGCACCACGCACCAGGCCACCCATCCAAGAAGGAACGAGGAAGGGCAGAGAGATGAGTCAGCACGAGAACGTGTCGTCGGGCATCGAGGCCTACGAGGCGTTCCAAGAGGGCAGCCGGCTGCTGGCCAGCACCAACCCACATGCGGCGGCGGTCGCGTTGGAGCGCGCCCGCGATCTCGAGCCGGACAAGGGCTCGGTGCGCGAAGCGCTCGGACGGGCCTACTTCAGCTCCGGTCGCTTCACCGATGCCAGCGCGGAGTTCGCACGCGCGATCGAGCTCGACCCGGTCAACGACTACGCCCATTTCGGACTGGGGCTCACGCTCAAGCGCTTGGGCGACGACGTCGGTGCGCGTCGTCATCTCAAGCTCGCGGTCGCCATGCGGCCACTCGAGGAGTACCGGGAGGCTCTGGCCCGCATCGTCGAAGTGCCGATCACCGACCTGCCGACCACCGACCTGCCGATCACCGACCTGCCGACCACCGACCTGCCGACCACCGACCTGCCGACCACCGACCTGCCGACCACCGACCTGCCGACCACCGACGCGACCTGAGGTGAGCACCACCTCAGGCGAGTCGACGGGCCTCGTCTGCTGCGACCTCGACGGCGTGATCTGGCGCGGCGACGAGCCAATCGAAGCAGCGATCGCTGGTGTCGCGGAGCTTCGCGCTGCGGGTGTTCGGGTGGCTTTCGTGTCGAACAACTCGAGCCAGCCGATCAGAGACGTAGCGGCCAAACTCGAACGCCTTGGCGTAGCGACCGATCCCGCCGACGTGCTCACCAGCGCGTTGGCCGCGGCCCGATTGCTCGCGCAGTCGTTGGCGCCGGGGGCACCCGTGCTCGTATGCGCCGGGCCTGGCGTGACCGAGGCACTGGTGGCCGAAGGCTTGCAGCCCGTCGACCGTCCACCCGCCGAGGCGGTGGTCGTCGGCTTCCATCGCAGCTTCGACTTCGACGAGCTCGACCGGGCATCGCGGGCCATCCGCGAAGGCGCGCGGTTCATCAGCGCGAACCTCGATGCCACCTACCCCGTGCCAGGCGGGCTGATGCCCGGCTCGGGCGCGATCACCGCGGCGGTTGCTGTCGCCTCCGGACGCCAACCCGAGGTGGCCGGCAAGCCGGAAGCGCCGATGGTCGACCTGGTGCGCGCCCGTCTCGGGTCCCACGGGATCGTGGTCGGGGACCGGCCATCCTCCGACGGTGCGTTGGCCGACGCGCTGGGTTGGCCCTTCGCACTGGTGCTCACGGGGGTGACCGCGGCCGTCGCTCCGCCCGGGGGCGAGGCCATCCCCGATCCCGCGCCGCCATTCGTCGGTGACGATCTCGGCGCGTTGGTGCCGGCGCTGCTGAGCGCGTTGGCGAACTCCGCGTAGCCCACACTCAGATTCAACCCAACTGCGAATCACCCCCAACTCCGAATAGCCTGGGCGACGCCCCCGGTTGGAGCCCCTGTGACGCGCCGAGCCACTCCTGAACGATGTCTGCACTGTCGCCGCGCGCGACTCGACTCGATCTGATGGCGCGCCGTCGTCTCGATTCCGAGCTCGTCCGTCGAGGGCTCGTGACCACTCGCACCCGGGCTGCAGAGGCGATCGCGGCCGGGCGGGTCGCGGTCGGCGGTGCGCCAGCGGTGAGCCCGGCGCGCCAGGTACAACCGGGCGATCCAATCACCCTCGAAGGCCCGGGACCACGCTTCGTTTCCCGGGGCGGCGAGAAGCTCGATGCAGCTCTCGTCCGGTTCGAGATCGACGTCACGGGTCTGCGTTGCCTCGATGCCGGCGCATCGACTGGCGGCTTCACCGACTGCCTGCTCCAGCGGGGCGCCGACCACGTCTACGCCGTCGACGTCGGGCGCGGGCAGCTCGCATGGGCAGTGCGTGAAGATGTCCGGGTGAGTGTGCTCGAGCGGACCAACGTGCGGAGCCTCGCTCCCAAAGATGTGGGCGGGGTCGTGCCCGTGGCCGTGGCCGACCTGTCGTTCATCTCCTTGCTCACTGTGGCTCCGGCACTCGCGCACTGCACCGATCCCGACGGCGACCTCGTACTGCTCGTGAAGCCTCAGTTCGAAGCTGGCCGTCAGAACGTGGGGCGCGGCGGCGTGGTGCGTGATCCGGCGGTGCACGCCGACGTGCTCGTGACTGTGGCATCCGGACTCTCTGAGACCGGCCTGGTCGTGGTGGGCGTGACGGATTCGCCGCTGCGCGGCGCCGACGGCAACCGCGAGTTCTTCGTGCACGCGCGCCACGGCGGTACCCCGATCCCCGCTGAGCGCTTCCACGAGATCGCGAGTGCGTCGTGAGCAGTCCCGCTGTCCGCGTCGTCGGACTCGTCCTGCATCACGAGCGTCCGCTTGCCCACGACGCGGCGCGGCGAGCGGCCGACTGGCTGACCGAACACGGCGTCGAAGTACGCGTGCCGACGGCCGACGCCGCCGCGTGCGGTCTGGAGGCGTTCGCGGTGCCGGTCGACGCATTCACCGCTGGGCTCGACCTCGTCATCTCGCTTGGCGGCGACGGCACCATGTTGCGCACCGTCGATCTCGTCTACGAGACCGGCGCGGCGGTGTTGGGTGTCAACCTCGGGCAGATGGCGTACCTCGCCGAAGTGGAACCAGCCGACTTCGAACGGGCACTGGAACGATTGCTCGTGGGCGACTTCGTGATCGACGAGCGGATGGTCGTCGAGGTCGTCGTCGAATCGTCGGGGCCGGCGGCTGGTCGTTGGTGGGCGCTCAATGAAGCCGTCATCGAGAAGACCCGGTCGGGACGGCTCGCCCGGCTCGAAGTGGCGATCAACGGCACGTTCTTCACGACATATGCGGCCGATGGCGTGATCATCGCGACGCCGACCGGCTCGACGGCATATTCCTTCTCGGCCCGCGGCCCCATCGTGTCGCCGCGGCACCGTTGCCTGCTCCTCACGCCGGTGTCTCCGCACATGCTGTTCGATCGATCACTCGTCCTCGACGCCGACGAGGAGCTCCGATTCACCGTGGTTGTCGAGCGCAACGTGTTCCTCACGCTGGACGGCCGCGAGCTCGGAGAGCTAGCGCTCGGCGACACGGTCACGTGCACGGCGGGGCCGAAGCCGGCGCGCCTGGTCACCTTCGGACCGCGCGACTTCCACCAGATCTTGAAGGCCAAGTTCGGCCTCGCGGACCGGTAGGGCCGATGCTGCGCGAGCTTCACGTCACCGACCTCGGGATCGTCGAGGACGTCACGATCCTGGTCAATCCCGGTGCCACCGCGATCACTGGCGAGACGGGCGCGGGCAAGACGCTGCTCGTCGAGGCGATCGAGCTGCTGCTCGGCCGCCGGGCCGACACCACGTTGGTGCGGCACGGCGCTGACGAAGCCCGAGTGGAAGGGCGCTTCGAAGCCGAAGACGGCCGCGAGGTCGTCCTGGCCCGTGTCCTGCCCGTCGATGGTCGAACGCGTGCATATATCGACGGCCGCCTCGCGTCCGTTGCCGAGCTGGCCGACATCGGCAGCACGCTCGTCGACCTCCACGGGCAGAACGCGCACCAGTCGCTGCTCACACCAGCAGTGCAGCGACGGGCGCTGGACCGCTTTATCGGCGAACCAGCCTTCGACGCGCTCGGCGCGCTCCGCCAGGCTCGCGACGACGTACGAATGAGCGAGGCGGAGCTCGCGACGCTCGGCGGTGACGAACGGGCCCGTGCACGCGAGCTCGACCTGCTGCGCTTCCAGATCGACGAGATCGATGCCGCCGGTCTCACCGATCCCGGCGAGGAGGTCACGCTCGAAGCCGAAGAGGCACTGCTGGCCGACGCCGTCGCTCATCGAGAGGCTCTCATCGACGCCTACGGTGCGCTCGAAGGCCCCGGACTCGACTCCGTTGGCCAAGCGGTCGCAGCGATCTCCGATCGCGCGCCGTTCGCGGAGCTGGCCAATCGGTTGCGAGCGGTGCAAGCCGAGCTCGCCGATCTCGAGCGCGAGCTGCGGCTCGCAAGCGAGAACGTCAACGAGGACCCAGCGCAACTCGAGCAGGTGCGCGCTCGACGCCAGCGGCTGCGTGAGCTGTGCCGCAAGTACGGCGAGACCGTGGCCGACGTGATCATCTACGGCGCCGAGACGCGTCAGCGCTTGCAAGAGCTCGAGGGCTTCGAGACACGCGCCGCGGAGCTCGAAGCGACCCGTGCCGCAGCCGAAGCGCGGGCACACGACGCAGCCGCAGCACTCTCGCGAGCGCGACGCCAGGCGACAGGACCACTTGGCGAAGCCGTGACGGCGCATCTCCGAGAGCTCGCGATGCCGGCCGCGCATCTCGAGGTGGCCGTGGCGCCGGGAGCTTTGACCGATGACGGCGCCGACGACGTCATGTTCTTGCTCGCGCCCAACCCGGGCGAGTCACCGAAGCCATTGGCCAAGGCCGCTTCGGGCGGCGAGCTCTCGCGTGCGATGCTGGCTCTGCGTCTCGTGCTCTCCGAAGCCCCGCCGACGTTGGTGTTCGACGAGGTCGACGCCGGTATCGGCGGGGAGGCGGGAATCGCCGTCGGTCGGCTTCTTGCTGATCTCGGAACCCGGCACCAGGTGTTGTGCGTTACCCATTTGGCCCAGGTCGCGGCGTTTGCCGATGCGCAGGTCGTCGTCGAGAAGCGAGAGGAGGGTGGACGAACCGTGGCGAGCGCAACGCCTGTCGTCGAGGGCGACCGTGTGAACGAGCTCTCGCGCATGCTCGCGGGAGTCGGGGAGTCCGCTCATGCGCGAGGCCACGCGGCTGAACTGCTCGACACCGCCGCCCGCCGCCGCGCGGAGATGGCGCAGTGATCCCTCGGCTTCTCCGCCGCCGCCCCACCACCTCGTCGATCGTGGGCGTGGCGCGAGTTGACCGTCGCACCAAGGATCTCGTGAAGCGCCTCGAGCCCGGCGAGATCGCGGTCATCGACCACGAGGATCTCGATCGCGTGGCTGCCGACGGACTGGTTGCCAGCGGTATTGCCGCCGTGATCAACGGGGCACCGTCCATTTCCGGGCGCTACCCGAACCTCGGTCCCGAGGGCCTGGTGGATGCCGAGGTCCCGCTCATCGACGATGCGGGCCACGATGTGATGACGAGGATCCGCGACGGCGACGTCCTTCGCCTCGAAGGTGGCGAGATCTGGCGAGGCACCGAACTGATGGCCAAGGGAACGGTGCGCGAGCGCGAAGAGGTCGCCGAAGCGATGGAAGCCGCGCGCTTGTCGATCGGCGCGGAGCTCGAGCGTTTCGCGGCGAACACGCTGGAGTACATCCAGCAAGAAGCGAGAGTCCACTTTGAGCCGCTCGAGCTGCCGCCGCTCAAGACCGTGTGCAAGGGCCGCCACGCGCTCGTAGTCGTGCGAGGCCACGACTACAAGCACGACCTCGCCGCGTTGCGCTCGTACATCAAGGAGTTTCGACCGATCCTCATCGGCGTCGACGGTGGTGCGGACGCGCTACTCGAGATCGGCTTGAAGCCCGAGATCATCGTGGGCGACTTCGATTCGGTCTCCCGCGAGGCGCTGAACACCGCGAAGGATCTCGTGCACCACGTGCACCCCGACGGCCGTGCACCCGGTCGTGAGACGCTCGTCGATTGGGGCATCAAGTACCACGAGTTCGTCGCCGAGGGGACGAGCGAAGACATCGCCATGCTGTTGGCGTGGGAAGCCGGCGCATCGCTCATTGTTGCGGTGGGTACGCACGCATCGATGGTCGAGTTCCTCGACAAGGGACGAAAGGGGATGGCATCCACCTTCTTGACGCGGTTGCGACTGGGTCCCGCTCTGGTCGATGCCAAGGGCGTCAACAGCCTCTACGAGCAACGGGTTCACCGGCTCGACTGGGTGCTTCTCGTAGGCTCGGCGATTGTCGTGATGCTTGTAGTGGCCGCCATCTCACGACCCATCCACGTGCTGCTCGACGGCGCGTGGCTCAGCATCCGCGATCTGTGGTTCTCGATCACGAGGTAAGGGCTCAATCGTGATCAACTTCCGGTTCCACCTCGTGTCGCTCGTCGCCGTGTTCTTGGCGCTCGCGGTCGGTGTCGTCATGGGCTACGGCGTGCTGAGCCAGCCCACGGTCGAGGCGCTCGAGAACCGCATCGACACCGTTCGGGCCAATGCCGACAACCGTCGTCTCGAGAACGAAGCCCTCCAGGGTCAGGTCGAAGACCTCGAGTCCACGCTTGACGCAATCGAACCGTTCACCATCACCGACCGGTTGACCGGCACACGGGTTGTCGTCGTCGCAGTCCGCGGTGTGGAGTCCGAGACGATGCAAGGCATCGTGCAGCTCGCCCGCCGAGGCGGGGCCGACGCCCCGGGGATCCTCTGGATCGAGGACAAGTGGGCGCTCGCCACAGCGGAGGACCGGAGCTCGTTGGCCACGGCGCTTGATGTCACTGAGACCAGGCGCACGGCGCTGCGCACCCGCGGCTGGGAGATCCTCGTCGACCGTTTGAGTCAGGGACGAGGACTGGCGACCGACACGTTGTCGGCGCTTGCCGACGCGGGATTCGTAGCGTTCGAGGGCGTCGGCGCGGATGTCGCATTGGCCGACGTCGGTGGTCCCGGGACCGAGGTGCTCTTGGTCGTCGGCAGCGACGCCGCCGTCAAGGCCCGGCACGTCCTCGTCCCGGCCGCACAGGCCGCCGTGGATGTCGGGTTACGGCTCACCGCGGCAGAGATGTTCGTCGCCGTTGAAAACGGGCCTGAGCGTGGATCGCTTGTCGGTCTTGTTCGAACCGACGACTCGCTGGCAGGGGAGGTCGCGACCGTCGATGACCTCGACCTTCGGTCGGGTTCGGCCACCGCGCTCCTCGCGCTGGCCGACCTCCAACGTGGCGTGGTGGGGCACTACGGCTTCGGCGAGGGTGCAACTGCGCTCACTCCAGCGTTCTGGCAACCGTGAGCCCATCCCGAGCAGGCGCTCGATGAAGGTCGTCCTCGGCCTGGTGGTCGGGGCGATCACCGTCCAGTTCCTGCGGGTGGGCGCGCTCGGGATGCTCTCGGCGCCGGCCATGCAACGGCCCAACTACCGCGGTCACAAGCTTCCGACGGCCGGCGGCGTCCTGATCGTGATCGCCGTGCTCGTGATCGAGGCAGGCCGCGCCGCGTTCGGATCGCTCGGGGTCGGCGACACGGTTGATCTCACCATCCAGCGCAGCGAGGTGCTCTTCGCCGTCTTCGGATTTGGACTGCTGGGTATGATCGACGACCTGATCGGCGACGATCGCCGCACCGGTTTCCGCGGCCATGTCGGTGCGCTCTTCCACGGCGAGATCACCACGGGCTTCCTCAAGCTCTTTGGCGGCGCGGGCGTAGCCATGGTGCTCGTGACGACGCCCGGATTCGCCACCGGCCGGCGCCTGATCGTCGACGCCGTGCTGATAGCGCTCGCGGCCAACCTCTTCAACCTGCTCGACCGAGCGCCGGGCCGCGCGTTGAAAGGCGCGGTTGTGGCCTACGTGCCCCTGGCGATCCTGCTCGGCACCGGACCCGTCGGGCTCGCCATCGCACCGGTGATGGGCGCGGCGTTCGGCCTGCTCGGCGACGACCTTCGCGAGCGCCTCATGCTCGGCGACACCGGGGCGAATGTCATCGGGGCCACGCTCGGTCTCGGGGTGGTGCTCGGCCGCGGCGAGGTGTCCCGTTGGACCGCACTCGGCCTGCTGATCGTCGCCAACCTCGCAGCCGAGGTCTGGTCGTTCAGCACGATCATCGAGCGGGTGCCTCCGCTGCGCTGGCTCGACCGCCTCGGCCAACGTCCGGAGCGCCACACCACCTGACCCCGCCATGTTCTTGGCACGTTGACGCTCGCATAGCGAGCGTCAACGTGCCGAAAACCCGGAGGGGCGCGCGATCACCGTTGTGTGTGCGCGGTGCTGATATGTTCATTTCCCGTGGCGAAACACATTTTTGTCACCGGTGGGGTGGCATCCAGTCTCGGGAAGGGCTTGACGGCATCGTCGCTCGGACGACTCCTCAAATGCCGAGGCCTGCGGGTCACGATGCAGAAGCTCGACCCGTACATCAACGTCGATCCCGGCACGATGAACCCTTTCCAGCACGGTGAGGTTTTCGTTACCGACGATGGCGGCGAGACCGACCTCGACCTCGGTCACTACGAGCGTTTCGTCGACGTCCCGCTTTCGAAGAAGTCGAACGCGACCACCGGCTCGATCTATCAAGAGGTGCTCGCGAAGGAACGGCGCGGCGCGTACCTCGGTCAGACCGTGCAGGTGATCCCGCACATCACCGACGAGATCAAAGAACGCATCCTGCGGTTGGCCGACGACGACGTCGACGTGGTGATCACCGAGGTTGGCGGCACCGTCGGTGACATCGAGATCCTGCCGTTCCTCGAAGCGATCCGTCAGTTCCGCAAGGACGTCGGCCGCGAGAACGTCTTCTACGTACACGTCACGCTCGTGCCGTTCATCGGACCGTCGGGCGAGCAGAAGACGAAACCAACGCAGCACTCGGTCACCGAGCTGCGCGGCCGCGGCATCCAGCCCGATGCCATCGTGTGCCGCAGCGACCGACCGATCCCCACGCGGCTCAAGGAGAAGATCTCCCAGCTGTGCGACGTGCCCGAAGAGGGCATCGTCTCGGCCGTCGATGCCGACAACCTCTACGAGATCCCGCTCGTGCTGCACGACGAGGGACTCGACGACTACGTGTGTCGCGTGCTCCAGCTCGAGGAGCACGAGCCGAACCTCGACGACTGGAAAGAGCTGGTGCGGCGGGTGCGCAGCGCCGACCAGCCCGTGCGAGTCGGTCTCGTGGGCAAGTACGTGAACCTGCCCGACGCCTACCTCTCGGTGGCCGAGGCTCTGCGCCACGGTGGCTACGCGTGCGGAGCGAAGGTCGAGATTGACTGGATCGCGTCCGACGACGCCGAGGGTCTGCTCGCCGAAGGACGCTTGCGCGAGCTCGACGGCATCGTCATCCCCGGTGGGTTTGGCTTCCGCGGTATCGAAGGCAAGATCGCGGCCGCCGGTTACGCACGCGAGCAGCGGATTCCATACCTCGGACTGTGCCTCG
The DNA here is from genome assembly GCA_009694295.1 of Acidimicrobiia bacterium. Classification (GTDB taxonomy): domain Bacteria; phylum Actinomycetota; class Acidimicrobiia; order IMCC26256; family PALSA-555; genus SHVJ01. The sequence goes on from SHVJ01000034.1 coordinate 15,975, forward strand.
GCATGCAGTGCGCGGTGATCGAGTTCGCGCGCGACGCGTGCGGCCTCGCGGGTGCGAACTCAAGCGAGTTCGACCCCCACACGCCGCACCCGGTCATCGATTTGATGGACGAGCAGCGCGAGGTCGTCGAGCTCGGCGGCACGATGCGACTCGGCCTGTACCCCGCACGGCTCGAACCCGGTTCGATCGTCCACGCGGCGTACGACGAGGAAGTGGTCTACGAGCGGCACCGTCATCGCTACGAGGTCAACAACCGGTACCGCTCGCGGCTCGAGGAATCTGGGCTCGTGTGCTCGGGCACCTCGCCCGACGGCCGACTCGTCGAGTTTGTCGAGCTCTCGGTTTCCGAGCACCCGTTCTTCGTGTCGACGCAGGCGCACCCCGAGTTCAAGAGCCGTCCCGACCGCCCGCACCCGTTGTTCGCCGCATTCATGCGAGCGGTGGCTGATCGCGCCGACGGACGTGCGCCCCGCCTTCCGATCGAGACTCCTACGGAACGACGCGACATGGTGCCGCCCGTCCGATCGTGAGCGAGTTCCGCGTCGTCAACACGACGACGCGCTCTCCAGCCGGGTACCTCACGATCGAGGACCTCCGCGTCGAGGGGCCGGGTGGCGCGGTCCTCGAGCGGTTCGTAGTCCGTCATCCCGGTGCAGCCGTTGTCGTCGCGGTCGAGAACGACCGCGAGCACACCTTGCTCGTACGCCAATGGCGAGCGGCGCTCGAGCGCAACATGCTCGAGGTGCCGGCCGGCAAGCTCGACGTGGTTGGGGAGCCCCCCGCGGAAGCAGCCCGCCGAGAGCTCGAAGAGGAGACCGGCCATCGAGCCGGGCGGCTCATCAAGCTCGGCGAGTTCTACAACTCACCAGGATTCACAGACGAGCACAGTTATCTCTATTGCGCGCTCGATCTCGAACCGCTCGACGGACCGCACGCGGCAACCGACGAAGAGGCGGCGATGACGATCGAGCGCTTCGCTCTGTCCGAGGTGGATGCGCTGATTGCCTCGGGCGAGATCGTTGATGCCAAGACGATCATCGGGCTGCTCTACACGCGCCGCTACCTCGCCGGTGAGATCGCCGGCGCCGAGGCGTGACTGGTGGCCGCGACCATCGAGGTCGACGGGCTCGCTGACCTCATCGCGGAGCACGCTTCATGGCTCGCCGTGGAGCGAGGTCTCCGACCGAACACGCTTGCGGCGTACCGGCGTGATCTCGCTATCTACGCGACGTACCTGCGGGAACGCAAGGTGCGCGACGCCGGCGATGTTGATGAGCGCACGGTCGACGACTTTGTCGCGTGGCTACGCGCGGCACGCGACGAAGAGGGACAGCCGCGTTGGTCGGCATCCTCGATCGCTCGCACGCTTGTGGCAGTGCGCTCATTCCATCGGTTCTGTGTCGACGAAGGACTCTCGACCGATGATCCGGCGCAGGATGTACGCGCACCCAAGGTTCCTGCCGGAATCCCGAAGGCGCTGACCGAGGCGGAGGTGGAGTCGCTGATCGACGCGGTGATCGGCGATACCCCGGCCATCACCCGCGACCGGGCGATCCTCGAGACGCTCTATGCCGCTGGGCTACGCATCAGCGAGCTGGTTGGCCTCGACCGCCCCGACCTCGATCTCGACGACGGCGTCGTACGCGTCTTCGGGAAGGGCGGTAAGGAACGCGTCGTTCCGATCGGTCGTGCCGCGCGTGCCGCGCTCACCGAATACCTCACGCTTGGACGCCCGCAGCTCGTCCGCACGGCGAGTAGCAGCCATGACGCCGTGTTCCTCAACGTACGGGGTGGCCGGCTCACACGTCAGGGGTGCTGGGGAATCGTCCGCGCCGCAGCGAAGCGCGTCGGCCTCGAAGACCGCATCTCACCGCACGTGCTGCGCCATTCCTGTGCCACGCATCTCCTCGACCATGGCGCCGACCTTCGCGTCGTCCAGGAAGTGCTCGGTCATGTGAGCCTCTCGACCACGCAGGTCTACACAAAGGTCACCGCGGAGCGCCTGCGCACGGTCTACGAAGCGAGCCACCCGCGCGCCCGGGCGAGATAGCCCTTACCCGGCAAGGGTTCTCGGGCTGCTTCTCTAGAAGAATCGGGTCGAGCCAGCAGTACCATTCGGGCATGCCTGAAGCGACACAGTCGATCGTGCGCGCCCAACTCGAGGAAGAACGCGACCACCTTCAGACCAAGCTCAGCGAGATGGGCTACGGCGAGAACGGCGCACTTGCGTTCGATGACGGCTTCGCTGACTCGAGTCAGGTGACCGCTGAGCGTTCAGAGCTCGATGCAGTCGCCGCGTCGTTGACCGAGACGCTGCGTGAGACCGTAGATGCGCTCGCCAAGATGGACGCCGGCACCTACGGCCAGTGCGAATCCTGCGCCAGCGACATCGGCGTAGCCCGGCTCGAGGCAATGCCGTCGGCGCGGTTCTGCATGGCCTGCGCCTCCAAGACCCGCTGAACGCGTGCCCTTCCGTGAGGCCGTCATCCTGTTCGGCTGTCTGGTGGTGGCGATCATCGTGCACGAGGTCAGCCACGGAGTAGTGGCCTTGTGGTTCGGCGACGACACCGCAAAGCGCGCAGGTCGCCTGACGCTCAACCCACTTCCGCACGTCGATCCGATCGGTTCGATCTTGCTCCCGGCAATGGGTGCACTCAGCGGGCTCCCGATATTCGGTTATGCCAAGCCGGTCCCGGTGAACCCCGCGCGCTTACGGAGCCCGCGACGCGACATGGTCTTCGTGAGTCTGGCCGGCCCCGCAACGAACCTGTTGCTGATGGCGATCTCCGCGGTGATCGCCCGCGCGATGTTTCACGGCGGAGCCGGACTCGCCGAAGCGATCGACGCCCGGTCGTCCAATCTCTTGCTCGAGATCCTCGTCTACTTCGCCATCGTGAACCTGTTGCTCGGCGTGTTCAATCTTCTGCCGATCCCACCGTTGGATGGTTCTGCGTTGGTCGAGCGCCTCCTACCGCGCGACTGGCTTCCAACTTGGTACAAGTACCGCCCCTATGGGTTTCTGGTGCTGCTCGGGCTGCTCCTCTTCACCGATGTCATCGGCAACATCGTTCAGCCGTTCTACGACTTGCTCTTCGACTTCGTCACTGGGCGATGAAGCGCGCGAGTCACCTTGTTCGGCGATTCTTCGGCGCGTTGCGACCGGGGCCACCGCGGGCAAATGACGCGGCATGGGTCGAGTCCGTGCTCACTCCGGGCGAGCTCGAGATCTGGTCGCGCATGGTGAACCATGACCGGCGACACTCGGTCGCAGTAGCTCGCCGCGTGCAACACTCGTTCGCAAACACTCCAACCGCCGATGACTCGCGCTGGTTGGCGGCGGCGTTGCTGCACGACGTCGGCAAGCTCGATGCTGGGCTCGGCGTGATCGGTCGCGCGAGCGCCACGCTCGCCGGCGCGGCTGCCGGCCACGACATGGCCGAGGCGTGGTCGGCCAAGCGCGGCGTCACTCGCCGGTTCGGGTTGTATCTACGTCACGCCGAGCTCGGAGAGACGCGGCTACGGCTCGCGGGTGCTCGTGAGGAGGCCGCGGCATGGGCCGGCGCACACCACGCCGAGTTCAAGTGGGACGCGCTTGGCTTCCCCGAAGGCGTCGTGGCCGTGCTCGACGCGGCCGACGACGACTGACTCGGTCGTCAGGAGCGGGGGAGCAGCCCCGTGGCGCGCCGTACCCGCTCCATCACGCCAACTGCCGTGCACTCCGCCTTCTCCGCGCCAGCCGCGAGCTGCGCGGCAACATGCCCGGGATCGGCATCGAGCGCGGCATAGCGCTCCTGGATCGGCCGGAGGAGCTCAACCACGGCGTCGGCCGCCGCACTCTTCAGTGGCCCGTACCCGCCGCTCGCGAACTCCTGCTCCAGCTCGGGGATTGCGCGGCCCGTCGCCGCAGACAGGATCTCGAGCAGATTCGAGACACCGGGCTTGGTCTCCGGCACGTAGCGAACCTCGGTCTCCGAGTCGGTCACCGCGCTGCGAATGCGCTTGGCGACGACCTTCGGATCGTCCAGTAACGCGATCGTGCCTTGGATGGAGGCGGCGGATTTCGACATCTTCGCGGTCGGGTTCTGGAGATCCATGACCCGTGCGCCGACCTCGGGGATTGTTGCCTTCGGAACGACCAGGGTCTCGCCGAAGTGATGGTTGAACCGAATCGCGACGTCACGTGCCAGCTCGAGATGCTGGCGCTGATCGTCGCCGACGGGGACCTCCTCGGTGTCGTAGGCGAGGATGTCGGCGGCCATCAGCACCGGGTAGTCGAACAAGCCGACGCTCACCGACTCCTTGCCGCCCCCCTTTTCCTTGAACTGCGTCATCCGGCCGAGCTCGCCGAACGTTGCGACACAGTTGAGTGTCCACGTGAGCTCGGTGTGCACGGGCACGTGGCTCTGCACGAAGAGGGTGCAGCGGGCGGGGTCGAGCCCAGCCGCCATCAGCAGCGCGGCCGTCCGCCAGGTGCGCTCGGCGAACGTTGGTGGGTCGTACGGCAAGGTCATCGCGTGCAGATCGACGACGCAGTAGATGGCATCGTGCTCGTCCTGCGTCGCGGCCCAGCGGCGGATCGCGCCGAGATAGTTGCCGAGATGCAGGTCGCCGGTGGGCTGGATGCCCGAGAACACCCTCGCCATGGCGGCCACGGTAGTTGGCACGGCACCGGCGAAGCCTTCCGATACCCTGACGAAGCCATGGGCTACGAGGTACGCACGTCAGTCTTCGAGGGCCCCTTCGACCTCCTCTTGCACCTCATCCTGCGCCAGGAGGTCGACCTGTGGGAGGTCTCGCTCGCGCCGATCATCGACGAGTACCTCGCTGAGCTCGAACGCATGCACGCGCTCGACCTCGAGCTCGCGACCGAGTTCCTGCTCATCGCAGCAACGCTCATCGAGCTCAAGACGCGCCGACTGCTCCCCGGACAATCCGATCTCGAGCTCGACGAAGAGCTGCTGCGCTTCGAAGAGCGCGACCTTCTGCTGGCCCGACTCCTCGAGTGCAAGACATTCAAAGACGCCGCGGCCACGGTGCAGAACCTCATGTCTCGCGCGGCGCTGTCGGTCGCGCGGCTGGCGGGGCCGGAAGAGCCGTTCCGCTCGCTCGTGCCTGACCCGCTCGAGCGGGTCCGCCCCCAAGCACTGCGCGATGCCGCCCGTCGTGCGCTGGCTCCGCGCCCGCAAGAGGTCGTCGACACCGATCACATCGCGCCGATTCGCGTCAGCGTGGCCGAGGCGATCGTCGCGGTGCTGGAACGGGTGCCCGCGGGCCGTACGGTGCAGTTCCGCGACCTCGGCTCTGCGGCGGATACGAAGCTCGACGTCATCGTGCGCTTCTTGGCCGTGTTGGAGCTGTACAAACAGGGATTGATCGACATCGAGCAGATCGAGAACTTCGGATCCCTCACGTTGCGTCGACTCGTGACCGGCGAGTTCGCACTCGACGAGGCAAGCGTCGCCGACTGGGACGAGCCCGCGACCCCGCCGAGCGGTCAGCGCACATGAACGCCGAGGGTTTCGCCCAGGACGACAGCCTCTCGAAGGACCATGCTTCGATCGAAGACCGACGCGCGATTGAAGCGGTCGTGCTCGCCGCCACCGAACCGGTCGAAGCTCGCTTCCTCGCGGAGCTCGTCGAGCTCCCCGTCGCACGTGTTGAAGAGTTGTGCGCCGATCTCGCACGCGAATATGAGGAGACTCAACGCGGCTTCGTGCTCACGCGCGTGGCCGGCGGCTACCGGTACCAGACCCATCCCGATCTTGCGGGCTACGTCGAACGCTTCGTCATCGAGGGGCAGCACGTGCGCTTGTCGGGGCCGTCGCTCGAGACCTTGGCGATCGTCGCGTATAAGCAACCCATCT
>SHVJ01000035.1 GCA_009694295.1 Acidimicrobiia bacterium
CGGTGGCCGTGCGAACACGGCAACGGCTGTCGCGTTCCCGCAGACGTGGGGGCCCTTCCGGGCACCCGCGCCGCAGCGTGTCGCGCTTCGGGTCGTTCCAGCCCGGACCGCCACGCGTCGTCGTCGGCGCACAATCCTCTCGGCCTGGGCCACGGTGATCGCGCTCCTGACGATCGTCGCGTTCCACGCGATGCTCGCCCAGAGTCAGATCGCGCTCGACCAGCTCGAGCAGCGGACGCAGCTCGCGGAGCAGCGGTACGAAGAAGCGCGCTACGAGCGGTCGTTGCTCGCTTCGCCCGAGCGCATCACGAAGCGTGCCCAGGAAATGGGCTTGGTCGCGCCCGGCGAACCCGCGCGGGTTGTCCCCGTCGCCGGCGATGACGTACCCGAACCACCCGACGCGCCCTCGGGCACGTTTGGCGGCTACACCCAAGTGAAGTCGACGCTCAGCACAAGCCCATGACCCGTGCCTTCCCCCCGGAGCCCTCGAGGCGGCCGCCGGCATCGTCGGCGGCCGCATCGCGCGCGTACCGATCCGAGCCAGCGTCCCGGGGCCGCGTGCGTCGCGCTCCCTCGTCGCCGCGTCGTCGGCTCCACGTCGTCGTCGTCGTGCTGGTCTCGTTGTTCGCCCTCGTGGGTGCCCGACTCGTCGACATGCAGGCGCGCAATCGCCGACACTACGTGCAGCTCGGCCTCAGCCAGCGCGTCCACACGGTCACGCTGGCCGCGGAGCGCGGCAGCATCTTCGACCGAAACGGGAACGATCTTGCGCTGTCGGTATCGCGCTCGAGCGTGTGGGCCGACCCGCGGCTCATCAAGGACCCAGCGGGGTATGCCACGCAGCTTGCGCCGATCGTCGGCGTAGACGCGCCGACGCTCGAAGCGCGGCTCAGCGACAAAGACCTTGCATTTGTGTACGTCGCGCGCCAGGTCGAGAAGGATGTCGCTGCGAAGGTGAAGGCCCTCGACCTCCCGGGCGTGGCGTTCGTCTCAGAATCCAAGCGGTACTACCCGGCGCAACCGTTGGCCGCACCATTGCTCGGTTGGGTGGGGATCGACAACGACGGTCTGGGTGGTCTCGAAGCCAGCGAGGAATCGGTGCTCGCGGGGAAGCCCGGGAAGATGGAAGTGGAGCAGGACGCGGTGGGACGCGACCTTCCGGATGGTCAGCGGCGCGGGAGCCCGGCGGTACGAGGTGGCGATCTCGTGCTTACGATCGACGAGTCACTGCAGTTCGAGGCCGAGCGCGTGCTCTCTGAAGAGGTTGCGCGCGCCGAAGCCAAGGGCGGCATGGTTGTGATCGCCGATGTTCGCACTGGCGACATCCTGGCGATGGCCACCGTCGATGGCGCGTTCGAGAACACGCCGGCACATCCCGCCGGTGCGACCTCGCACAACCGTCCGCTTACCGACGTGTTCGAGCCGGGTTCGACGGCCAAGGTCGTCACGATTGCCGCTGCGCTCGAAGCCGGTCTCATCAGTCCGAGCACCGTGCTGAACGTACCGTCGATCATCGTGGTCGACGGCGAGGACTACGCCGATGTGCAGAGCCACCCCACCGCGATGACGGTCGCCGACATCGTTCGCGAGTCGTCCAACGTCGGCACCATCCTTATCGCCGACCAACTCGGTAGGGATCGGTTCGACGCGGCACTGCGCGGGTTCGGCTTCGGGACGCCGACCGGCCTCGACTTCCCCGGTGAGGCCGCGGGCATCTTGCTCCCGGTCGTTCAGTACAACGCAACGAGCATGACGTCGATGCCGGTGGGGAGCGGAATCGCGGTCACCGCCATGCAGATGCTCGACGTGTACCTCACGATCGCGAACGACGGCGTTGCCCGCGCGCCGAGGTTGGTCATGGCCACGATCGACGGCGAGGGCGAACGCCATGAGGCGCCGCTGGGCGAGACGCGCCAAGTGGTTTCGGTCGAGACCGCACGAGCGATGCGCACGATGCTCGCTGCTGTCGTCGCCAGCGGTACTGGAACGAAGGCACAGATCGCCGGCTATCAGGTTGGTGGCAAGACGGGCACGGCGCGCAAGCCGCCCTACGACACGCCGCCGTACAAGTACGTGGCGTCCTTTGCCGGGTTCGCGCCCGTCGATTCCCCGCGCCTTGCCGCAATCGTCGTGCTCGACGAACCGAGTAACAACTACACCGGCGGTCAGGTTGCCGCACCCGTGTTCGCGCGGATCATGCAGTACGCGCTCGCCGTCGAGCACGTACCGGCGGGCTGATCCGAACATGCTGATCTGGCCATGAAGGTTCGGCGGAGAAGGCTCAGCAGGAGGACCGGTACCCTGACCAGGGTTCCGGGGGCGAGGAGGAGGGGGTCGCACGCGTGCAGCTGAAGGAGCTCCTCGACGGGGTCGACCTGCTCGCGCTGCGAGGCGACCCGACCGTGGAGATCGCTGCGCTGACCCACGACAGCCGCCGGGTCGGTCCCGGCGCGTGCTTCGCGTGTGTTCCCGGTGCAACGACCGACGGTCACGCGTACGCAGACGATGCGGTCGCTGCCGGTGCAGTGGCATTGCTCGTGGAGCGCGAACTCGATCTGGGTGTCGCCGAAGCCGAGCTTCGCAACGTACGGCTCGCTCTCGGTCCCGTCGCAGCGAAGCTGTACGGAGACCCGTCGCGTGCGATGCGTTGCCTCGGCGTCACCGGCACGAACGCCAAGACGACGACCACCTACCTGCTCGAAGCGATTGCTCGCGCTGCGGGGGAGCGCGTCGGCGTGGTCGGTACGACCGGTGCCCGGGTGGACGGCAACCCGATCCCGTTGGAGCACACGACCCCCGAGGCCCCCGAGCTCCAAGAGCTGCTCGCCCGGATGCGGAGCGCCTCGGTGACGACGGTTGCCATGGAGGTGTCGTCGCACGCGCTCGAGCAACACCGGATCGACGGCACATGGTTCACCGCCGTCGGCTTCACGAACCTGAGCCACGACCACCTCGACTTCCACGGCACGATCGAGTCGTACTTCGAAGCCAAGGCCAGCCTGTTCCAGCGTGAGCGCACCGCGGGAGCAGCGATCGGTATCGACGATCCCTATGGCCGCGAGCTGTTGAGCCGAGTGCGGGGCGACGGCTTGCCTGTCGTCACCTTCGGCCTCGACGCCACCGACGCCGATGTCGTGGCCGATGACGTCGTACTCGACGGCGATGGTGCGCGCTTCACGCTGCGCGACCGCCGTTCGAACGCCTCCGCGCCGGTCGAGCTCACGCTGCTCGGGCGATTCAATGTTACGAACGCGCTTTCCGCGGCCGGCATCGCGCTCATCGCGGACTTCGATCTCGCGACGGTGGCCGACGGTCTCTCCACAACGATCGTCGTACCCGGGCGCTTCGAACGAGTCGATCTGGGTCAGCCGTTCACGGTCATCGTGGACTACGCGCACACTCCCGACGCGCTCACGACCGCGCTGCAAGCGGCGCGCGCGCTCGCCGGTGCGAATCGAGTGATCGTGGTCTTCGGATGTGGCGGTGATCGTGACCGTGAGAAGCGACCGCTGATGGGGCGCGCCGCGGCTGGCGGTGCCGACGTCGTCGTGCTGACGACCGACAACCCGCGCGACGAAGACCCTGCGGCCATTGCGGAGCAGGTTCGTGAGGGTCTCCTCGATGCGCAGTCGCGCGATGCGCGGTCCCGGGTCGTGGTCGAACCCGATCGCCGTCTCGCGATCCGGTCCGCGATCGTCGAGGCACGTCCGGGCGACGTCGTGGTGATCGCGGGTAAGGGCCACGAGATCGAGCAGATCTCCAGGCGCGTGCGGGTGCCGTTCGAGGATCGTGCGGTCGCGCGCGACGAGCTCGGAGCGCGCTCATGGACCTGACCGCGGGCGACATCGCAGCGGCCACCCGCGGTGAGCTGGTCGGACCGACAGATGCGATCGCCACCTCCATGACGATCGACTCACGTGTGCTGCTCCCAGGCGCCGGCTTCGTCGCGCTGCGGGGTGAGCGCGACGGGCACGACTTCGTTGCCGACGCGTTTGCGCGGGGCGCGTCGCTCGCGGTGACCGCGGTGCGATTCGAAGCGTCGATGCCCGGCGCGACGCTCGTGTGCGTTGACGACACGATGCAGGCTCTTACCGACATGGCACATCTGGCTCGCTCTCGCGTACGTGACGCAACGGTCGTCGGGATCACCGGGTCCGCGGGCAAGACGGCCACGAAGGATCTCACCGCGGCTGCACTCGGTCGCACACGTCGCGTCCACGCCAGCCCGTCATCGTTCAACAATGAGGCGGGTGTGCCGCTCACGCTCATTGGCGCGCCCGACGACGTCGAAGTAGTTGTGGTCGAGATGGGTGCTCGCTTCAACGGGAACATCGCCGATCTCGCGGTGATCGCCCAACCGCAAGTCGGGGTCATCACCCATATCGGCATGGCCCACGCAGAGCACCTCGGCGGTCGGACGGGGATCGCCCGAGTGAAGGGCGAGCTTCTCGAGGCCTTGCCGGCGAACGGCCTGGCCGTGCTGAACGCCGAGTGCGACGCCACGGATGCGCTCGCCCGCCGCACGGCTGCGCGAGTCATTCGAGTGGGACGAAGCGCGACGAGTGATGTGCGCGCCGTCGACGTGACCCTCGATGGTGAGCTCCACCTCAGCTTTGTGCTCGAGAGTGCTTGGGGAACCGCGCCGGTCGTTCTCGGCCTGCGTGGTGAGCACCAGGTCGAGAATGCGCTCGAAGCCGCGGCGGTCGCGCTCGAGCTCGGAGTGCCGCTGGACGATGTCGCCGCCGGATTGGCCGAGGCTCGTACCGCGACGCGCCGGATGGACCTCGTGCGCACGGCTGGCGGCGTCCTCGTGATCAACGATGCCTACAACTCGAGTCCCACGTCGGCTGCGGCTGCAGTCCGGTCGCTCGCAAGCCTCGACGTTCCCGGTCGCCGAATCGCTGTGCTCGGCGAGATGCTCGAAATCGGAGATGCGTCCGATGCTGAGCACGAAGCCATTGGTGCGCTTGCGGCCGCAAGCGGCATCGACGTGTTGATCGCAGTGGGTCGCCAATCGGAGCGCTTCGCCGCGGGCGCCAGTGGTAGCCGCGTCTCGGTGCTCACTGTTGCTGATCGCGATGAAGCACTCGAAGCCGTGATGCGTGAGGTCCAATCCGGCGACGCCGTATTGGTGAAGGCAAGCCGAGCTGTCGGGCTCGAGCGGGTCGCGGAATCACTGACGGGCGCATCGTGATCGCGCTGTTGATCGCCGTGGCCGTGGCCTTCGCAACGACCGTCTTCGGTACGCCAATCCTGATTCGAGTGTTGAAAAAGCGCGGGATCGGCCAGCTCATTCGCGACGACGGTCCGTTCACACATCCCCACGCGGGCAAGGCGGGGACGCCGACGATGGGTGGCATAGCCATCGTCGCCGGTGTGACGCTTGGGTACGCGGTCGCGCACGTGCGGAGCGAGCAGATCAAGTTCGCTCGCACCGGGTTGTCGCTCATGTTCTTGATCGTTGGTATCGCGCTGGTTGGCTTCATCGATGACTACCTGGCTGTTCGACGCGGTCGTAACCTCGGATTGCGTAAGCGCGGGAAGGCTACGGGCGAGCTGGTGGTAGCCAGCGGTTTCGCGCTGCTCGCGCTCGAGTGGATCACGGTGTCCACGAACCTCTCGTTCACCCGCGTGATCGATGTCCACCTGGGGTACACGTTGTGGTTCGCCTTCGCCTTGTTCGTGATCTTCGGCACCTGCAATGCGGTGAACCTGACTGACGGGCTCGACGGGCTCGCCGCCGGTGCTGCGACGCTGACGTTTGGCGCGTTCATGGTGATCTGCTTCTGGCAGTTCCGTCATCCGACGTTCTACGGCGTGGAGCCCGCGTCCACGGTCGACATGGCGGTGATCGCTGCCGCGCTCACCGGCGCGTGTGCGGGCTTCTTGTGGTGGAACGCGGCGCCGGCGCGCATCTTCATGGGCGACACCGGATCGCTGGCGATCGGTGGCGCGATGGCCGGTCTTGCGCTTCTCTCCAACGTGATCCTGCTCCTCCCGATTCTCGGCGGCCTCTACGTCATCGAAACCGTGAGCGTGATCGTGCAGGTGATCTCATTCCGACTCTTCGGTCGCCGCGCGCTGCGTATGGCGCCCATTCATCACCATTTCGAGGTCAAGGGCTGGCCCGAGTTCACGATCATCGTGCGCTTCTGGCTGTTCGCCGGCGTGTGTGTCGCCCTCGCACTCGGCATCTTCTACGCCGACTTCATCCACCTCCCGGGAGCGATCGATTAATGGAGATGCAGCGGGGCCGTGCTCGGACGAGCGGGACGGCGGAGCGGAATCGACCAGAAAAGGGGACTCGGGTTGTGGTGGTCGGACTCGCGGTGACGGGGGATGCGCTGGTGCGCCATCTCACGCGCCGGGGTGACAACGTGATCGTGCTCGAGGACACGCCGGGCACCGGACCGGAATACGCCGCGCGCGCGCAGCGCGCGCGCGCAGCGGGAGCCGACGTCGTTGAGCGACCGGGCGCAGTGCGCGCCGGGTCGCTCGCAGCAGTTGCCGACCTGGTTGTGCCGAGCCCGGGAGTGTCGGAGCGTCACGCTGCGATTGCAGCCGCGCTGCGCGCGAAGGTCCCGGTGCGTTCCGAGGTCGACGTCGCGGCCGAGGTCGCGTCGCGTAATGGTGGCCCCGTCCTCGCCGCGATCACCGGCACCAACGCAAAGACCACCGTCACCACGCTCACGGCCGCGATGCTCATGGCCGCGGGGGTGAAGGCGGTTCCAGCCGGGAACATCGGCCGTCCATTGATCGAGGCAGTCGAAGACGCTGTGGACGTCGTGGTCGCCGAAGTGTCTTCGTTCCAGCTCAACTTCACGACCGACGCCTTCCGCCCCCGCGCATCTGCACTGCTCAACCTGGGCGCCGATCACCTTGATTGGCACCGCACCTTCGATGCGTACGCTCGCGCCAAGAGCAAAGTCTTCGCCCATCAGTCGGGCGAAGACCTTTTGGTGTTCAACGCCGACGATCCGGTTGTTGCCGGTCTTGCGGCGGAAGCGCGCGGTCGGCGCGTGCCGTTCTCGGTCGCACAGGGCGCGGCGTCCGGATACCGAGTCCTCGACACGGCCGCCGGCCAGGTGCTGGTGACCTCCGACGACGAGGAGATCGTGGCGCTCGAAGCGTTGCCGCGCCGCACGCCGTCCGACGTTGCCAACGCGCTTGCCGCATCGGCGATGGCGGTCGACTTGGGTGCCGATCTGGTCTCGATAGGCGACACGTTGACTGGGTTCACCGGCCTGGCGCACCGTCTGCAACTCGTCACCGAGCGCAACGAAGTGCGCTACGTCGACGACTCGAAGGCCACGAACGTGCACGCCACGATCGCCGCAGTTGGCGCGTTGGAAAGCGTCGTGCTGTTGGCGGGCGGGCGCAACAAGGGCCTTGACCTCGGTGAGCTGCGTACCTTGGCGCCGCGGTTGCGAGCGGTGGTCGCGATTGGTGAAGCCGCGGACGAGGTCGCCGAGGCGTTCGCAGGGCTTACGACGGTCGTCGCCGCGGCTTCGATGCGTGAGGCCGTCCGCAAGGCACACGATCTTGCGGAACGGGGCGACACCGTGCTCCTTTCGCCGGCCTGCGCCTCGTTCGACTGGTACCCGTCGTATTCAGCACGCGGCGATGACTTCGCCCGTGAAGTGCGTGAACTCGTGGAGGTGGATGGATGAGCGCGAAGCAGAAGCAGCGCCCATCGCCGTGGCCCGGTACGTACGTGATGCTCGTTGCGACGATTGCCGTGCTCAACGTCATCGGCGTGGTGATGGTGCTGTCGGCATCTTCGGTGTTCTCGATCGAGAGCCATGGATCGGTCTGGTACACGTTCATGCGTCAGCTCGCGTGGACGCTGCTGGGTGTGATCGGGTTCGCGGTCGCGCAGCGCGTGGACTACCGCAGCTGGCGCCGGATCGTGGAACCTTTCGTCTTCGTGTCTGGACTGATGCTCGTGTTGGTGCTCGTTCCGCACGTGGGGCTTCAGGTGGCCGGTGCACGCCGCTGGTTGGGTGTGAGCGCGTGGAGCGTGCAGCCCAGTGAGCTCGCAAAGCTCGCGCTGGTGGTGTTTGCGGCCGAAGTGCTGACGCGGCGCGAAGACGAGCTCCACGACTGGCGCCGTGCGCTCCGCCCGGTGTTGCTCGTGCTCGTCGCGTTCGCCGCGCTCGTATGTCTCGAGCCCGACTTCGACTCGGCGCTCTTGCTGGGCATCATCGTGGGCGGGGTGTTGCTGGTCGGTGGCATCCGCATCGCCCATCTCGCAACGGTCGGTGGCGTGAGCGCGGCCGCGGCAACGGTGTTCGCCCTCTCGTCCGACTACCGACGTGAGCGCTTGATGAGCTTCCTGCACCCGGCTGCCGACGCCGCGAACGCGGGCTACCAGGCCATCCAGAGCTCCATCGCGATCGGGAGCGGGGGAATCAGTGGGGTCGGGCTCGGCGCCGGACGGGCCAAGTGGCTCTTCCTGCCGAACGCGCACACCGACTTCATCTTCGCCGTGATCGGTGAAGAGCTTGGCTTGATCGGCACCTTCATCGTGGTGGGGCTCTTCCTCGCGTTCCTCGTCCTCGGGACGCGAGCTGCGTTGCGCGCACCGGACCGGTTCGGGATGCTGCTCGCCACCGGGATCACCGTCTGGATCGGCGCCCAGGCTCTGCTGAACATCGGCGGCGTGATTGGGCTCCTGCCGGCGTCGAGTGTGCCGCTGCCGTTCGTGTCGTTCGGTGGTTCGGCGCTCGTGGTCTCGATGATTGCGGCCGGCGTGCTGGCCAACGTGGCCAAGCATTCGGTTGATCCCTTGTCGGCGCGGACTCGCACGCCGGCGGCTGCGGCGGAGCGATGACCGATCAGTCCACACCGTCGGTGTTCGCGCTCGTCACGGGCGGCGGTACCGGTGGTCACGTGTACCCAGCGCTGGCCGTGGCGCAGGAGCTCGTTCGCCGCGGTCACGGGCAGTCGACCATCCACTTCGTTGGTGCCGAGCGAGGGCTCGAAGCCACCGCGGTTCCCGCGGCGGGTTTCACCATCGATCTCCTGCCCGGGCGCGGCATCCAACGGAGCCTGCGCCCGGCTGCCGTACGCGCCAACATCGGCGCACTGGTCGGTGCATGTCGCGCGTTCGGTCGCGCGTTCCGTCTCGTCGGGAAGCTCCGACCGCGGGTTGTTCTCGGCGTCGGGGGTTTTGCATCCCTTCCCTGCGTGGTCGCGGCGCGACTTCGGCGGGTTCCCGCAGTCGTCCATGAGCAGAACGCAGCTCCAGGACTCGCCAACCGGATCGGAGTTCGCTTCGGCGCGCGTGCCGCGGTCTCCTTCGCCGACACGTCACTGCGCAAAGCAGTGCTGACCGGAAACCCGATTCGACCCGAGATCGCTGGTGTCGTTCGCGCGCCCACGGCCCCTCCATTGATCGCCGTGTTCGGCGGCAGCCTCGGCGCGCGCCGGCTGAACGATGCGACGCTGTTTCTCTACGAGCGGTGGCGCGACCGGACTGACGTCGCGATCGTGCACGTAGCAGGAGCGCGCGACTACGAACGCTGCAGCACGCTGCTCGCTGAACAAAGAACGCCCTCCGACCGCCTGCAGTACGAGCTGCGCGCGTACGAGGAGCAGATGGCTGGGGTGTACTCGGCGGCCACCATGGTCATGTGTCGTGCCGGCGCCATCACCATCGCCGAGCTCGCGGCGACTGGTGTGCCCGCGTTGCTCGTCCCGCTCCCGAACGCTCCCCACGACCACCAGACCCGGAATGCCGAGGCTCTGGCGACGTTGGGTGCCGCGGTGCTCGTCCCCGATTCCGAGCTCGATGGCGAGCGCCTCGATCGCGAGCTGCGCCGACTCCTCGACGATCGCGCGCTGCTGGAACGTATGGGTCGCGCTGGTCATTCGATCGCTCGACCCGATGCCGCCGCGCGAGTTGCCGACATGGTGGAGGAGGCCGCTCGTGCCGCCTGACCTCGACCTCTCGACGCCCCGAGCGCTGCACGTCGTGGGAGTGGGTGGCGCTGGCATGAGTGCGATCGCCGCCGTGTTCGCCCGCATGGGCCATCAGGTGAGCGGCTCCGACCTGCGCGAGTCCGATCGCACCGAGCGCCTGCGAGCGATGGGCGTGGTCGTACACATCGGCCACGATGCCGCTCACCTCGGACAGCCCCTCGAAGCCGTCGTCATCTCCACCGCCGTACCGCCCACGAACCCGGAAGTCGTCGCGGCCAACGAACGCGGAGTGCCGGTGTTGCGACGCGCCGAAGCCCTTGCCGCGATCGTGCGCACCCGGCGCGGCATCGCGGTCGCAGGGAGCCACGGCAAGACCACGACGTCATCGATGCTCACGTTGTGCCTGCGTGCCGCCGGTTGGCAGCCGAGCTTCCTCATCGGTGGCGATCTCAACGAAGTTGGCACGAACGCCGCGTATGACGATGGCGAGTGGCTCGTGGTCGAGGCCGACGAGAGTGACGGCACGTTCCTCGAACTCACCTCCGAGGCCGGCATCGTCACCAACATCGAGGCCGATCACCTCGATCACTACGGCGACTTTCCCGCGCTGGTCATGGCATTCCATGCCTTCATCGAGGGACTTCCAGGCGCGCGGGTGGTGTCGGCTGACGACCCCATCACTCGCGAGCTCGCTCGAGATCATGCGAACGTCGTGACCGTCGGCACGAGCGACGACGCCCATTACCGCATCGAGAGCTATGCGGGATCGCGTGCGGGTAGCCGCTTCGATCTCACGCACGATGGTGTGCTGCTCGGGACTATCGAGCTCCCGGTGCCCGGCGCGCACAACGCGGCCAACGCGGCAACGGCTGCAACCCTTGCGCTCGAGATCGGCGTGCCGTTCGATGCCGTGCGCACCGCTCTGGCCGGTTTCGGCGGAGTAGCGCGCCGATTCCAGTTCCGTGGCGAGATCAACGGAGTGACGCTCGTCGATGACTATGCCCACATCCCCGGGGAAGTGGCGGCAATGGTCCGCGCCGCACGTGAGGGTGACTGGAGCCGCGTTGTGGTGATCTTCCAGCCGCACCGGTACACGCGCACCGCTCGTCTGTGGCGCGACTTCGCCGACTCGTTTGTCGATGCCGACGCGGTCGTGCTCACCGATGTCTACTCAGCCGGCGAGGATCCTCAACCGGGGATCTCGGGTCGGCTACTCGTGCGTTCCGTGCTCGACGCGCACCCGTCGCTTGCGGTGACCTATTTGCCGCGCCATTCGGATGTTGTCGAACACGCGCTTCGTCTCACCCGACCAGGCGACATGCTTCTCGCGCTCGGCGCTGGTGACGTCACGACCGTGCTCGACGAATGGCTCGGCGCGGAGTCGGCGTCGTGAACCTCACTGATGTTGCAACCGCGCTCGAGGCACGGCTTCCTGGCCGCGTGTCACGTGACGCGTCGGTGGCCGAGCTCACCACGTATCGCGTGGGCGGACCGGCCGCCGTCCTTGTTCATGCGGGCGACGAAGCCGCGCTGCTTGCCCTCGCATCGGTGCTGGCGTGCTCCAAGCCACCGGTCCTGCTCATCGGCCGCGGTTCCAACCTCTTGGTGGCCGAAGCCGGGTTCCGTGGCGTGGCGGTCGTGCTGGAAGGCGACTTCGCGACCATCGAGATCGACCCCGACGCGGACCATGTGCGCGCCGGAGGTGCCGTGCCGCTGCCGATGCTGGCGCGTCGCGCCGCGGCAGTGGGCGTAGGCGGACTCGAGTTCTTCGTTGGTATCCCGGGCTCGGTCGGTGGGGCGGTTCGTATGAACGCCGGTGGCCACGGCCGGGAGACCGCGGATGTGCTGCGGCGGGCCTGGGTGCTCGACCTGTTCGGCGGCGCCGCCGCCGTCGAGGCGCGTGATGTGGACGGGCTCGACCTTTCGTACCGCCATTCGAACGTAGATGCCTCCCATGTGGTCGTGCGCGCCGAGTTTGCGGGAGAGCCGGACGACGTCACGGTGTGCGAAGACCGGATCGCCGAGATCGTGCGCTGGCGGCGCGAGCACCAACCCGGCGGATCGAACGCGGGATCTGTGTTCCGCAATCCGCCGGGCGACTCCGCGGGCCGCCTGATCGACGAGGCCGGCTTGAAGGGGCTACGCGTCGGTGGGGCAGTCGTGTCCGACAAGCACGCCAACTTCTTTCAAGCCGGGCCCGATGCCACGGCCGACGACGTGGCTCGCTTGGTTGACGCAGTGCGCGTTCGGGTGGCTGATGCCACCGGCGTAGAGCTCGTCACCGAGCTCCGCATGATCGGCTTCAACGATCGGGAGGACACCCCATGACCACCTACGCACCCCCAGCTCCTCGTGTGCTGCGAAGACCGGCTCGCCCGCGTCCGGTACCCAGGCGCGCCCCCATGGATCCGCGCGTGCGTGCGCGGCGTGTCGCCGTGACCCGAGTGGCCGGTCGTCGTCGGCTGCATCGCCTGCTGTGGGTCTTTGGCGTTCTCGCAATCGTCGCCGCAGGTACCGGCGCCGTGCTGTCACCGCTGCTCGACGTGAACCAGGTCGCGGTCGTCGGGGTCGAGGGCGCGCATGCTGACGAGGTCATCGCGGCCGCCGGCGTGCAACCCGGAGAACCGCTTCTCACCACCGACACCGGCGCGGTCGTGGATCGCATCAAGGCGCTGCCTTGGGTCGCCGACGTGAGCGTCACCCGTCAGCTTCCAGGCACGCTGCGAGTTGAAGTGACGCCACGGTTCCCCGTGGCGTGGCGAGCCATTGACGGCGGTGGCGTCGCCATCTTCGATCACCGTGGTGTGTCGATCTCGACGGCCCCGGCGCCGAGCCCCGGTCTTCCCGAGCTCAACGCCACCGGTGCCGACATCCGCGTTGCGGCGCGAGTCGCGGGCGCACTGTCGTCGGCGCTCGTCCCGCAGGTCGTGTCGATCTCCGTCGAGGACGGGTACGCACGGCTGCTCCTGGTCAGCGGGATGGAGGTGCGGTTCGGCGACGCCCGAGCGCTCGCGGCCAAGGTGACGGCGACCGAGGCCATGCTGATTGCCCTCGGGCCGACGCGAGGCAGCTATCTCGACGTGACCGTGCCCTATACCCCCTTCCTCGGCTGAGGCTCGGTCCGAAATGGAACCCATGTATCCGAGGGTGGCCCCCGAGTCTCTGGAGCCTCAGGGCGTCCTGGAGAGTCAGGAACCCCAGAATCAGGAACCCCAACGAGTCCAGGAATTGGGAACCGATAGGCTGGTTGGCGACCACAGATCTGCGCCGGGACCCGTCGCGCCCGAGATCCCCCGGAACGAGCCCTCGGGCGACGACAATGGTGAGAGAGTTCAGGCGCCGCCGAGCGACCCACCGGACCGGCCCGTGCCGCCCGACGACACCGTGAGCGACAGCGGAAGGACGACCAGGATGCTTGGGGACCCGCAGAACTACCTGGCGGTGATCAAGGTCGTGGGTGTCGGCGGTGGTGGCGGCAACGCGGTCAACCGCATGATCGACGCCGGCTTGAAGGGCGTCGAGTTCGTGGCGATCAACACCGACGCCCAGTCGCTGCTCATGAGCGACGCCGACGTGAAGCTCGACATCGGGCGCACGCTCACCCGAGGCCTGGGTGCCGGCTCCGACCCCGAGCTCGGGCGCCAGGCGGCCGAGGACCACCGCGACGAGATCGAAGAGGTGCTCAAGGGCGCCGACATGGTCTTCGTCACCGCGGGCGAGGGTGGTGGCACCGGCACCGGTGGTGCTCCGGTCGTGGCCGACGTCGCCCGCGGTCTCGGCACGCTGACGATTGCCATCGTGACGCGGCCGTTCAGCTTCGAAGGTCGTCGCCGAGCCGTCCAGGCCGACGGCGGCATCCAGCGGCTGCGTGCCAGCGTCGACACGATGATCGTCGTGCCCAACGACCGTCTGCTCGAGGTCGCCGACGAGAAGTCGTCGTTGCTCTCCGCGTTCAAGATGGCCGACGACGTGCTGCTCCAAGGCGTGCAGGGCATCGCCGACATGATCACGACTCCCGGACTCATCAACACCGACTTTGCCGACGTGCGCGCCGTCATGAAGGACGCCGGCAATGCGTTGATGGGAATCGGCAGTGCATCGGGTGAAGGCCGTGCCCTTTCTGCAGCGCGCAGTGCGATCTCGAGCGTGTTGCTCGAGGCGAGCATCGAAGGCGCCCGCGGCCTGCTGTTGAACGTGGCCGGCCCCTCCGACCTCGGGTTGTTCGAGGTCAACGAAGCGGCCGAGGTCGTCAAGGAGACCGCCCACCCCGACGCCAACATCATCTTTGGTGCGACCATCGACGATTCCCTTGGCGACGAAGTTCGCATCACCGTCATCGCTGCCGGTTTCGACCGTGCCGGTGAGAGCCGACCGATCACTCGGCGCACCGAGTCATCGCTCGGTCTGGCCGACGACGCGCCGCGCTCGCCGTTCGATGACGACGACGGTGGCGGTGGGGGCGGCGACGACGACTTCGACGTGCCCGAGTTCCTGAGGTAGCGCGCCATCGGCGTGGCCTCTGAATGTTTTGGCGTGAGAAATGCACGGCGTACGTGCATTTCTCACGCCAAAACCCGTGAGGCGCTGTGATCGAAGTCGCGATCGGTCCCGGGCGCGCGATCTGGACCAACCGTCATGGCGGTGTCTCGGCGACGCCGTACGACACGGCAAATCTGTCGAGTCGTGGCGAGGATGAACCCGACGCCGTGCGCGAGAACCGACTGCGGCTGGCGGCCACGTGTGGCCTCCCGGTTCCCGACGAGTGGTCGTGGCTGCGCCAGGAACATGGCCGCACCACGGTGCGCGCCGACGGTCGCCCTCCGACCGAAGCTCCGGCGGCCGATGCGGCGATCACGACGAACACAGGCGTGCCGCTTGTGGTCCTCACGGCAGACTGCGCGCCGATCGCGCTCGCAACCGACGATGCGATCGCCGTGGTGCACGCCGGATGGGTCGGACTGCTCGCTGGGGTGATCGACGAAGCGGTGGAGCAGCTCCGCAGGATCGGGCGCGGCGATGTGCACGCCGTTCTCGGGCCGTGCATCCACCCCGAGCGTTACGAGTTCGGCCGCGACGACCTCGATCGGGTGATCGCCCAGCTCGGCCCGGAGGTCGAAGGTCGCACTGCGGACGGGCAGCCCGCGCTGGATCTCCCTGCCGCGGTGCGCATCTCCCTGTTCGCCGCAGGCGTGCGGACGTTCGACGATGTCGATGTCTGTACGGCGGCGTCGCCGGATTACTTCTCGCACCGACGCGATGGCGAGACCGGTCGCCAAGCGCTCGTGATGGTGTGTGAAGCGTGACGCATCTCCCTGTCGCGGATGTCGCGGCAAACGTGGCCGCAGTGCAGGACCGCATCGCCGAAGCCGCGCGCCGGGCCGGCCGTGATCCCGCGTCGATCACTCTCGTGGCCGCAGCCAAGACGACCTCGAGTGAGCAGGTGCGCGTGGTACTCGAGGCCGGCTTGGTCGACATCGGCGAGAACCGGGCCCAGGAGCTGCTCGCCAAGGCGCCGGCACTTGCCGACGGCCCGGTGTCGCCACGGTGGCACTTCATCGGGCGCCTCCAACGCAACAAGGTGAAAGCTCTCGCGCCCTGGGTGACGCTGTGGCAGTCGGTGGATCGTGAGCCACTCGGCGCGGAGATCGCACGCCACGCACCGGGCGCCCACGTGCTGGTCGAGGTGAACCTCGACGGCGAGCCCACCAAGGCGGGGTGTGTCCCGAACGACACCGCGCGACTGGTGGACGGGCTCGCGGGTCAGGGGCTCGTGGTCGAGGGTCTGATGGCGGTGCCGCCCGCGGCCGGCGACCCTCGCCCGTGGTTCGCCAGCCTCGCCGAACTCGCAGGGCGAGTCGGCGTGACCGAGCTCTCGATGGGGATGACCCAGGACTTCGAGGTTGCGATCGAGGAAGGCGCCACCATCGTTCGAGTGGGGCGGGCCCTCTTCGGCCCGCGCCCCGAATGACGGGCTTCCACGATGGAACCAAGGTTCAGGGGGGTCGCGGGTAACCTTGATCCTCGGAGGGCGTGCAGCCGCGTGCACGCGATGGTGTGGCATCCCTGTGGCGTCGTGCGATGGTCTATCTAGGCCTCCAAGACGATGAGGAGTACTCGTACGACCAGTACGGCTACACCCATGACGAAGATCCCTACGCGGGCGACGATCCGTACGCGCCCGAGGGACGCCCGCCCGGTCCGGGTGGAGGAGGTCCCGACTCCGCCGAGGTCGGCGCCCGTGGGTACCCCCAGACGCGCGATGTGCATCCGGTGCGCGAGGTGCAGCAGCTTCCGCCGCGCGAGCGCGAGTACGGCGAGCCCGCCGTGCGGCCGATCCCACGCGACGAGCCGCCGTCTGGCGTCACGGTCACGAAGCCGGCGGTCGTGCGTGCCGTCCCCACGACCGCAGCCAAGGTCCACGTGGTCGAACCTCATGGGTTCAACGACGCTCCCGAGATCGGCGACCGGGTCAAGGACAACCAAGCCGTGATCCTCAACCTGCAAGGTGTGCCTCGCGAGCTGCAACGCCGCCTCATCGACTTCAGTAGCGGCCTCGCGTTCGCCGTCGGCGGCTCCATGTCGCGAGTCGCCGACTCGGTCTTCCTCATCACCCCGATGAACGTTTACCTCTCCGAAGAGGAGAAGGCGAAGCTTCGGGGTCGTGGGCTGTACCGAGACTGACCGCGACCGGCTTCTAGGGGCGCTGCATGCTTGCCGACGCGGTCCACAGCGTCCTCTGCCCCGTGCTCAGCATCTTCTTGGTGGTGCTCTTCGCACGGGCGGTGCTGTCGTGGTTCCCGGTCGAACCGGGTTCCTTTCTCCAGCAGATGAACGACGTGCTGGGGCTCCTCACCGACTGGGCGGTGCTGCCCCTGCGCCGGATCATCCCGCCGGTCGGCATGTTCGACATGTCGTTCCTCGTGCTGGTGATCGGCCTGGCCATCCTCCGGAACGGCATCTGCGGCCCCTGAACTGATCGACCCGCTCTCGGAGCGGTTTCCCGTTGGGAACACTGCGGCGAGCGGCCCCCGAGGACTGGCTGGCTCGTCCTCACCCACACCGGTCGCGCTCGCTCCGGTGCTGAAATGCACCACCGCCTTGGCATGGTGCCTGCTCGCCAGCTCTCACTAGCATGGTCGGCCATGGCAACCATGGACATCACGCCGCAGGAGCTTCGCGATATCGAGATCCGTGAGGCTTGGCGCGGGTACCACCGCGACGACGTCGACGAGCTGCTCGAGCGGGCTGCTGCGACCATCGAGCACCTCGAGATGGAGATTGCGCAGTCCCGTGGGCGCAGCGATGCCGCGCCTCTGGCACCACCGCCTCCGGTGCCCGTCATGACCCAGCCCGCACCCGCTCCCGCGCCGATCCCGGCCGTGCCGATGCGTGGACCCGAGACCGACATGATCCAGCGCACGTTACTGCTGGCGCAGAAGGCCGCCGACGAAGCCGTGGCCGAGGCCAAGCTCAGGGCCTCACAGATCGTCACCGAGTCCGAGGAGCGCGCGCAGGAGCTCGTCGCCGAAGCCGAGGCCAACGCCCGTCGCATCGCCGACGTCGAGAAGACGCGCCTCGAAGAGGACATCGCTCGACTCACTGAAGCGCGCGACACGCTCACCGCCGACGTCGACGCGCTCGAGCGCTTCGAACAGGAGTACCGAGACCGGCTGCGTCATGCGATCCAAGCCGAAATGGATCTACTCGAGGCCACCGCGGGCGAGGTGGTCCGTCCGGAGCTCAGCGAGATCGATCTGCCCGACTCGGGGCCGTCGTGGTCGGCGTCCCAGGAAGGCGTGGCCCCGGCGCCCGTCGCAGTCATTCCGGTCGCTCCGGTTGCGCCGATGTCCACACCTACCGTGCACATCGAGGCGGTTCCTGCATACACCGCGCCCGAGGTGGAGTCCGACTGGGATCCAGCCCCGGCTGGCGGTTGGACCGACGACGCGACCGTCGTGAGTGATCGAGGCGAGTTCGACCTGCCGACCGGCGACGATTACGTCGCCGACGGCGACAGCCTCGACGACGACGCGTTCTTCGCGTCACTGCGGGAAGCCGTGCGTGACGACGCACCACTCGGACCGGCTCGCGACGACGACTCGCAGTACTTCGACGAGGACGACACCAAAGAGACCAAGCGCCTCTTCAAGCGCCGCCGGTAGCGATTAGCTCGGGATTCGCTCCACCTGCAGGCGACACTGGTCGTCGCCGATCGTCAACTGCGCGAGCGATCCGGTTCCGGCGTCCTCTACGACGTCGAATGCGACGGCGAGCACTTCGCCCATGATCCACTCGCGATGCTGCGTCGCCGCGGCCGCGATGGCTCCGGTGGCATACAACACGACGTGGACGCGATCGGAGAGCTCGAGCGCCAGCTCCTTGCGATGGTCGTTGATCCTGCGGGCGAGAGAACGGGCGATGCCCTCGGACCGCAGGTCGTCGTCGAGCGTGGTGTCGAGCGCGACGGCGAGTCCACCTTCTTGCATGAGCACGAGCTCGTCGTGTGCGGTGGCTCGTACCTCGACGTCGTCGGGCCCGAGCTCGATGACCTCGCCGTTGATCTCCACCCGGTAGACGCCATCGGCGGCGAGCGCCGAGCGGACCTCGGCACCGTCGGCCATAGCCAGCAGCTCCTTGAGGCGCGGCATGAGCGGTCCGACGCGCGGACCGAGGGTCCGGAAGTTGGGGACGACCGTGTAGTCGAGGAGACCCTCGAGGTCGGTGAGCAGATCGACTTGCCGGACGTTCAGCTCGTCGGCGATCTCGACTAGGAGCTCGGCGGTCAGTGCGTTCGGGTCGGGGAGCAGCACGAGCGCGCGACGCAGCGGTTGGCGAACCGGGAGCTGCGCGTCGGCGCGACCCGCGCGCCCCAGCGTCACTACTTGGCGCGCCACGGCGACGGCCGCCTCGAGTTGCGTGTCGATCGCGCGCTCATCGACGGCGGGCCAATCGGCAAGGTGCACCGACCGCTCGGTCGTGCTGAGGTTGAGGTGCAGCTCGTCAGCGAAGAACGGGCAGAACGGTGCGAGGAGCGCGCACGCGGTGACGAGCGCTTCGTGCAGTGTTGCGTGTGCTGCCGGGTCGGCCGACTTCCAGAAGCGAGCGCGTCCGCGCCGCACGTACCAGTTGGACAGGTCATCGACCAGGCTTTCGAGAGCCTGTGCGCCACCCAACGCGTCGTACTGCTCGAGCGCGTCGGTGACGGTTCGGACCGTCGAATGCACCCGCGACCGAGCCCAGCGATCCAGTACATGGACTGGCGCGGAAGTGTCGCCGCCCGGCGTCCAGCCATCGAGGCTCGCGTAGGTGATGAAGAAGGAGTAGGTGTTCCAGAGCGTGAGGAGGAAACGACGGGTGGACTCGTCGATGCCCTCCTCGTACACACGTCGACTCGTCCACGGTGAGCCAGACGAGAAGAAGTACCAACGCAACGCGTCGGCGCCGCGGCTCTGGAGGATGGTCCACGGGTCGATCACGTTGCCGCGCGACTTCGACATCTTCTGTCCGTCGCGATCGACGAGCAGTCCGAGGCACACGACGTGGCGATAGGGCGCACGGTCGAACAACAAGGTGTTCACCGCCAGCAGGGAGTAGAACCACCCGCGCGTCTGGTCCAGCGCTTCGCAGATGAAGTCGGCGGGGTAGCGCCGCTCGAACTCGCCTTCGTTCTCGAAGGGGTAGTGGAGCTGGGCCGAGGGCATCGCGCCGGAGTCGAACCACGCGTCGAGGACCGGCTCGACGCGTCGGGCGCGGCCGCCGCACTTCGGGCATGCGATCGCAACTTCGTCGATGACCGGGCGGTGAAGATCGAGTCCGGTGAGATCGCGACCTGAGAGCTCCTCGAGCTCGACGCGGGAGCCGACGCAGTGGTCGTGGCCGCAATCGCTGCAGCGCCAGATGGGCAAGGGTGTGCCCCAGAAACGGTCTCGCGACAATGCCCAGTCGACGTTGTTCGCAAGCCAGTCGCCGAATCGGCCGTGCTTGATGTGGTCGGGATGCCAGTCGACGGTCTCGTTCTGCTGCAGCAGCTCGTCGCGGTGATCAGAGGTGCGCGCGAACCAGGTGGGCTTCGCCCAGTAGATCAGAGGTGTGCCGCACCGCCAACAGTGGGGATAGGAGTGGGTGTAGTCCTCGACCTGCTCCAGTCGGCCGGACGTGTCGAGTGCAGCGATGATCTCGGAATCGGTGTCCTTGACGAACCGGTCGCGGTACGGCGGAACGGTGGCGTCGAAGTGCGCGGCTGCGTCCACCGGGTTGAGCGTGGGAAGACCTTCGGTCTCACTCACTTCGCGGTCGATCTCGCCGAACGCCGGCGCCAGATGCACGATGCCGGATCCGTCGTCGATGGTCACGAAGTCGGCCACCACGACACGCCAGGCATCGACGCCGGGTTCGACCGCGAGGTAGTCGAAGGGTCGTTCGTAGTGCGCGCCTTGCAGTTCGGCGACCGGTATTGGGCCGACGATCTCGGCATCTTCGCCCAGCACCGCACCGACGCGTGACGCGGCCAGCACGAGGTCGCGCGTACCGTCGCGTCCCCGCACCTGCACGTACTCGACGGCGGGACCGACCGCGGCGGCGACGTTCGAGATCAGGGTCCACGGTGTGGTCGTCCACACCAGCAGGTCGTATTCACGGTCGCGCACGGGGAAGCGCACGTAGACCGACGCCTCGGTGACGTCCTGGTAGCCCAGCGCGACCTCATGGCTCGAGAGCGCCGTACCGCAGCGACCGCAGTACGGCACCACCTTGAAGCCGTCGTAGATCAGCTTTTTGTCCCAGAGGCTGCGCAGCTGCCACCAGACGCTCTCGATGTAATCGTCGGTGAGTGTCCAGTAAGCGTTGGCGGTGTCGAGCCACATGCCGATGCGAGTGGTGAGCGCCGACCAGTCCTCCACGTAGCGGTGTACGGAATCGCGGCACCGCTGGTTGAACTCGGCGATGCCGAACTCCTCGATGTCGCGCTTCGTGGAGAACCCGAGTTCCTTCTCCACCTCGAGCTCGACGGGGAGCCCATGGCAGTCCCAGCCGCCCTGGCGGACCACATGACGACCCCGCATGGTGTGAAAGCGTGGATAGAGGTCCTTGAACGCGCGGGCCCACACATGATGCAGGCCGGGTCGGCCGT
This sequence comes from Acidimicrobiia bacterium, assembly GCA_009694295.1. GTDB lineage: Bacteria > Actinomycetota > Acidimicrobiia > IMCC26256 > PALSA-555 > SHVJ01. The sequence goes on from SHVJ01000035.1 coordinate 21,053, forward strand.
TGGCTGTGGGGGGGCCTTCGTAGAACACCCACTCCGGCGAACCTTCACGTTGGCGCAGGCTCTCGGCGAAGACGTCGTCGCGCGCCCATCGGGTGAGCACTCGCTCTTCGAGTGCAACGAGATCGAGCTCTCGCTCCACTGACTCGAAGGCCACCGCGGGAGCGTATCGTGCAGGGTACGAACTTCAGTTCTTCATATTGGCGTTCCTCTTCTTTCTTGCGGGTGGAGTCACATGTCTGGTGCGAACGATCTCGTCACTGCCGACGGCGATGCCGTGGTCATCGCCGTGCACGTGCAGCCACGCGCGGGTCGTACCGCGGTGGTGGGGCGCCACGGCGATGCACTCAAAGTTCGGATTGCCGCGCCCCCCGTCGACGATCGAGCGAACACCGCGACGGTCGCGCTCATCGCCGGGATGCTCGACGTGGCAGCGACGGGCGTGACGGTCGTCTCCGGAGAGCGCTCACGGCTCAAGCGCCTGCGCGTGCAGGGCATCGACCTCGAGACGGCACTCGAACGGG
>SHVJ01000036.1 GCA_009694295.1 Acidimicrobiia bacterium
CGCGGCCCCGTCTGGTGGTCGAGACCGGAGTGTTCGACGGATACTTCACGGCCGCGTTCCTCAAGGGACTGCACGACAACGCGGTCGAGGACGGGGTGGATGGTCGGCTGATCTCGATCGACCTCCCTGCCTACGCGCCGATCGCGGATAGCACCGACCGTTACGCCGACCGCACGTCGTTACCGCCGGGTTGTGAGCCCGGGTGGGTGATCCCGGACGAGCTGCGCAGTCGGTGGGAGCTGCACCTCGGCGATGCGCGACAGCTGCTCCCCGAAGTCTTCGGAGATCTCACCGACCTCGACATCTTCTTCCACGACAGCCTCCATACCTACGAACACATGACGTTTGAGTACGAGACCGCGTGGCCCCGACTGCGCACCGGGGGAGTGCTGATGACGCACGACGTGCACTGGAACAAGGCCTTCCGACACTTCACTCGTCGACGGGGGCTCCAAGACCCCGTGGTCCACGGCTTCGGGATCACGCGCAAGTCCTGACAGGAACGAGTCTGGGTGCCGGAGATCCTCGAGGTCGAAACAGCGCGAGTGCTCATCGACGCCAAAGGGCTCAATCGGCCGATCGCCGCGGTCGTCGCGCCCGACACCTGGTACCTGAAGCGTGGACTCACACCCAAGGGCGTGAAGGCCGCTCTCCCCGGGCGCCGGCTTACGGACGCGCGTCGGCGCGGCAAGCTTTTGCTCGTCGACACCGACGCGGGCGCCGGTCCAACCTTGGGCCTCCATCTCGGGATGAGTGGCCGCGTGCTGATCGACGGCGAAGCGGCTGGCGATCCACTCCTCTATGCGAGCAACCGCGACAACCCGCAGTGGCACCGTTTCACCATCGAGTTTGCGGACGGCGGGCACCTCGTGATGCGTGATCCGCGTCGGCTTGGCGCCGTCGAGCTTGATCCTGACGAAGAGCGGCTCGGTGTGGATGCATTTGACCTCTCGCTCGCAGAGCTGCGATCGGTGGTGTCGCGCAGCCGAGCACCGCTGAAGGCCGTGCTGATGGATCAAGCGCGCATCGCCGGGCTTGGCAACCTGTTGGTCGACGAGACGTTGTGGCGCTCCGGCCTCGACCCGGCTCGTCCGGCTGACACGCTCGACGCCGGTGAGCAAGTGCGACTGCGGCGCACGATCAGCACCGTCTTGCGCGTGCTCGGCAAGCGTGGGGGATCCCACACGGGTGACCTCATGCCGTCACGACTCCCTGGCGGCGAATGCCCGAAGGACGGCGCCCCGCTCCAACGTCGGACCGTCGGCGGCCGCACCACATACTCCTGCCCGATCCACCAGATTTGATCTCGAACTAACCCAGAGCGGTGAGGGTGGGGGCGACCGGCATTGCGTGCCCGTCGAGGCAAGTGCGATCGCGGCCGGCGTCTTTGGCTGCGAAGAGGGCTTGGTCGGCCTTTTCGACCACTTCCTTCAGGTCGGCGCCGTCGCGCGAGTGGGCGATGCCAAAGCTGGCAGTGAAGAGTGGCGCGTCGCCGTGACTCGTCGCGAGGCGCAGGGCCTGGCGGATGCGCTCGACCACTTCGATGGCGTCGTGGGTCTCGGCGCCCGGGAGGGCGAGTGCGAACTCTTCGCCGCCGTAGCGACATGCGAGATCGTGAGCTCGAAGCTCGTGCTTCACGGTCTCGGCAAACATGCGAAGTGCCCGGTCGCCGGTCTCGTGCCCAAAGGAGTCGTTGAGAACCTTGAAGTGATCGAGGTCGGCCATCACGAAGGCGAATTCGCCGCCGTCGTTGGCGATATGGCGCAGCTGGTTCTCGAGCGTGCGCCGGTTGATCAGGCCAGTCAGTCCGTCGGTCGCTGCTTGCACGGTGGTCTCAGCCATCACGCGCAGCATGCCCAAACGGTTGCCAGCCTGGTTGGCGAGCGTCTGCAACGAGTGGATCGCGGCGTCGTCGACCGGCACGTCCACTGAACCGAGCGCGTGCACCACGCCAACTGTGCGACCCATGATCGAGACGGGCACGCACACGGCCGAGCAACGCCCGGCGTCTCGCCCGCGAAGGAGTGGACACGCGTCGAGCTCTTCGCTGTCAGGGAACACTTGCGTCTGCGCACGTCGTGCGGCGACGCAGTCGTCAGGGGAAGCCACCGAACAGCCTGGTAGGTCGGTCCCTTCTGGGAGGTATGTCACCACGCGGTCGAGGTGCGCATGGCTGTTGTCGGCAAGCAGGAGCTCGACCGGCCAGTTCGGTGCTGCCGTCATGAACCCGCGTTCGATGACGTCGAACGCCGCCGGCTCCTCATCGGACATCTCGAGGGCACGGTTCAGGCGTCGTTCAAACTCTTGACGCCGGGCGTCGTCGCGCATCACGCGGTTCTGCGCGGCCGTCATGCTCCCGTGCTGAATGCCCTTGGACTTCGCCATCCCCGCCATCCCGATGAGCAGCGGCGCCGCGAAGAGAACGGCAAGTCCAGCTGTCACGAGCGCTTCGACGAAGCCATCGAGGCGAGGGAACGCAGCCTGGGCCACGACTGCACCGAGCAAGTTGGTCATGGCGACGAGCGTGATCCCGCCGGCCGTCGTGCCGCGCGAGGTCTTGAGGACGTCGTCGCGAGCCGCGGCCCGGTCGGCGTCGGTCACAGTGATCTCGTGCTGGTCGGTCATGGCCCTCACCTGGAGTCGGCCTGAGTCACCAATTCGTATCGGCGCTCCAGGAGAGGGGCTGAAGCGGGCCGCTGAACGTTGAGAATCGCCGGAATCCCTTGCGTGGCCGGTCCGGATCGGTCAGACTGTTCGGACTGTGAAGACCGCCGACCTCCTCGTACTCGTTATGTAGCGCACGCCGCTTCCACGCGCGCGTGCGCTCTTCCGCCCCTCGCCCAAGCGAGGGGTCTTTCATATCTCGGCCCCCTTCCACCGCCCTCTCCAGGGTCCTCGACCACGAAAGCTGACGGAGCAATGAGACTCACCGGTGCCCAAGCCCTCATCAAGAGCCTCGAGCACGAGGCCGTGGAGGTCATGTTCGGCCTCCCCGGCGGCGCGATCCTCCCGGTCTACGACCCGCTGATCGACTCGTCGATCCGCCACATCCTCGTGCGTCACGAGCAGGGCGCCGGCCACATGGCCGAGGGGTATGCCCACGCCACCGGTCGACCCGGCGTGGCCATGGTGACGAGCGGACCGGCGGCCACGAACATCGTGACGCCGCTCTGCGACGCCTACATGGACTCGATCCCGATCGTCGTGATCACCGGCCAGGTGCCGTACGCCAACATCGGCACCGACGCGTTCCAGGAGTGCGACACGGTGGGCATCACGATGCCCGTCACGAAGCACAACTGGCTCGTGACCGACGCCCAGGACATCCCGCGCATCGTGCGCGAGGCCTTCCATGTGGCGACGACAGGTCGGCCCGGCCCGGTGCTCGTCGACCTGCCGAAGGACATCGCCAACCAGCAGATGGACTGGTACTGGCCTGATGGCGTCGACATGCCCGGCTACAAGCCGACCACGAAGGGTCACCCCAAGCAGATCAAAGATGCAGCGCGGCTCATGTCGGAGTCGCGCCGTCCAGTGATCTACGCCGGCGGCGGCATCCTGAAGGCCCGCGCGGCCGAGGCGCTGCGCGAGCTCGTGGAGCTCACTGGCTTCCCCGTGGTCACCACACTCATGGCGCGCGGCGCGTTCCCCGATGACCACGAGCTGTGCCTCGGCATGCCGGGGATGCACGGCAACTACACCGCGGTCACGTCGATGCAGCAGGCCGATCTGCTCATTGCGCTCGGGTCGCGGTTCGACGACCGAGTGACCGGCAAGGTGGATGGGTTCGCACCCGAAGCCAAGATCATCCACGTCGACATAGACCCGGCCGAGCTGGGCAAGGTGCGTCAGCCCGACGTGCCGATCGTGGGCGACTGCCGTCAGGTCATCGAAGAGATGGTGAAGGCCGTGTCGGCCAACAAGGCCAAGCACGCGGAGGACGGCGCGTCGTGGCCGTCGCTCGACGAATGGCACACACGACTGCGTGAGTGGCAGCGCGACTTCCCGCTCGTCTACGACCAGCAGCCCGACGGGCCGCTCAAGCCTCAGTTTTGCATCGACCAGCTGCGCGATCACACGCCCGACGACACGATCGTGGTGTCGGGCGTGGGCCAGCACCAGATGTGGACGAGTCAACGGTGGAAGTTCAACCACCCGTACACGTGGGTGAACTCCGGCGGCCTCGGCACGATGGGCTTCGCGGTCCCCGCGGCGATCGGCGCCAAGGTGGGGATGCCCGAGCGCACCGTGTGGGCGGTCGACGGCGACGGCTGCTTCCAGATGACCGCGCAAGAGCTCGTGACCGCGAGCTCCGAGCGGATCCCCGTGAAGATTGCCATCCTCAACAACGCGTACCTCGGGATGGTGCGGCAGTGGCAAGAGCTCTTCTACGAGGAGCGTTACAGCGAGGTGTATCTGTCGCCCGACCTGCCCGACTATGTGATGTGGGCCGAGGCGATGGGATGCGTGGGGATCCGCGTGGACTCGCCAGAAGAGGTGGAGCCCGCGATCGAGAAGGCGAACTCGATCGACGATCGTCCGGTGGTGATCGACTTCCGCACCGACTACCGGGAGAAGGTGTACCCGATGGTGCCGGCCGGCAAGTCGAACGACGAGATCATCCTTGATCCCGCGCACGACACGTACGGGGAGCGCTAACTCATGAATAGCGACATCCAACACCACATCTATTCGATCCTGGTCGAGAACAAGTTCGGCGTGCTCAGTCGAGTTGCCGGACTCTTCGCTCGGCGCGGCTTCAACATCGTGTCGCTCGCCGTGAGCCCGACCGAGGACGAGCGCTTCAGCCGCATGACGATCGTGGTCGACGCGGCGTCGGCACCGCTCGAGCAGGTGACCAAGCAGCTCTACAAGCTCATCCCGGTGATCAAGGTCATGGAGATGCACCCCGACGATGCGGTCGAGCGCGAGCTGATGCTCGTGACCGTAAAGGCCGCGTCCGACGCCCGCTCGCAGATCACCGAGCTCGCCTCGATCTTCGAGGCTCGGATCGAGGATGTGGGCTTCGAGTCGATCACCATCCAGGTGGCTGGTCGACCCGACAAGCTCGATGCAATGACCGACCTGCTCACGCCGTTCGGCATCGTCGAACTGCAACGCACGGGGCTCATCGCACTGCCGAAGCTGGCTCGCCGCATGGGCCGCCTTCGGTCGGTGAAGACCCGCCCGGCGTAACCTGTTCATCGCCTACGAGGAGATCACTGATGCCCGCAACCATCTATTACGACGCCGACGCTGATCTCGCGCTCCTGGAGGGGCGCAAGGTCGCGGTGCTCGGCTACGGCTCGCAGGGCCACGCGCACGCGCTGAACCTGAAGGAGTCGGGCGTCGACGTTCGCGTCGGGCTCCGCGAGGGCTCACCGTCGTGGGCCAAGGCCGAGGAGGCCGGGTTGCGCGTGCTCCCGACGGCCGAGGCCGTGAAGGAAGCCGACGTGATCATGGTGCTGCTCCCTGACACCGAGCAGGCCCGCGTCTACAAGGAAGACATCGAGCCGAACCTCGACGACCGCGACTCACTCGCGTTCGCGCACGGGTTCAATATCCACTTCGGGCAGATCAAGCCCCCTAAGGGGATCGACGTGTGGATGATCGCGCCGAAGGGTCCGGGTCACCTGGTGCGACGCACGTTCGAGGAGGGCGGCGGGGTGCCGTCACTCGTCGCAGTGTCGGCCGACGAGACCGGCAAGGCAAAGGAGACGGCGCTCGCGTACGCGAAGGCGATTGGTGCCACGCGCGCCGGCGTGCTCGACACCACGTTCGAAGAGGAGACCGAGACCGATCTCTTCGGTGAGCAGGTGGTGCTGTGCGGCGGGCTCACGGAGCTCATCAAGGCCAGCTACGAGACACTCGTGAACGCGGGCTACCAGCCCGAGTCGGCGTACTTCGAGACGCTCCACGAGGTGAAGCTGATCGTCGACCTCATCTACGAGGGCGGCATCGCCAACATGCGGTACTCGATCTCCGACACCGCCGAGTACGGCGACATGACGCGCGGTCCGCGCATCATCACCGAAGAGACGCGCGCCGAGATGCGCAAGATCCTCGGTGAGATCCAGAGCGGCAAGTTCGCGCAGGAGTGGATCCTCGAGAACCAGGCGGGCCGACCGGTGTTCAACGCACTTCGCCGCACGTCGGCGCAGCACCCCATCGAAGAGGTCGGCGCGGAGCTGCGCGCGATGATGCCGTGGATCGGCGAGGGCCACGCTCGCCCACAGGACGTCTCTGGCGGCTGATGCGCTCCAAGCCGACCGTTCGCTGCGAGCGGTAGCTTTCGCTCCAACGGTGATCTGAGCGCATGGTGATCCGCATATCCCCGTAGTCGACGCGGCCTGGGCTACTACCTGTAGAAGCCCAATAGCCTCTGCCGGGTGGAAGACGTCGCGCTCACATTCGCGGCCGCGCTCGCGGGCTATCTGGCCGGGACGTTCCCGACCGCCGATCTCGTCACGCGACTCGCCACGCGCGGGCGTGTGGACATCCGCGCTGAAGGAAGCGGCAACCCTGGTGGGTTGAACGCGATGAAGGTGGTGGGCGCCAAGTGGGGCGTCCTCGTCATCGTGGTCGACATCATCAAAGGCGTGATCGCCGGGTTGTTGGGCTGGCTGATCGGCGGCGAGGCGGGTGCGTACGCCGGCGCCACCGCGGGGATCGCCGGGCACATCTTCCCGGTGTGGACGCGCTTCCACGGAGGCAAGGGCGTGGCCACGTCGGGCGGCGCGGTGCTTGTTGTGTTCCCCGTCTTCTTCCCAATCGATGTAGGGGTCGCGGCGATCGGCGCGCTGTCCACACGCAACGCCGAACGAGCGATCTGGTTCGCGGTACCGGTGTGGATCGGCACCGCGGTCGCGTGGTGGCTCGCTGACCTTCCGAACCTCTGGGGCCCGGAACCCACGGTCGGGCTGCCCATCTCTGCGACGGTCAGCGCGCTGATGATCCTGGGCAAGTTCCTCGCGGCGCGGCCGCGCGCCGTGGCGGCCATGAGCGACTCGACCTGAGAGTCGGGCTGATCGGGGTCAGTCTGCGAAGAGCGAGGGTGACGAATCGCTGGCCGACGCCCTTTGGCTGCCGCCACCGCCTTCGCCACCCCTGATCCCTAGTCGGCTGATCCCTCTTTGGCTGATCCCTATTCGGCGAGGTGGGCTTCCGCCTCTTTGATCTCGCCGACGATGCGGGCGATCTCGGCGTCGGCGTTTGCCGCCGGGCTGCCGGCGTGCTGTGAGAACACGATCCCGCCGAGCTCTTCCTTCAGGTCGCCGATGCGCCGCTTGGTCTTCACGTCGTCGACCTTTTCTTGGCCCGCGGCGCCGACTTCCTTGGCCTTCTCGCCAACGGTCTTGGCCGCTTCCTTCGCCTTGTCCAACAGTCCCATGGGGGATCTCCTTCTTGTCGGGACGAGCCTGTCACACGTATCGGAGAGACTGACCAGCGATGGCCACCGTCGCTTACCCGCGCCTGCCTGGGCTCGAAGTTGCGGGCTCGCTCACCGGCTTCCACCCCGCGGTGGCCACGTGGTTCGAGCGGCGATTCCCTGAGGGCCCGACCATTCCTCAGCGCGACGGATGGCCGCACATCGCGGCGGGCTCCGACACGCTGATCGCGGCACCGACCGGATCGGGCAAGACCCTCGCCGGCTTCTTGGTCGCGATCGATCGGCTCTATCGCGCACACGAAGCGGGCGAGCCCGTGGAAGACGTTGCGCGTGTTGTCTACGTGTCGCCATTGAAGGCGCTGGCCGTCGACATCGCGGAGAACCTCGAGCGACCGCTCGCGGAGATCGCTGCCGTTGCCGCCGAGCTCGGGCTCGATGCGCCCGCGCTGGGTGTCGCGGTGCGCACCGGCGACACCACGAGCTCGCAGCGCGCCGCGATGCTGCGGCACCCCCCGAGCTTCGTGGTCACCACTCCGGAGTCGCTCTATCTCCTCGTCACCGCAGCCAAGAGCCGGGAGATCCTCCGCACGGTCGACACGGTGATCGTCGACGAGATCCATGCCGTGGCGCGCGACAAGCGCGGCGCGCACCTCGCGCTCACGCTCGAGCGGCTCGAGGCGCTGTGCGACGCGCGGCCAAGTCGTGTCGGTCTCTCGGCCACGCAGCGGCCGATCGAGACGGTCGCTCGTCTGCTGGTCGGCGACCGTCCACTGCCGGCGATCGTCGACGCCGGGCACCAGCGCGACCTCGATCTTGCGCTCGAGCTTCCCGAGGGCGAGCTCGAAGCCGTGTCGTCGCACGAGCAGATGTCCGACGTGCTCGACAAGATCGCCGCGCATGTCGCGCAGCATCAGACCACGTTGGTCTTCGTCAACACGCGGCGGCTCGCCGAACGGCTGGCGCACCAGCTCGGGCAGCGCCTCGGCGACGACGTGGTCGCTGCGCACCACGGCAGCTTGTCGAAGGACCGGCGGTACCGCATCGAGTCGCGGTTGCGGGCAGGTGAGCTCAAAGCGCTCGTCGCGACGGCATCCCTCGAGCTCGGGATCGACATCGGCCCGGTCGAGCTCGTCTGTCAGATCGGTTCGCCCCGCAGCATCGCCACCTTCCTGCAGCGCGTCGGACGTTCCAACCACTCTCGGGGCGGCACGCCCAAGGGTCGCCTGTATCCCCTCACGCGCGACGAGCTGGTCGAGTGCACCGCGTTGCTTGCTGCCGTGCGCGCCGGTCACCTCGACGCGATCCATCCCTCGCGCCTCCCTCTCGACATCGCCGCGCAGCAGATCGTCGCCGAGGTCTCAGCGCGGGAGTGGCGTACCGACGATCTCTACAACCTGTTCCGCCGCGCCGCGCCGTACATGGATCTCACGAGAGCCGGCTTCGACGAGGTGCTTGCGCTCGTGTCGGACGGCATCCAGACCGGACGAGGCCAGCGCGGCGCCTACGTCCATCACGACGCGATCAACGGTGAGGCGCGTGGGCGCAAGGGAGCGCGTCTCGCGGCACTCACGTCGGGTGGCGCCATCCCCGAAACCGGCGACTACCGAGTGGTTGCCGACCCCGACGACACGTTCATCGGCACGGTCAACGAGGACTGGGCCGTCGAATCGATGGCCGGCGACATCTTCCTCCTGGGCACGCACTCGTGGCAGATACGCCGGATCGAGGCTGGCGTCGTGCGGGTGCGCGACGCCGCGGGGGCGCTCCCAACGATCCCGTTCTGGCTCGGCGAGGCGCCGGCGCGCACCGCCGAGCTCTCAGCCGAAGTGTCGGCACTCCGCCAGCGGGTCGACGAGCTGCTCGCAGCCGGAGATCCCGACGCGGCGCGAGCATTCATCTCCGCCGTCGCGGGGGTCGACGCGATCGTCGCGGCACTGATCGTCGACTACTTCGCCGTCGGCCGGGCGGCGCTGGGTGCGATGCCCACGCTCGACCGGCTCGTCCTCGAACGGTTCTTCGACGACACCGGCGGCATGCAGCTCGTCATCCACTCGCCGCACGGTGGGCGCATCAACCGGGCGTTGGGGCTCGCGTTGCGAAAGAAGTTCTGCCGCACGTTCAACTTCGAGCTCCAAGCAGCAGCCACCGACGATGCAGTCGTCCTCTCGCTCGGCCCGCACCACAGCTTCCCGCTGGAGGAGGTGCCGCGCTACCTCACGAGCCGCACGGTCGAAGACACGCTGCGTCACGCAGTGCTCGACTCGCCGATGTTCCAGTCGCGGTGGCGATGGAACCTCAACCGTTCGCTGATGGTGCTGCGGTTCCGTGGCGGCAGGCGCAACCCGCCGCCGATCCAGCGGATGGAAGCCGACGACCTGATGGCCGCTGTCTTCCCGCAGGCGGCTGCGTGTGCCGAGAACCTGGTGGGGCCGGTCGAGATCCCCGATCACGTGCTTGTGCGCCAGACGCTCGACGACACGCTGCACGAAGCGCTCGATGTCGACGGGGTGCGCGCGTTGCTCGAACGCATCGAGGGTGGCGAGGTCAGTGTGCATTGCGTGGAGACCACTGAGCCATCGGTCCTCGCGCACGAGATCCTCACGGCGCGTCCATACGCGTTCCTCGACGACGAAGGCGAGGTTCAGAACCGGCGCACGACGGCCGTGCACCTCCGGCGCGGACTCGCCGTCGATCTCACCGCCATCGGTGTGCTCGAACCCGAAGCAATCGAGCGGGTGCGCTCAGAGGTGCTGCCAGAGCCTTCGACGGCCGACGACCTGCACGATCTCCTCGCGTCGCTCGTGGTCACGCGGGCCCATCCCGAGTGGCACGTGCTGTGGTCCGAGCTCACCGAGCGCAACCGTGGTCGCGTCGTCGAGCACGCCGGTCACGAGCTGTGGTGCACCGCAGAGCTCTACCCCGACGCCAACCGCGCGCTCGCGGGTGGCGACGATGAAGTGGTGGCGGTCGTGCGCGGTCACCTGGAGATTGCCGGCGTGACCACCGCCGACACCCTCGCCGATGTCACGGCGCTCGCAGGTGCACGGGTCACGACCGGGTTGCTCGCGCTCGAGTGTGAAGGGTTCGCGCTCCAAGGTCGGTACAGCCCAGGTGCCACGGAGGTCGAGTGGGTGTCGCGCCGTCTCCTGGCCCGCATGCACTCGTACTCCCGTCGCAGTCGCCGCGAGTCGGTGCAGACGGTCACCGCCCAAGACTTCATGCGCTTCGTGATGCGGTGGCAACACGTGGCGCCGGGAACCCAGCTCGCCGGCGAAGCCGGGCTCGTCGCAGCGATCACCCAGCTCCAGGGCTATGAAGCGGCTGCTGCGGCGTGGGAGACCGAGCTTCTGGCGGGTCGCGTTCGGGGGTATCAGCCGGCGATGCTTGATCGTCTGTGTCACGACGGCCAGGTCGGATGGCTACGGCTCACACCGCGCGCGGGCGACGACGCGCGCGTCACCGCGGGCGCGCCGTCGAAAGCCACGCCGATCTCGGTCGTGTTCCGCGACGACCTCCCCTGGCTACTCGTTGCGGCGCGCGGCGGAACCGATCCGGGCGAGCCCGCGCTCGGCGCCACGTCCGAGGTGCTCGAGGTCCTGCGCGAGCGCGGTGCGTGCTTCGCCTCCGAGCTCGTCGAGATCACCCGGCGCCTTCCCGACGACATCGACCGCGCGCTGTGGGATGGCGTGGCCCGCGGGTTGCTCACATCCGACGGGTTCGGTGCGATCCGAGCCCGGGTCGCCGGCAACGGTCGCGGTGTCGATGCCCGACGCCTGTCCCGCCTCATGAAGGGCGGTCGGGCGGTGGGTGTTGGCGCGGGTCGGTGGTCACTCGTCTCGTCGACCATCTCCTCGATCGGGGCCGACTTCGACCAGCACGAGGTGGCCGAAGCGGTTGCGGAGCTGCTGCTCAACCGCTGGGGCGTCGTGTTCCGCGACCTTGCAGTGCACGACTCCCTTCGGCTCCCGTGGCGCGATGTGCAATGGGCGCTGCGTCGCCTCGAGGATCGCGGTCTGGTCCGTGGTGGCCGGTTCGTCACCGGGTTCTCCGGGGAGCAGTACGCGCTGCCGAGCGCGATCGAACAGCTCGCGCAGGTCCGGCGAGCACCGCGGACCGGCGAACGGGTGGTGGTCAACGCAACGGACCCGCTCAACCTCGTTGGTGTGGTGGTCCCCGGTCCGGGGATCACAGCCATTCGTACGCGCACGGTCACCTATGTCGACGGGGTGGTCGAGACGTCGGTGGTGCCCTGACGCAACCGCGGCTCCAAGGGAGATCGAAGATCACCTCGGCAGATGATCGAGGATCTCTTCCGCCCACCTCACGTCGGGTCGGGGTGCACGACGGTCGGCGAGTGAGTCCGGCACGTCGATCTCCATGCGCACGAGCGCGCCGCCCAGCGCCTTGCCCAGGGTGTCGGCGCGCAGTGATCGCGGTCCGCCGCCACCAAGCGCGCCCTGCATCACGAAGTTGAGCGCGAGCACGTTCGCAGCTTCGTAGCGGACGACATCACCTTTGACCATCGCGCCGAAGTGCTCCTTCACCCGCTCGGCGGTCACCTCACGGACGATGACCTGGTAGATCTCGTCGTCATCGGAGAACAGCGCGATGTTCGAGATATCGCCCTTGTCACCCGCGCGGTATCCGCAGATCTCGTGAAGTCGGAGTGTGGTCATCACGTCACCTCCACTGTCACCGCGACGTGCGGGTCGACGAGGGCCTTCTCCACGAGCGTCGGCCACAGGCTCAACAACTCGGTCGGCCGTGCTGCGCCGCGTCCCATGCCCGTCATGCCGGCCGGTGGGGCCGACAGCGAGAGCGGAACCATCTCGCGGGCAACGAGGCCGGCCGTCTGCGGGTCTGCGCAGCGCCACGCGATGCGAGCCACGCATTCCGGTGGCTCTGCATCTCTGGGAGGGACCGTGGGACCACCGAGCGCGTCGACGCCCCACAGCTCGACGCACCACTCGTCGACCGCCAGGCCCGCCTGCTCCACACGCTTGGCGAAGATGGCGGCCGTCGCCTTCGCTTTCTCGGGCGCTTCGGGCCAGGAGAAGGCAACGCGTGCCTCTCCGGACCAACCCGCTGAATGACAGAGCAGGACCTTGTACGTGGGCGTGGCCGGGAGCCCACGGACGTCGCTGATGCGTACGCGATCGCCGCCGAGGTCGTTACACGTTGCGCTCGTGAAATCGGCGACGACATCGGGCGACGCGTACGCCGCCGGGTCGTGCACCTCGTACAAGAGCTGATGACGCACCGTGTCGAAGCTGACGCGGCCGCCCGACACCCTGGGCTTCGTGATGATCGCAGTGCCATCGGGCTCGACTTCAGCGATCGGATACGGCAGATCCCACGGGTGTGGCACGTTCCACCACTCGCGACTGAGGTTGCCGCCTGCGCTCTGACCCGAGCATTCGAGGAGATGACCGACGAGTGTTCCGGCCGCGATGCGGTCCCAGTCGTCCCACTCCCAGCCGTGCTCGTGCATCAGCGGGGCCAAGAACAACGCGGCGTCGGCGACGCGGCCAGTGATCACCACGTCCGCGCCTTGTGCGAGTGCATCGACGATGGGCCGGGCGCCGAGGTAGGCCGAGGCGAACAACGGCGGTCCGGGGAACTCGGTGTACGGCGCACCGCTCTCCAGGTGCGCGAGTGCGGTGTCGGTGGCGATCGCGTCGAGTCTCGGCATCAGGTCGTCGCCGGTGACGGTCGCGATACGCAGGCCGGTGATGCCCATCGCACGCGCAGTTCCCACCGCCGCACGCGCCGCGGCCGTCGGATTGATGCCGCCGGCGTTGGTGATCACCTTGGTGCGTCCGGCGGCGACCGCGGGGAGCGCCACCACGAGATAGGCGGGGAGGTCGCGCGTGTAGCCGAATGCTTCGTCCTTCTGACGGTCCTTCTGGAGGATCGCCAGGGTCAGCTCGGCGAGGGCCTCGAGGCAGAGATAGTCGACACCGTCATCGAGCAGCCCCTGGACCGACTTCGGCGTGTCGCCGTAGAACCCCTGTCCACCGGCGACGCGAATCGTCATGCGTGCATCGCAGGTCGTTGTTCGGCCCAGGGTGCTGCGGTCTCGAGCTGCGCGGCCACCGCAATCAAGAGATCCTCACGACCATTGGCGGCGACGAGGTGCACGCCGATGGGGAGTCCGTCGGGCGTCCGGTGGAGTGGTAACGAGATCGCCGGTTGCCCGGTGAGGTTGATCGCCGGTGTGAACGGTGTGTACGGGCCGGCGCGCAGAGAACCCTGGAACGGCTGCTCGCGCGTGTTGGTGAAGGTGCCGAGCGGTGCCGGGGGTTCGGCCAATGTCGGCGTGAGCAGCAGGTCGAAGCCGTCGTGCCACCACCCGGCCATCGCGCGGCTCCACACCTGGATCGCGTTTACCGATTGGAAGTAGTCGACCGCGCTCGCGGCGCGCCCCATCTCGGCCATCGCCCACGTATTGGGCTCGACGTCGTCGATGGTGATTGCGCGACCCACCGCCGCGCTCCACGTGGCGAGTTGGGTTGCGGTGCGGACGGCCCACACCGTGCCGAAGAGTCGGCCACGGTCGGGATCGTCGAACGCGTTCGGGTGCGATGACTCGACGTGATGGCCGAGTGCTTCGAGGAGCTTCGAAGCCTGCGTGACCGCCGTAACGCACTCGGGATGCACGGCGGTAGCACCGCCGGGCGCATCGATCATGACGCCGACGCGAAGGTTCCCGGGAGAGCGGCCGATGAGATCGCGGTACGGCCGTGCCGGCGCGGGCAACGTCATCGGGTCGCCGACCTCGGCACCCGCGGCCACATCGAGAAGTGTCGCCGCATCGCGCACCGATCGGCAGACACCGAGCTGGACCGACAGGAAGTTGGAGAGTTCGCCTGGGCCGGGTGCCTGCGACACGCGTCCTCGCGACGGCTTGAGTCCGACGAGCCCACACGCGCTCGCCGGAATGCGGATCGACCCGCCCCCGTCGCTCGCGTGCGCGATGGGCACGAGACCAGCAGCGACTGCGGCCGCGGAGCCCCCGCTCGACCCACCCGACGAACGTTGGCGGTCCCACGGATTGTGCGTGGCACCCCACGCCTCGGGCTCCGTGGTCGGGACAAGGCCGAGCTCGGGGCTGTTCGTGCGGCCGAGGTTGATGAATCCCGCGCCGCGGAACCGTTCGGCCAGGCGCGCGGTCTGGGTTGCGATGTAGCCCGCGTCCTTGAGGAAGCGCATACCTTCGGTTTGCCGCTCACCAGCAGTGGGACAGCCGAGATCCTTCGTGAGGAACGGCACCCCGCGGAACGGGCCGTCGGGAACCTCGGCCATGGCGTCGTCGTGGGCGCGTTCGAAGCGCGGGAGAACCACTGCATTGAGCTGTTCATTGAGTGCCTCGATTCGAGCAATCGCCGCATCGACGAGCTCGACCGGGGTCACCTCGCCGCGACGAACGAGGTCGGCCTGCGCTGTGGCGTCAAGGATGGCGAACGGATCGCCCATGAGTTCTGGCGGAGCTCAGGCGTGCACGGGCGGGCGGCGGTCGGCCCACGGGCGGGCGGCTTCGAGCTGCGCGGCGACTCGGAGCAGCACGTCTTCCCGGCCGTACTGCGCGACGAGCTGCACGCCAATCGGGAGATTGCGCGATGCCTCCCAGTACAGCGGCACCGACATTGCCGGTTGCCCCGTGACGTTGAACGGCGCGGCGTACGCAGCGAACGCGGTGGCTCGCGCCATGCCGTGCCACGGATCGTCCTTGGTGCCGACCACGTCGCCGATCTCCGGTGGCGGCTCGGCCATCATCGGCGTGAGCAGGAGGTCGTATCCCTGACCGCCCTGGTCGGGGCTCGCCCAGAACTCCGCAACTCGGCGTGACCACGCGTGCGACGCGTCGACTGCTTCGAGATAGGAGATCGCGGTGCCCTGCATGCCTTGCTCGTAGTACACCCACGTGAGCGGCTCCACGTCGTCGGGCCCGACGGTCTGGCCGCTCATCGCTTCGATGTGGCGGATGTCGGACACCACGTGCGTCGTGAGCACGACCAGGAAGAGCTCGAGCAGCGTCGTCTCTTCGAGTGCTGCGGGAGATGCTTCCTCGACGTGATGACCCAACGACTCGAGCAGTTGCGCGGCATCCTGGGCTGCCGCAACGCATTCGGGGTCGGTCTCGGCCATCGCGGCCGGTGCATTCGTGCGCACCCCGATGCGCAGCTTCCCGGGATCGGTGCCTACTTCCTCGAGAAACGGGCGCGCCGGTGGAGCGGCGAAGTAGGGGTCACCGGGCATCGGTCCTTGGAGCACGTCGAGCACGGCTGCGCTGTCGCGCACGGTGCGCGTGACCACGTGGCGTTGCACGAGTCCGGCCCACGCTTCTCCGATCTCTGGGCCGAGGGACACGCGACCACGCGTGGGCTTGAGTCCGAAGAGCCCGCATGCGCTCGCCGGGATGCGGATCGAGCCACCGCCATCGCCCGCGTGCCCGACTGGCACCATGCCGGACGCGACCGCTGCGGCCGAACCACCGCTCGAGCCGCCGGTGCCGTGACCTGTGTTCCACGGGTTGCGTGTCGGCCCGTATGCCGTCGGCTCGGTGGTCGGCATCAGCCCGAGCTCCGGTGTGTTCGTCTTGCCGACGACCACGAACCCCGCGCCGCGCAGCTTGGCGAAGAGATGCGAATCGTGATCGGCCACGAAGCCGGTGCGCTTCAGCAGCTCGTTGCCGAGATGGAGTGGATCGCCGGCCGAGTAGCCGTCGAGATCCTTGATCACGAGAGGGACGCCGCGGAACGGGCCATCGGCAAGCTCAGCGCCGCCCGCTGTGGCTCGCGCCTTGTCGAAGAGCGGATGGATGACCGCGTTGAGCTCGCTGTTCACCTTCTCCACGCGGTTGATGGCCGCGTCGACCAGCTCAAGCGGTGCTACCTCCCCGCTGCGAACCAGCTCGGCTTGGGCGGTGGCGTCGAGTGCGGAGAGGTCTGATTCCATGGCGGGGCAGGGTACTCCCCACATCGCGGCCGAAGCAGGTGTCACCAGCCGCGAAGGTCGACCGCCCACGTGTCGACGACCGCGCCGCCCTCCACCACGTGCATGCGCTCGTGGTACGCAACGGTGGGGTCGACATGTGCGGGCCAGACCTGGACGCGCGTCCCGACATCGGGGAGCGGTGCGGCATCGTCGGTCGAGAACGTCGTGTGCTCGTCGGAGCAGAACCACACGGTCGCTCCATCGATGGACGGATTCCCGTGGTCCATGCCGAGTGACTTGAGCCCGCAGTCGGCGACGACATAACCGTCACGCGCGTTCACCGACACGACGGTGGCGAGGACCGAGAGCGCGCGTTGGAAGGGGATGTCGAGTGCGCCATACGTGGTGTCCATGAGGGCATAGGACCCGGCCTGAATCTCGGTGGCGAAGTGGTTGCAGTCGAAGGTGCCGGTCCCGCCGGCGGAGATCACGTCGCCCCCAACGCCGAGGTGGGCGCGCGCGAGCTGCGCCATGCACTCCGCCGTCTGGTGCTCGCGCTCGACGCGATCGGCGAGACCAACCACGTGGCCTTCGTACCCCATTACGCCGCGCACCTCGAGGCCTCGTGCTCGCGCGAGATCGGCGAGGCGACCGGCGTCATCGGGGAGGCAGCCGCAGCGGGGGAGACCCACGTTGACGTCGATCAGGCACTCCTTCAGGCCCGCGCGAGCCGCGGCTTCGATCGTCGACTCGGAGTCGACCGCGACCGTGACGCGAGCGTCGAGGTTGGCGAGCACCGAGAGGAGCTTTGTGTCGAGAACCTCGTTGGCGAGCAGCAGATCATCACCGAGCCCGGCCGCGGCGAGGCCAACCATTTCGCGCGTCGTGGCGCAGGTGAAGCCCACGTGTCCGATGGCTCGCTGACGTCGCGCGAGCTCGGTTGTCTTGTGTGCCTTGATGTGTGGGCGACAGCGCGCGCCGGGCAGCGCCATGGCCATCGTCGTGAGGTTGTGCTCGAGCACATCCCCGTCGACGAGCAACGCCGGGGTAATCAACGAGTCCAGGGTCTCGTGCACCTTCATGGTCGCGCTCGCTCGGCGCTCGGATACCGAGCGCCGCTCTTCGAGACGCTCGGCTGCTCCATCGTG
Source organism: Acidimicrobiia bacterium (assembly GCA_009694295.1). Taxonomy (GTDB): domain Bacteria; phylum Actinomycetota; class Acidimicrobiia; order IMCC26256; family PALSA-555; genus SHVJ01. The sequence continues at coordinate 17,476 of SHVJ01000036.1, forward strand.
GGAGCATGTCAGACGTGGCGACGCCTGCGGAGCAACGGACACCGACCGACCGCGATTGGCACACCGGTGAGCTGCCGCCGACGCCGCAACGCGACTTCCTCATCCCCGCGGAGCGATGGGTGGAGGCGCCACCCGAGCTCCGAGCGCTCGGCGCCGATCTCGGGATCGATCTCGTTGCCTACAAGCGCCGGATCAAGGGCTTTCTGCTGTGGCGCGCCGGTCCGGCCGTGGATGCCGACGCCCGCTACATGGCGATCGACGCCGACGACCTGAGTCGCCAGTATGTGTTCCGTCTGTACGCCGACGGCACCGGCGAAGGCATCGGCCCCGACACGGCAACCCACACCAAGTTCCGCTCGTGGAAAGAGTCACTCCGCGACGATTGACGGCTTTTCGGCACGCTGACGCTCGCTCAGCGGGCGACGGCGTGCCAAGAACTCGTCGTTAGCTCTCCCGCACGACGTCGTTGGGGTCCTTGTCGTCGCGGAGGGCGAGGAAGACGGGTTGGCGCAGGACGCCGTCGGTGGTCCACTCGGTGAACTTCACCTCGGCCACGCAGTCCGGCTCCACCCAGATCGCGCCCTTCACCTTCGGGGCGGGCTCGAACGGGCTGGTTGATCGCTGGACCAAGCGTTGCGCGAGCGCATCGCGATCACGGTCGACGAAGCCGGAGCCGACGCGGCGCGCGTAGCGCAGCGGCCCGCCGACGCCGTCGTGATGACCGACGAGCACCGCCCCGAGCGTGTTGGCGAGCCGACCCTCGCCCGGCAACCAGCCACCGATCACGAGCTCTTGACGCTTCGTGAGCTTGACCTTGCGCCACGAGGTCGACCGCCGCCCCGGCAGGTAAGGGGAGTCGATGTGCTTGCACACGACGCCCTCGAATCCGAGCTCCCTCGCCGCTGCAAGTGTGTGCGCCGCGCCGCCGATCGGCGCCGGCGACGTCTGCCAGCGATCGCCCGAAAGCGCGAGTCGTTCGACCAATGTGCGCCGGTCTCGCCACGGGAGCGAGGTGGTGTCGCGTCCGTCGAGCATCAGCACGTCGAAGCAGACGAACACGGCCGGCGCCTCGTGGTTCTGGATCTCCTGAAAGCTCGCGTGGCCGGCAGCATCGAGCACGACGAGCTCACCATCGAGGATCGCGTCCACACCCACCGCTGCGGGGAGCCCCTCGAGCTCGGGGTAGCGCGCGGTGACGTCGTTGCCGCGTCGCGACGCAATGCGCAGCTGCCCCTTCGCGATCCCGACGATGGCGCGGTAGCCATCCCACTTCATCTCGCAGGCCCACTCGGTGTCGTCGTCGGGCACCCCGTCGTACGCAGTCGCGAGCATCGGTAGCGGAAGCGGCGTGCTCATTCGGGCACGCGCAGCTCGCGGCGCAGGGGCTTCCCGCTCGGCGCCCGTGGGATCACGCGCGCGAGGACGAGCTGACGCGGGAGCTGCGGATCGGAGAGACCGGCATCGCGGCCGAACGCGCGGAGACCTTCGAGCGTGGGTGGGTCCGAGGGGTCGTGTGCCACGACGAATGCCACCACGCGCTCGCCCCACTCGGGGTCAGCGGTTCCGACGACGCACACGTCGCTCACGTGCGGGTCTGGTGCGAGGGCGTTCTCGACTGCGGTCGGGCTCACGTTGACGCCACCCGTGATGACGATGTCGCGGGCGCGGTCAACGACGTGCAACCGGCCATCGTCGGCCCATCTGCCGATGTCGCCGGTGTTGAACCAGCCGTCTCGATCGAACGCGGCGGCCGTTGCGTCGGGAGCATTGCGGTACCCGCGCATCACCATCGGGCCGCGCATGAGCACCTCGGCGTCGGGTGAGAGCTTGACCTCGATACCCGGGATCGGTTCGCCGTCGAGCACGACACCGCCCCATGTCTCGCTCAAGCCGTACGCGTCGACGATGGGGGCACCTACTGACTCTGCTCGCGCACGAAGGTCGGGTGGAGTCGGTGAACCGCCCACGATGATGCGCCGGAACTGGTGGAGGGGTGCGCCGGCGTCAACCAGGCGACCGAGCATCGTCGGTACGAGGGACACGAGCGTCGCGCCCTCGGCGGTGGGGGCCGCGGCGACCGCGTGCATGCTGAAGCCGTCGTGGACGGTGACCGGCACGCCAATGACGCGGGCGCGGGCGAGGATCGCCAGACCCGCCACGTGATGGAGCGGCAGACACACGAGCGAGCGATCGCTGGGCTCTACGCCGAGCATCGACCCGAACGCCGTTCCGATCGCCTCGAGGCCGACGAAGGTCAGCTCGACACCCTTGGGTTCGCCCGTGGTGCCCGAGGTCACCACGATGGCGGCGGTTCCATCCTCAACTGCCTGACCCTCGATCGGCTGACCCTCGATCGGCTGACCCTCGATCGGCTGACCCTCGATCGGCTGACCCTCGATCGGCTGACCCTCGATCGGCTGACCCCCGATCGGGTGCAGACCCGTCGGGTCGATCATGTGGGTGGGTGCGAAGCGCTCGAGGAGGCGCTGTGTGGCGATCCGAGGGGCATCGGGGTCGAGCACGAGGACCGCCTCGCCCCGGTCCCATGCGGCGGTGATCGCCGTGGCGGCCTGCGGTCGGGGCAGGCGGACCGCCACGAGAGGTGTCCCCGACTGGCCGGGCATGAGGCCCGAGCGTACCGTAGGAGTGATCACTCCCAACATTTGCCCGACCCCGACCCCGAACCCAAAACCGAACCCTCACACCTCACTCCAACCCACAGGAGCCCAGATGGCTGATCCCTCTTCCATCGCCCTCGACGCCTCCGGCCGTCCCCGGGTCATCCGGCCGGGCGCAGCCTGGAAGCCCGGGACCGTCGACTTTGCCGACATCCGCTACGAGACCGCGGATGAAGAGGGCGGCGCAATCGCGAAGATCACGATCTGTCGTCCCGAGGTGCGCAACGCCTTCCGCCCCGGCACGCTCTTCGAGCTCCAGGCCGCGTTCGAGCTCGCTCGCAACGACCCCGAAGTCGGCGTGATCATCCTGACCGGGGAAGGAACCGAGGCGTTCTGCTCCGGCGGCGACCAGCGCGTGCGCGGCGACGACGGCTACGTGGGCGACGACGGGATCGGCCGGCTCAACGTGCTCGATCTGCAGGTGCAGATCCGGCGGCTGCCCAAGCCCGTGGTCGCGATGGTCGCGGGGTACGCCATCGGTGGTGGTCACGTGCTGCACGTCGTGTGCGACCTCACGGTCGCGGCCGACAACGCGCGCTTCGGCCAAACCGGTCCGAAGGTGGGTTCCTTCGATGGCGGGTACGGATCGGGGTTGCTCGCGCGCATGGTGGGCCAGAAGAAGGCGCGCGAGATCTGGTTCCTGTGCGATCAGTACGACGCTGACGCCGCGGAGCGCATGGGTCTCGTGAACAAGGTGGTGCCGCTCGAAGAGCTCGAGGTCGAGACCGTCGAGTGGTGCCGCAAGATGCTTGGGCACAGCCCGCTCTCGTTGCGGATGTTGAAGGCTTCGATGAACGCGACCGACGACGGTCTTGCCGGGCTCCAACAGCTCGCCGGCGACGCGACCCTCCTCTATTACATGAGTGAGGAAGCGCAGGAGGGCAAGCGCGCGTACCTGGAGAAGCGTCGCCCCGAATTCGAGCGCTTCCCGAAACGTCCATAGGCGGAAGTGGCGGAGTGGGAGCGAAGCAGTGGGTGATGGGGGCGCGGCCGCGCACGCTCGGCGCTGCGATTGCCCCGGTGGTTGCGGGTACGGCGGTCGCGTTCGCCGAGGCCCGTGAGATCAGCGCTGTGCGGGCGCTGCTCGCGCTCGTCGTGGCCCTCGCGCTCCAAGTGGGCGTGAACTACGCCAACGACTACTCCGACGGCGTGCGCGGGACCGACAAGGACCGAATAGGTCCTGTGCGACTCACCGCGTCGGGTCTTGCATCGTCTGCTGCGGTGCGGGGCGCCGCCGCGCTCGCGCTGGCTGTCGCTGCAGCCGCCGGGCTTGCGCTCGCGATCATCGTG
>SHVJ01000037.1 GCA_009694295.1 Acidimicrobiia bacterium
CGGCGCATCATCCGACGCGCGGTTCGACACGCGTTTCTCCTCGGCGGCGATGGCCTGGTCACGCCGCCACTTGTCGAAGCCACCGTGGCGGTCATGGGCGAGGCGTACCCCGACATCGTCAAGCAGCGCGAGCTGGTGGCGCGGACCGTGCAGCGCGAGGAAGAGCGATTCCGACAGACGCTCGAACGCGGTCTCGACATGCTCGACGACCTACTCGCGAAGGGCGATATCACCGGCGACGACGCGTTCTTCTTGCACGACACGTTGGGCTTCCCGATTGACCTCACCCGTGAGATCGCTGAGGAGCGCGCGCATCGAGTCGACCTCGACGGGTTCCGGGCCCGCATGGAAGAGCAGCGCACCCGCGCGGTCGAAGCGCGTCGCGCCAACGTCGCGGCCACACCGACCGAGGCGTACCGCACGCTCGTTGATGGCGGGGCGACTGACTTCACCGGCCGTCAGGAGTACGAGACGACGGGAGCCAACGTGCTGGGCCTCCTCGTCGACGGCAATCGCGTCAACAGTGCAACCGAGGGCGACGTCGAAGTCGTACTCAACCGCACGCCGTTCTACGCAGAGTCGGGCGGACAGGTCGGCGACACCGGCGTGATCACAACTGCGAACGGTGCCTTCGTTCGCATCATCGACACGCAGTACGGGCTGCCGGAGCTCGTGGTGCACATCGGTCAGATCGAAGCGGGCTCGATCACCGAAGGCGACGAGGTGACCGCGAGCATCGATGGCGACCGCCGCGACCGCATCCGTCGCAACCACACCGCCACGCACGTGCTCCATTGGGCGCTGCGCGAGGTGCTCGGCTCTCATGTCCAGCAGGCGGGTTCACATGTCGCCCCTGATCGGTTGCGCTTCGACTTCAGTCACTTCGAAGCAGTCACTCCTGAGCAGCTCGACGACATCGAAGCACGCGCCAACGCCGAAGTGATCTCCGACGCGCGAGTTCGTCACTACGAGACGACGAAGGACCACGCCGAGAGCATTGGAGCGATCGCCTTCTTCGGTGACAAGTATGGAGATCTGGTGCGCGTCCTCGAGGCCGGCGAGCACTCGATCGAGCTCTGCGGCGGCACGCACGTGCACGCGTTGGGCTTCATCGGCCCGATCAAGATCGTGAGCGAAGGCTCCATCGGGGCCAACCTCCGACGCATCGAAGCGTTCACCGGCGACGGCGCGCTGGCGTACATCCACAGCGAGGAAGTGGTGCTGCGCGATACCGCGGCGCGCCTCAGCGTGGCTCCCGCAGAGGTGGGGGATCGCGTCGACAAGCTGCTGTCGGAGATCAAGGCTCTGCGGGGGGAGCTCGACGCCCAGCGCCGAGAGAGCGCGCGTTCGGAAGCAGGCTCGTTGGCTGCGGCGGCGGTCGATGGGATCGTGGTCGAGCGCCGGGACGGGTTCAGCAACGACGATCTGCGCAGCCTGGCCCTCGCGACCCGCGACGCCTTGGGATCGGGCATCGTGGGTCTGGTGGGGATCACACCTGACGGGAAGGCCGCGGTCGCCGTGGCCGTCAGCAAAGACCTTGTCGAGCGGGGGATCACGGCTGGCGATGTCGCGGCCGAGACGGCAAAGGTGCTGGGTGGTGGCACCGGTCGGGGCGCCGATGTCGTGGCTGGAGGCGGCCCGAATGCGGCAGCCATCGACGAGGCCCGCGCAGTTCTGGTCCAGAACGTCAAAGAGAATGCGGCAAAGGCCGCGGGAACCAAGTAGGAAATTGGTCATGGCGCGAGTTCTCGGAGTGGATCTCGGCGCGCGCCGGATCGGCTTGGCGTGCTCGGATGTCACCGGCACGTTGGCCTCACCGCTCACCGTCTTGGAGCGCAGCGGCGATGTCCGCCTTGATCACGCAGCGATCGTGGCGGCGGCACGCGAAGCAGAGGCAGAGCGCATCGTCGTGGGTCTCCCACTGTCGCTCGATGGGAGCGACGGGCCGGCGGCCCGCGCGGCGCGCACGGAAGTCGATGACCTTTCGACAGTGGCCGGACCCGATCTCCCCGTCAGCGTGCACGACGAGCGGCTCACGACGGTGAGTGCCGAGCGCAACCTTGCAGCCGCCGGCGTCAAAGGTCGGGCGCGGCGCAAGGTCATCGACAGTGCCGCCGCAGCCGTGATGTTGCAGTCCTGGCTCGAAGGTGCTCGATGAGCGGCTGGGACCCACTCGATCCGAACGCGCCACGCGATCCACGTCGTCCTGGGGGCGCGCAGCCTCCGCGGCCACCAGTCGACCCGCGCCGGACAGGTGGCGCCGCTCGCCGCGGGGCAACGCCACGCCGGAGCTCGGCTCGTCCGGCACCACCGCCGTCGGAAGCGCCAACTGAGCAGATCCCAATCGTCGGACGACGGGGAGGGGCACCGGTAGCCGCGCAGCCGCGCACCGCTCGATCGAAGCACGAGCGGCACCGCGGTCGGAAGCGCAACCGGCGAGTCTTGATCGTGGTGGCCGTGATGCTCGCCCCGTTCTTGATCGCGGGTGCGTGGTTTGCCTACCAACTGCGCCCAGGGTCCGATGGGCCGCCGGTGATCATCACCATCAAGCAAGAGGGTGCAACCGCGTCCGACGTCGCCGACGAGCTCGCGCAGAAGGGCGTCATCGGATCGACCATGGCGTTCAAGCTGTGGGCCACGATGAGCGGCGGCGGCACGTTCCCCGCCGGTTGCCACACGTTGCACGAAGGTTTGGGCATCCGCGGCGCCATCTCTTTGCTCGAAGGCGTTGGCGGCAAGAAACAGGGCGACAAGTGCGTCCTGGTGAGCGAGCGCAAGCCCGACATCAAGCTGTTCCTGCCGCCGGGTCGACGGCTCGATCAGATCGCCGCGATCGTCGAGGAAACGATCCCCGGACACACTGCGGCAGATTTCCTCGCGGTCGCGAACTCCAACACGATCCGTTCGAGGTACCAACCGGCGGAGATCACATCGCTCGAAGGTTTGCTGTTCCCCGACACGTATCTGATCGGCGCGGATTGGACCGACGAGCAGATCGTGCAGCGACTCATCGACCGCTTCGACGAGATCGGCGACAAGGTGGGCCTCGCGAACGTGCAGGGCATTACCCCGTATCAGGCTGTGGTCGCCGCATCGCTCATCCAGACCGAAGCCAAGCTTGCCGAAGATGCGCCGTTGATCTCCGCGGTGATTCGGAACCGACTGGCACAGGGCATACAGCTCCAGATCGACGCGACGCTCTGCTACGCCCGCTATTCGACGACAGGGGTTGGCTGTCCACCACTGCCGATCAATGCCGACAAGAAGATCGACTCGCCGTACAACACGTACTTGATCGCGGCCCTCCCGCCCACACCCATTGCGAGCATGACCGAGGCTTCGCTCGCGGCGGCGATCACCCCCGCGCAGGTGCCGTACCTGTACTACGTCCTGGCTGACGCGAACGGGAAGCACGCGTTCGCGACGACGTTGGCCGAGCACAACAACAACGTCGCAGCCGCTCGGGCCAAGGGCCTCCTGTGACGGCAGCGGTCACCGGCGCCACTCGGGTGGCCGCGATCATCGGTGACCCGGTCGAGCACTCACGATCCCCAGCGATCTGGAACGCCGCGTTCGCGGCCACCGGTCTCGATTGGGTCTTCGTGGCGCTCCCGGTCCCCCGAGGACAGGTGCCCGCGGCGATGGACGGCGTTCGCACCCTTGGCATCGCTGCACTCTCGGTCACCATGCCGCACAAGATGGATGCTGCCCGCGCCTGCGACGAGCTCACCCCGACGGCGACGCGGCTCGGGGCGGTCAACTCCGTGCTCACCCGAGACGGCCGACTCCTTGGCGATTCGACCGATGGCGAAGGACTCGTCCGTGCGCTCGTTGACGAGGGCTGCACGGCTGATGGTCAGCGGTGTGTGGTGCTGGGTGCGGGTGGGGCCGCCCGAGCCATTGTGTTTGCCCTTGGCGCTGCCGGCGCGCAGGTGACGGTCGCCGCACGTCGTGTGAGTGAAGCGGAGAGCGCGGCTGGTCTCGCACCGGATGGGGAAGCGTGTGACCTGGCGGTCGCGACTGATGCTGTGGCCGCGGCAACGATCGTGATCAACGCGACACCCGTGGGCATGCAAGGAGAGGCTCCCGCCTTCGACCCGAGCGTCCTCGGTACGGACCACGTGGTGATCGACACCATCTACCCAGCCGAGACGCCGTTGGTTGTCGCGGCGCGTGCCCAGGGTGCCCGGGCGACGAACGGTCTGGGGATGTTGGTGCATCAGGCGGCACTGTCGTTCGTGCGCTTCACCGGGGTGGACGCGCCGCTCGAGGTCATGCGCGCTGCCGCGTCCACCTCATAGCCTCATCGGGCTCATAACCTGCTTGGGATGACAACGGGACTGAACATCGGGTTCGGTGTTCTCGGACTGGTCATCGGTTGGTTGCTCTGGATCGCAGTCGAACGCGTGCCCGACCGTCGTCCGCTGCTCGCCGGTCCGTTCCCGGAGCTGCGTGGCGCACCGCGTCAGCCGCTGGGCCTCGCAGTGATCCTCATGACCGGTGCCTTGTTCGCGGGTATCGCCGCACGGTTGGAAGACGTGTGGGAGCTGCCGGCCTTTCTCGTGCTCGCAGCCGCGTTGGTGGTGCTGTCGGCGATCGACCTGCGTCACTTCATCCTCCCGAACCGCATCGTGTACCCGCTGACCGTCGCAACCCTCGCGTTGCTCGCGGGTGCGGCAGTGGCAAACGACGACTTCGACCCGTTCCTGCGCGCGTTTGCATGTGGCGCGGGCAGTTTCCTCACCTTCATGACCCTGCATCTGATCTCACCGCGATCGATGGGCTTCGGCGACGTGAAGCTCTCGTTCGTGCTCGGTCTGGCGTTGGGGTGGCTCGGGGTAGGGGAGACAATTGTCGGCCTGTTCTTCGGGTTCGTCTACGGCGCGGTGATTGGCGTTCTGCTCATCGCCACTCGCATCCGCACCCGCAAGGATCACGTGCCGTTCGGACCCTTCCTCGCCGCCGGCGCGATGACTGGCGTCCTCATCGGCGATGTCATCGTCGACTGGTATCGCCGCTGAGCAGCGCCAGGTCACCGGTATCCTTTGTTCGATGCCGTTGCCGGGGCGCTCGCCCAGGCAAGCCGATGAACCCACAGTGAGCGAGGGTCGAAGGTGCTGCGCTTCCTGACGGCGGGCGAGTCGCACGGCCCGGCACTCGTGGCTGTGGTCGAGGGCTTGCCCGCCGGTCTGCCCGTCACGATCGAAGACGTCGCAGCGGAGCTGGCGCGGCGACGCCTTGGGTTTGGCCGCGGGCCGCGCATGAAGATCGAGCAGGACGAGGTCGAGTTCCTGGGCGGTGTTCGCCACGGCCGCACCCTCGGGTCGCCGCTGGCCATCTGCATCCGCAACACCGAGTGGCCGAAGTGGTCAGAGGAGATGTCGCCCGCCCCGGGTCGCACCGAGAAGCCGTTGACTCGCCCGCGCCCCGGCCACGCTGATCTCGTGGGGATGCAGAAGTACGGCTTCGACGACGCCCGCGACGTGCTCGAGCGGGCCAGTGCGCGCGAGACCGCCGCGCGGGTCGCGATCGCGGCTGTGGCCAAGGCACTGTTGTCACATCTCGACGTGCACGTCCTGAGTCATGTGGTGCAGCTCGGGCCGGTGCGCGCGGCTGCCGACCATCGGCCCAAGCCCGCTGACCTCGAGACCGTGGATGCATCGTCAGTCCGGTGCTTCGATCCCGACGCCGAAGCGGCCATGGTGGCCGCGGTCAAGGCTGCAGCGAAGGACGGCGACTCGCTCGGCGGCGTCGTCGAGATTCTCGGGTACGGCGTTCCACCTGGACTCGGGTCGCATGTGCATTGGGACCGGCGCATCGATGGGCTCATCGCGCAGGCGCTCATGAGCATCCAGGCGATGAAGGGCGTTGAGCTCGGTGATGGATTCGAGACTGCAGGCCGACGGGGCAGTGAGGCACACGACGAGATCCTGTGGGACGAGAACGAGGGCTACTCGCGCGGGTCGACGCGCGCGGGCGGTACCGAGGGCGGAATGACGACCGGGGATCTGCTGGTCGCGCGGGTCGCGATGAAGCCGCTCGCCACGCTCAACCGACCTGTCCTCAAGACCGTCGACGTCAACACGAAGGAAGAGACGGTGTCGTTCAAGGAGCGGACGGATGTCACCGCGGTTCCGGCATCGGGCGTCGTCGGCGAGGCGATGGTTGCGCTGGTGCTGGCGAACGAAGCGCTCCGCAAGTTCGGCGGCGACTCTCTGAGCGAGCTTGTGCGCAACCACGATTCGTACCTCGCATCGCTGGGATGAGTCGCGAGGCACAACGGCACCTCGTGCTCATAGGCCTCATGGGTGCGGGGAAGTCGACCGTCGGGGAGTTGTGCGCACAACAGTTGGACCGACCATTCGTCGACACCGATCGAGTTGTCGAAGCGAACACGGGCCGGTCCGTCGCCGAGATCTTCACGAGCGGAGGCGAAGCCACGTTCCGCTCGTTGGAGCACGACGCGGTCGCCGACGCCTGCGCCTCGCCGCAACCGCTCGTGATCTCGTGCGGAGGGGGAGCAGTCCTCGACCCGGAGAACCGGGCGCAGATGCGGGCCACGGGCGTTGTCGTCTGGTTGCGAGCATCACCGTCGAGCCTGGCTGCCCGGGTCCAGCACAACTTGCCTGACCGGCCGTTACTTGCGTCCACTGGGGCCGAGCAGGAGCTCGAACGACTGACCGAGCTCCGTACTCCTGCGTACGAAGGTGCCGCGCACATCGTTGTGGACACCGATGGGCGCACCGTTGCCGACACCGTCGACGCCGTCCTGGCCGAGGTCGAGCGATGCACCGTGTGACCGTGGCGGTCGACCCGCCGTACGACGTGTGCATCGGTCCTGGGTCACTGAGCGAGATCAACGCGCTGCTCGCCGATCGTCCGCGAGCCCATCTTGTGACACAGCAGCGAGTCCTCGACGCGTGCCACGACGCACTCCGCCCGATCCTCGAGGCGCGGGCCATGCCGATCTCGCTCATCGACGATGGCGAGAACGCCAAGACGCTTGCGAGCGTCGAGAGGTTATGCCGCGACTTCGCTGCACACGGCTTGTTGCGCGCCGACGTGGTGATCGCAGTCGGAGGCGGTGTCGTGGGCGACACCGCGGGCTTCGCGGCCGCCGTGTACCACCGCGGTGTCGCCGTCGTGCAGGTGCCCACCACGCTGTTGGCACAAGTCGATGCGGCGATCGGCGGCAAGACCGCCGTGAACATCCCTGAAGGCAAGAACCTCGTGGGTGCGTTCCACCAACCGATCGGCGTCGTCGCCGACACGGCGACGTTGGCAACGTTGCCCGAAGTGGAGCTGCGCTGTGGTCTCGGTGAGGTCGTCAAGTACGCACTCATGCCCGAAGGCTCTACCGTGGGCGCGATCCTCGATCGTGATTCCGATCGAATCCTCGGTCGTGATCCCGAAGTCCTCAGCGAGCTTGTTGGGGCGTGCGCGGCGATCAAGGCGAAGGTCGTGGCGGCCGATCCCGAAGAGCGCAGCGGGCTGCGTGCCGCGCTCAACTACGGCCACACCCTGGCCCACGCACTCGAGACGGTGAGCGGGCATGCCCTCGCCCACGGGGAAGCCGTTGCTGTCGGCCTCGTCTTCGCGACGTATCTCGCCCATGGGCTCGAGCGCGTCGGGCCGGAGGTTCCCGAGCACGCGGCGTCGCTGCTCACTCGCCTCGGGCTCCCGATCACCGTGCCGGCCGGGGCGTCGGGTGACGATCTTGTGGCCGTGATGCGACGCGACAAGAAGGCCAAGGGCGGGCTGACGTTCGTGCTCCCCGGACCGAACGGCTTAGAGCAGGTCGACGACCCCCCGATGCCGGCAATCGAACGCGCCTTGAGCGCGGTCGGTGTGCGAACCTAAGAGCGATGCCGATCATTCTGTTGCTCTCCGGTCCGAACCTGAACCTCTTCGGCGAGCGTGAGCCCGCGATCTACGGCACCGACACGCTCGACGACATGGTGGGCGATGCGCGCACCGCAGCCGAAGCGGCGGGACACACCCTCGAGCACATCCAGTCCAACCATGAGGGTGGCCTCATCGAGGCGATCCACGGCGCCCGTGGCCGGTGTGCCGCGATCGTGATCAACGCGGGCGCCTTGACGCACTCGTCGTTCGCGCTCGCCGATGCGCTCGAGACCTTCGACGGGGTGAAGGTCGAGTTGCACGTGTCGAACCCCGCCTCGCGCGAGGAATGGCGCCGCACGTCGGTGATCGCGCCATATGTCACCGGTACCGTCAGCGGCTTTGGTCGCGCGGGGTACACGCTGGCCATCGAGGGTGTCGTCAGCCGGCTCGGATCGGGATGACGGTCGCACTCCCGACGATGGACGTCGCGGCTCGGATCCCGCGGCTCCGCACTGCGTTCGAAGCAGTCGGTGTCGACGCGCTGCTGGTCACGCGCCTTCCCAATATTCAGTACCTCACAGGTTTCACTGGCTCGGCCGGCATGTTGCTGGTGGAGCCCGACGCCGCGATCTTGGTCACCGACGGTCGGTACGCCCAGCAGTCGCGCGAGCAGCTCGGATCTCACCGACTCGACGCGCGCATCGAGATCGCCGCAACCGCAGCCGAGCAGCGCGAAGTGCTGAGAACAGCGAACGCAGGCCGGGCTCGGCTCGGACTCGAAGCCCACGGCGTGACGTGGGCGCAACAGCGGTCGTTCGCTGAATGGCTTCCAACACTCGATTTGGTCCCCACCGAGAGCTGCGTGGAGGCGCTGCGCGCCGTCAAGGAGCCAGGTGAGGTCGCTCGTATCCGGGCCGCGTGCGCGATCGCCGACGACGCGCTGGGTTCGGTGCTTCCGAAGCTCCACGACGGGCCCACCGAGCGAGAGTTCGCCGGTGCGCTGGAGTGGGCGATGCGCGAGCGCGGCGCCGTCCGGCCCAGTTTCGAGACGATCGTGGCCGCCGGACCGAACGGCGCCAAGCCACATGCCCGTCCGAGTGACCGGAAGATCGGTCCCGGTGAGCTCGTCGTGATCGATTTCGGCTGCGTGGTCGACGGGTATTGCTCCGACATGACCCGCACGGTGAGCGTCGGCGATCCCGGTGCTGATGCTCGACGGGTCTGGGATGTTGTGGCCGCGAGCCAACGCGCCGGACGCGACGCAGTGCGAGCAGGGGTGGGTTGCGCGACCGTAGATCGCGCGAGTCGAGCGGTGATCGAGGACGCCGGATGGGGCGACACGTTCGCGCACGGAACTGGCCACGGTGTGGGCCTCGAGATCCACGAGGCGCCGCGGGTCTCGGCAACGGCGGATGCTACGTTGGAGACCGGTCACGTCGTCACCGTCGAGCCCGGCGTCTACCTTCCCGGTGTCGGTGGTGTGCGGATCGAAGACACGGTGGTCGTCACCCCCGACGGCGCCGAGGCCCTCACCGAGTTCCCCAAGTCCCTCGTGATCTGAGTCTGAAGCGGAGCAGCAGTCCAACCGTGAGCATCTCGACGAACGACCTGAAGAACGGCATGGCCCTCAACCTGCCCGAAGGCCTGATGACGGTCGTGGAGTTCCAGCACGTGAAGCCGGGGAAGGGCGGCGCGTTCGTCCGCACAAAGCTCAAGAACTTCCGCACCGGCGCGGTGATCGACCGTACCTACCGTGCCGACGAGAAGGTGCCGCTCGCGATGATCGACAAGCGCGAGATGCAATACCTCTACCGCGAGGGTCCGGCGCTCGTGTTCATGGACAACGAGACCTACGACCAACTTCACATCGAGGGTGACCAGCTCGGAAGCGCAGTCGGTTTCCTCAAGGAAGGCGACACTGCGATCCTGCCGATGTACAACGGCGAAGTCGTGGGGGTTGAGCTCCCTGCGTCAGTGGAGCTAGCGATCGCCGAGACCGAGCCCGGTGTGCAGGGCGATCGCGTCTCGGGTGCCCGCAAGCCCGCCACCTTGGAGACCGGGCTCACCATCCAGGTCCCGCTGTTCGTCGAGCCGGGCGATTCGGTGAAGGTTGACACGCGCACGGGCGAGTACATCGCCCGCGTCTGAGACGCTCGCGACGCCGTGGCGACGCGACGAGAGTCCCGAGAGCGCGCACTCGGCCTGTGTTACGAGCTTGAGACCCGAGGACTGAGCGCCGACGAGCTGTTGGCCGGACTCGCGGTGGCACCGGATCCGTACGCGGAAACCGTCGTGCGCGGGGTCGATGAGCACCGCCTCGAGATCGATGCGCTGCTGACCAAGCTCTCCGAACATTGGGCGCTCGAGCGCATGCCGGCGATCGACCGTGCGTTGTTGCGCATCGGGAGCTACGAGATCGGCTGGGAGCCGGACCTGCCTCTCGCCGTCATCATCGACGAAGCCGTAGAGCTGGCCGGTGAGTACTCCACGAAGGACTCAGGGCGGTTCGTGAACGCGTTGCTCTCGCGGATCGCGGGGGAGCTACGCGCATGACCTCGGCGCCGGTCGAGGTCGCGCCCGTCGAGGTGGCCCCCAGCGAGGTGAAAGGCGATCCCGCACTCGAAGACGCCACGACCACCGACAAACCGTGGCTCGTGATCGTGTGGAATGACCCTGTGAACCTGATGTCGTACGTCGTCTACGTGTTCCAGAAGCTTTTCGGGTACTCACGCGAGAAGTCCACTCGTCTCATGCTCCAGGTGCACCACGATGGCAAGGCCGTCGTCTCGGACGGCAATCGTGAGAAGGCCGAGGCTGATGTCGCCCGGCTGCACGGGTTTGGCCTCTGGGCGACAATGGAGCATCCGTCATGAGCCCAAAGCTGTCGCGAGCGCGTGGCGGACGGCTGGAGCTGTCGCTGACGGCCGAAGAGCGCGACCTGCTCCGGTCGCTACCCGATCAATTGCGCACTCTCTACGAGGCCGGACCGGACGACAGCGATCCGGTCCGCGGCCGCTTGTTCCCGCGCGCGTACCTCGATCCCACGGCTGAGAATGCCGAGCGGGAGTGGCGCGACCTCGTGCATCCCGAACTCGTACGGGATCGACTGGCATCCCTCGACCAGCTCCTCACCGCCCTCGATGCCGAGCGCGATGCGCGTCGGGGTGGCGTGGTCATCCCGCTCGACGACGAGTCGAGCGGTGCATTGCTTTCGGTCCTCAACGACGCCCGCCTCGCGCTCGGCACGCAGCTCGGGGTCACCGAAGACCTCGACTACGACTCGGTAACGCCAGACGACCCCCGTGCTCCGGGGCTCGGCGTGTACGGCTGGTTGACCTATGTGCAAGGAGAGATCATCGAGGCGCTCCTCGCAGGACTTCCTGATTGACTCACCGGCCCGACTAACTTTCCCCGCCATGGCGTACCTCAATGGCAAGACGATCGCAGTCACGGGTGCAGGGCGCGGTATCGGACGCGCAGTTGCGCTGGCCTGTGCGGCAGCTGGAGCCAACGTCGTGGTCAACGACTTCGGCGTGAGCATCGATGGGAACGACCCCGACAGCGAGATTGCGAACGCGGTCGTTGCCGAGATCACCGCCGCCGGCGGCACCGCGGTGGCGGTCGCCGACAGCGTGACCACGATGGCGGGTGGCGAGCGGATCGTCCAGACCGCGGTCGACACGTATGGGCGGATCGACGGCGTTGTGTGTGTCGCGGGCATCTTGCGCGAGCGCATGCTCTTCAACATGTCCGAAGACGAGTGGGACCCGGTGATCGAGACCCACCTCAAGGGCACGTTCACGGTGTTTCGCGCGGCGGCCCCACTCATGCGCAAGCAGGAGTCCGGCACGCTCATCGGCTTCACTTCCGGCGCGTTTGCCGGAAGCGTGGCCCAGGCCAACTACAGCGCGGCCAAGGGTGGCATCGTGTCACTCGTACGCAGCGCCGCCGCCGGCATGTACAAGTACGGCGTCACGGCCAACTGCATCGCGCCGGTGGCCAAGAGCCGCATGTCGGCGAACGTTCCCGGTGAGCTCACCATGGGCGAGCCCGAAGATGTCGCGCCGATGGTCGTCTACCTGCTCGGCGATGCCGCTCGTCACGTGACCGGTCAGATCTACACGGCGAACGACGGGATCATCGCGGTGTGGAACCAGCCGTCCGAGGTGCGCGAGATGCGCAAGGACGGACGCTGGACCCCCGAGGAGATCGCCGAGCGCTTCGACGAGGTGGGTCAGGAGCGCATGGGCGTGATCGACCGCCTCGACGCCATGGCCAAGGCCGCCGCCGAGAAGAAGGACTCGTGACAGCAGTCGTAAAGGGAGAGTCCTTGACTGCCGAGTAAGATCAGCAAGACCGTGAAGGGAGTCCTGTGAGGCTCCCACGGAGGAGCACTAGCGATGGCCGACGCCTCGGGCGCCGCCCAACATCACGACGAGTTGGCCGCCCCTGAGGGCGGTCGTTTTTCGTTCCGGGCGAAGGTGTTCGAAGCCGACGACCTGCGGCGGGCGCACACCCGCATTGCCCACGAGATCGTCGAGCGCAACCACGGCGCAGCCGACCTCGTCCTGATCGGCCTGTACACGAGGGGTGTCGCGGTTGCGCACCGCATCGCCGAAGCGATCAACGACTTCGAGCACGTCGACGTGCCTGTCGGCGCGATGGACGTGGCGTTCTACCGCGACGACATCGCCCTGCGGCCGGTGCAACCACTCGGACCAACGGAAGTCCCGGTCGACGTCTCAGAACGCACCGTGGTGCTCGTCGACGACGTGCTCTTCACCGGACGCACAGTCCGCGCAGCACTCGACGCGCTCACCGCGCTCGGCCGCCCCCGGGCCGTACAGCTTGCAGTGTTGGTTGACCGCGGCCACCGCGAGCTCCCGATTCGTGCCGACTACGTGGGCAAGAACCTCCCCACGAAGGTCGCCGAAGACGTGCGGGTGCGTCTGGTCGAAACCGACGGAGACGGCGACAGCATCGAGCTCTGGGGTCCCGCATGAAGAACCTCTTGTCGATCACTGATCTCGACCGCGACGACCTCGAAACCATGCTCAGCCTGTCCGAGGACTTCCTGCACGTCACCGAGCGCGACATCCCCAAGGTTCCTGCACTCCAGGGAAAGGTTGTGGTCTCCCTCTTCTACGAGGACTCCACTCGCACGCGCATCTCCTTCGAGACGGCAGCCAAGCGGCTCTCGTGCGACGTGATGAGCTTCAGCGTCGGGTCGTCATCGGTCAACAAGGGCGAAGGGCTCCGCGACACCGTGCAGACGATCGCCGCGATGGGTGTCGACGCGGTCGTCGTGCGGCACTCCGCTGCGGGTGCGCCCAACCGGGTGGCGAGCTGGATCGACGCCAGCATCATCAACGCCGGTGACGGCAGCCACGAGCACCCCACGCAGGCGTTGCTCGATCTGCTGACCCTCCGTCGTAAACGCGGGTCCGACCTCTCTGGACTGCGCGTCGCGATCGTCGGCGACATCGTGCACTCCCGTGTTGCGCGCAGCCTTGTGCTCGGGCTCGACGCGGTCGGCGCGCACACCACGCTCGTCGCTCCACCCACGCTGCTACCGGACTCGTTGGAGGGCTGGCCGGTCGATGTCACGCACGATCTCGACAGCCTGCTCCCAGAGCTCGACGTGCTCTACCTGCTGCGCATCCAACGCGAGCGCCAGAGCGCATCGCGACTTCCATCGCTGCGCGAGTACACAGCCCGGTGGGGGCTCACCGTGGAGCGGGCGAGCCGACTGAAGCCCGACACCCTCGTCATGCACCCCGGTCCGATGAACCGCGGTGTGGAGATCGCCGCGGAAGTCGCCGAAGGCCCTGCCTCACTCATCAAGGAGCAAGTCACCAACGGCGTCGCCGTGCGCATGGCGGTGCTCTACACGCTCCTGGGCTCAGGGGGCACCGTTGCCTGAATCGCTAGCACTGCGCGGCGGGCGCGTGATCGACGCGACGGGTGAGCGAGACGCCGATGTGCTGATCGCCGACGGCCGTGTTGTCGAGGTTGGACCCGGGCTGCGCGGTGACAGCGAGCTCGACGCGGCCGGATGTGTGATTGCGCCTGGTCTCGTCGACCTGCACGTGCACCTGCGGGAGCCGGGGAACGAGGACGCCGAGACCATCGACACCGGCGCGCGCGCGGCCGCCCTTGGAGGCTTCACCGCGATCGTCGCGATGCCGAACACCGAGCCACCGCACGACGACCCCACCGTTGTCGCGTCGGTGCTCGCGGCCGGTGCCGTGTCGCTGTGTGACGTGCACGCCGCGGGTTGCATCACTGAAGGGCGGGCGGGCGCAGCGCTTGCGCCGATGGGCGAGCTCTATGCCCTCGGCTCGCGCATCTTCACCGACGACGGTGCGTGCGTCGCCGAGGCCGGTGTCATGCGTCGGGCGCTCGAGTACGCCACGTCGCTCCCCGGTGCCGTCATTGCGCAACACGCCGAAGATCCGTCGCTCGCCGACGGTGGTCACATGCACGAGGGGGAGTGGTCGAGTCGATTGGGTATCACGGGCCGCCCCGCCGACGCCGAGAACGTGATCGTGGCGCGCGACTGCATGCTCGCTGAGCTCACTGGCGGTCGAGTGCACTTCTTGCACGTCTCGACGGCCGGTGCGGTCGAGCTCGTGCGCAGCGCCAAAGCCCGCGGCCTCGCAGTCACCGCCGAAGCCGCCCCGCATCACTTCACCCTGACCGACGCTGAGTGCGCATCGTTCGACCCGGTGTTCAAGGTGCACCCACCGTTGCGCAGCGCCAAAGACGTCGCCGCGATCAAGATTGGGCTTGCTGACGGGACGATCGACGCCATCGCTACGGATCATGCGCCGCACGCGGTGGAGACGAAGGAACGACCGTTCGAGGAGGCGCCGCCGGGGATGCTCGGGTTGGAGACCGCATTGGCGCTCACGATCACCGAGCTCGTCGAACCGGGAGTGTTGTCGCTGCCCGAGGCGCTCGCTCTGCTCTCGTGGCGGCCGGCGGCCATCGCGGGCCTCGCCGACCATGGTGGGCCGATCGCGCCTGGGTCCGCGGCCAACCTCTGCGTCATCGATCTGAACGTGACGTGGAGGGTCGATCCGCTGCGTCTCGCGAGCAAGTCCCGCAACACGCCCTATGTCGGGCGGACGCTGAAAGGGCGCGCTCGCCACACCATCCTCAGAGGAGTGCCGGTGGTCGTCGACGGTCAGGCCTGCCGATGACTCGCGCCACGGCGGTGCTCGTGCTGAGCGACGGCACCACGTTCGAAGGCGAAGCGATCGGCGCGCTCCAGCCGGGGATGGTCGCAACCGGCGAGGTGGTGTTCAACACCGCGCTCTCCGGGTACCAGGAGATCCTGAGCGACCCGTCGTATGCCGGGCAGATGATCGCCTTCACCTACCCGCACATCGGCAACTACGGCGTCAACGACGACGACATGGAGAGCGACCGGCCGTTCTGTCGCGGGGTGATCATGCGCGACCTCGCGCGCCGGTCGAGCAGTTGGCGCGCCACGGGAACCCTTTCCGACTTCCTGATCCAGCACAACGTGCCCGGGATCACCGGCATCGACACGCGCCGCCTCACGCGGCATCTGCGCGACGTTGGCGCGATGCCTGCGGCGATGGGTGCCGATGAGGAGCAGGTGCGCGCCGCATCTCGCGATGCCGAAGGGACCGATGGCATCGACCTGGTTGCCGAGGTCACCACTCGCGAGCCGTACTCAGTGGGCGACGTCGAGGCACCATTCTTGGTCGTCGCGTACGACTTCGGCATCAAGCGCATGATCCTGCGCCGGCTCACCGCGGCGGGATGCAGAGTGGAAGTGGTACCCGCGACCACGTCGGCGAGCGATGTCTTGGCGCGCCAACCCAATGGTGTGTTCCTTTCGAACGGTCCCGGCGATCCCGCGGCCGTGCACGGAGTCAGCGAGCAGATCGCGGCGCTGCTCGGCGAGGTGCCGGTGTTCGGCATCTGCTTGGGCCACCAGATCCTCGGGCGAGCGCTCGGCGCAACGACCACGAAGCTGCGCTTCGGACACCACGGTGCCAACCATCCGGTGCGCCACGAGTCGACGGGCCGGGTCGAGATCACCAGCCAGAACCACAACTACGTCGTGCAAGCCGACACCGTCCCCGGTGGTGCCGACGTGACCCACGTGAACTTGAACGACGGCACGGTTGAAGGACTGCGCGTCCGCGGCGTGCCCGCATTCAGCGTGCAGCACCACCCCGAAGCCGCCCCCGGCCCGCACGACGCCGCCTATCTCTTCACTGAGTTCACCGACCTGATGACCGTTACGTGATGTCGCGAACCTGATGCCGCGCCGCGACGACATCCACAGCATCCTGATCATCGGCAGTGGGCCGATCATCATCGGGCAAGCCTGCGAGTTCGACTACTCGGGAACCCAGGCGTGCCGCGTCCTGCAACGCGAGGGCTACCGGGTGATCCTGGTCAACTCGAACCCGGCCACGATCATGACCGACCCAGAGTTCGCCGACGCCACCTACGTCGAGCCACTCGACGTCGAGAGTGTCACTCGGGTCATCGAGCGCGAGCGCCCCGACGCGCTGTTGCCCACGATCGGGGGCCAGACCGCGTTGAACCTGGCGATCGCCCTGCACGACGCGGGCGTGTTGGAGCAGTACGGCGTCGAGCTGATCGGAGCGAGCGTCGAGGCGATCCACACCGCCGAGGACCGCTCGAGATTCAAGGCCGCGATGGAAGAGATTGGGCTCATCGTCCCGTCGTCGGGTTTTGCGTACACGGTGGCCGAAGCACTCGACGTAGCGCGCATGATCGGGTACCCGGTCATCGTGCGACCGTCCTTCATCTTGGGAGGTGGCGGCACTGGGATCGCGGGCGACCAAGCCGAGCTCGAGGAGATCGCCGCGCACGGTCTGGCCACGAGTCCGTCCACCGAGATCCTCGTTGAGCAGTCGGTCCTCGGGTGGAAGGAGTACGAGCTCGAGGTGATGCGCGACACCGCAGACAACGTGGTCGTCATCTGCTCGATCGAGAACTTCGACCCGATGGGCGTGCACACCGGCGATTCGATCACCGTGGCGCCTGCGCAGACCCTCACCGATGTCGAGTACCAGCACATGCGCGACGCCGCGTTCGCGTGCATCCGACGGATCGGCGTCGACACCGGCGGATCGAATATCCAATTCGCCGTCGATCCCGACACCGGGTCGATGGTCGTGATCGAGATGAACCCGCGCGTGTCGCGATCGAGCGCGCTGGCGAGCAAGGCCACCGGCTTTCCGATCGCGAAGATCGCCGCGTCCCTCGCCGTCGGCTATCGCCTCGACGAGATCCTCAACGACATCACGGGTGTGACGCCGGCATCCTTCGAGCCGACGATCGACTACGTGGTCACCAAGATTCCCCGCTGGGCGTTCGAGAAGCTTCCGGGTGCATCGTCGGTGCTCGGCACGCAGATGCAGTCGGTGGGCGAGGTGATGGCCATCGGGCGCACGTTCCCTGAGTCGTTGCAGAAGGCATTGCGCAGCCTGGAGACCGGCCGCAGCGGTCTCAACTGCGATCCGGCCGAGGCTGCGCTCGATCGCGTCGAGCTCGACGAGCTTGTGCGCGCCGCGGCCACGGCCACGCCGGACCGGATCTTCCAGGTGGAAGCCGCGCTCCGTCGGGGTGCATCGGTCGAGCGCGTGCACGAAGCGACGGCGATCGATCCGTGGTTTCTCGATCAGATGCTCGCGATCGTGGAGGAGCGTGCCGCGCTGACCGGGCAGGCTCCGAACGACCTGACTCGGGCCGATTGGCGCCGCGCGACGGGACTGGGCTTCTCCGACGACCAGCTCGCGTACCTCTGGGGCACGCCAAGCGAACAGGTGCGAGAAGCGCGGATCGCGGCCGGGGTCTCGGCCACGTTCAAGACGGTCGACACCTGCGCGGCTGAGTTCGCGGCGCACACGCCGTACCACTACGCGACCCACGAGGATGAGGACGAGGTTGCCGCCTTGACGCGCGACGCCGTGGTGATCCTCGGAAGCGGTCCGAATCGCATCGGTCAGGGTGTGGAGTTCGACTACTGCTGCGTGCATGCGGCCTTCGCTCTCTCCGACGCGGGGTACGAGACCGTGATGGTGAACTGCAACCCGGAGACCGTCTCCACCGACTACGACACCAGCGACCGCCTGTTCTTCGAGCCGCTCACGCTCGAAGCGGTACGCGACATCTGCGACGCGCTCCGACGCGACGGACCGCGCCTGCGGGGTGTCGTTGTCTCCCTCGGGGGCCAGACCCCACTGAAGCTCGCTCACGCGCTCGAGGCAGTCGGCATCCCGATCCTCGGCACGACTCCCGCGTCGATCGACCTCGCGGAAGACCGTGAACGCTTCAACGAGCTGTGCGAGACGCTCGCGATCCCGCAACCCGAGGGTGGTATCGCGGTGGACGCAACGGTCGCCGTGGAGATCGCCGAGCGCATCGGATACCCGGTACTCGTGCGCCCCTCGTACGTGCTCGGCGGGCGCGCGATGCAGATCGTCTACGACGCCGACGCCCTGGCATCAGCGATGGCTGAGCTCGCGAGCGAGGGGAGCCTCGGACGCGAGGGCGGACTCTCAGCCGAACGTCCTGCGCTCATCGACCGCTTCCTTGAGGACGCGATCGAGGTGGATGTCGACGCGATCCGCGACGACACCGGTGAAGTGCTCATCGGCGGCGTGATGGAGCACATCGAAGAGGCCGGAGTGCACTCCGGCGACTCGGCGTGTGCGATCCCCCCGCCCACGCTCACTGCCGAAGTGGTGGCCACGATCGAGATGCACACCCGCGCGTTGGCCGAGGCGCTGGGCGTCTGTGGGTTGCTCAACGTGCAGTACGCGGTGAAGGACGGCGGGGTGTTCGTGATCGAGGCGAACCCGCGTGCCAGCCGTACCGTCCCATTCGTGAGCAAGGCAACGGGTGTACCTCTCGCCAAGGTCGCGGCGAGGGTAATGACGGGTTCCACGCTTGCGGAGCTCCGCACTGAGGGCTTGCTCGTACCGCCCGCTGCTGGCGGCCACGTCGCGGTGAAGGAAGCCGTACTGCCGTTCAACCGCTTTCCCGAGGTCGACACCGTGCTCGGCCCCGAGATGCGCTCCACCGGTGAAGTGATGGGTGTCGACCGGTCGTTCGGGCTCGCGTTCGTCAAGAGTCAGGCTGCGGCAGGCAACGCGCTCCCGATGAGCGGCACGGTGTTCCTCTCGCTCGCCGACCGCGACAAGCCCGCCGGGCTCGGTGCGGCGCGCCGACTGGCGGAGTTGGGGTTCTCGTTGGCTGCGACGGCCGGAACCGCGGCTGCGCTCGAAGGCGAAGGCTTGCCCGTCGCCGTGGTCGTGGCCAAGGTCGGTGAGCCGGGCATCGATGCGGTCGACCTCATCTCATCGGGCCAGATCGACCTTGTCATCAACACGCCGCGAGGGAGTGGACCACGCGCCGACGGCAATCACATCCGCCGCGCCGCGACGCGTCACGGCGTGACGTGCATTACCACGGTCGCAGCCGCGTTGGCCGCCGCCGCGGGAATCGCCGAATGGATGACGAGCGAGCCAACGGTCCGACCGTTGCAGGAGTACCACCGCGACGGGCAGCTCCCGTTGGGAGTGTGAACGTGGCTGCTCGGTCCGTCTCCTCTTGGTCCGGCTCCGTCGACATGAGCGTTCGGCTGGGGTCGCTCGAGCTCGCCAACCCGATCGTCACCGCGTCGGGCACGTTCGGTCACGGAGCCGAGGTGGCTCACCTCTGCGATCCCTCGCGCCTCGGTGCCGTCACGGCGAAGTCACAGGCTCCGTTTGCATGGGCGGGCAACCCGTCACCGCGGTTGCACCCGGCTGCGTGCGGAATGGTCAACGCGGTCGGATTACAGGGGCAGGGGATCGAGCACTGGATCGCGCACGACCTCCCTGCACTTCGCGCACTCGATGCGGTCGTGATCGCGTCGATCTGGGGTCACGGGGTTGATGACTTCGCGCAAGCAACCGCGCTGCTGGTCGCGGTCGAGCGCGACATCGCCGCAGTCGAGATCAACCTGAGCTGTCCCAACGTGCACGGCGGCGACACGATCTTCGCTCACGACGCCGACGCCACCCGAGCGGTGGTCACAGCGGTCATCGACGCCGGAGTTACGGTGCCGGTGTTCGCCAAACTCTCGGCCGGTGTTGCCGATCTGCCGCAGATCGCGGGCGTTGCACTGGAAGCCGGCGCGACGGGGCTCACGCTCATCAACACGGTGCGCGCGCTGCTCGTCGATGCCGAGCTCCGGCGACCCGCCCTCGGAAGTCGGGGCGGGGGCCTCTCGGGCGGCGCCATCAAGCCGATCGCGCTGCGAGCTGTGTTCGACGTCGCACAGGCGCACCCTGGGGTTCCGATCATCGGCACCGGCGGGGTCTCGACCGGCACCGACGCGGTCGAGATGCTGCTGGCCGGGGCGAGCGCAGTCGGAGTGGGGACCGCCACCTTCGCGGACCCGCGGGCACCGATCCGGGTCGTCGCCGAGCTCGAGCGCTGGTGCGCCGGCCACGGCGTCGCTCGCGTGGCCGATCTCACTGCCGGTCTGGGAGCGGAGACATGACCGCGCCCGAGACCCGTGACCGGCTCGTCCTCGCGCTCGACATGGACGAGCTCCCGGCCGCGCTGGCCCTCGCCGAGAGGCTCAACCCCTGGTTCGGGGCGGCCAAGGTCGGTCTCGAGCTCTTCGCCGCGGCCGGGCACGAGGCGTACGGAGCGCTGCACGACGTCGGGCTGCGGGTCTTCGCCGATATGAAGCTCCATGACATCCCGACCACGGTCGAACGCGCCGCGCGAGTCCACGGTCGCAACGGTGTCGATTTCTTGAACTTCCACGCGGCCGGTGGCGTCGAGATGCTGCAAGCCGGCGTGCGTGGTCTGCGCGAGGGGGCAAGCCAAGGCGGTCATCCCGATCCGATCGCGCTCGGTGTGACCGTGCTCACGAGCGAGTCGAGCACCGACGCGTTCGCGCAACGCCTCGCGTGGGCACGCGAGGCCGGATGTGACGGTGTCGTGTGCGCGGCGGCCGAGGTGTCGCGGGCGCACGATGCGAAACTGCGGACGATGGTTCCCGGCATCCGCCTGGCCGGCCAAGACCTCGACGATCAAGCGCGTGCTGCGACTCCGGACGTCGCGATTGCGAACGGTGCCGATTGGCTGGTCATCGGACGCGCCGTCACGAAGGCGGATGATCCCGAAAGTGTTGCGGCATCGGTGCACGAAAGCGTGGACAACGCGAGACGCGCGCACTCCTGACCGGCCGTTTGGATTGTAGAGACGAGCAGATATGCTCGCCGCCCGGTCCAACCAGACCGGATTAGCTCAGCCCGAATCAGCTCAGCCCGAATCAGCTCAGCCCGAATCAGCTCAGCCCGAAT
>SHVJ01000038.1 GCA_009694295.1 Acidimicrobiia bacterium
GGGTACTGACGGCGCCGTCCTCCACGGCTGCGGTCCGGCTCGGGGATCAACGCCGCGAGCTCGTACACCGCAGGGTTGCGCAAGATCGCCTCGACACGCTCCAGGGTAGAGACGCCCGGAGGGCCGTTCACTGCTCGCCCCCAGCGGCGCGCCAGTCGAAGCCGATCAAGCGGGCTGCGGCGTCGAGACTGCGACAGCCAAGCGCTCGGGCTACCGCCTCGATCCGCCCCGTGTCGGCAAGCACACGCTCGCCGGCCCACGCGGCAACCGAAACCGGGCGAACGTCGCGCTCGGGTCCCAGACCGGCGCGTCGGAGCGTCTCGCCGATCGCCTGGCATGACGAGGCCTGACGGCTCTCGGCCGACCCGTCGGCGCTATAGATGAGCAAGGCGGACGGGTCAGCGTCGCGCCCGAGGTCCCCTACCCGACGTTCGAGCTGCACCCCGCCCCAGTCTGAGAGACGACCCCAGCGCGCCTCGGTGCGCGGTGAACCATGGATCCAGACGCGCGCTCTCTCGAGATCCAAGTCAGTGACCCGAAGATGTGGAAGCTCGGCCGTGCGGGTGGTTGCTTCCCCGAGCGCCCATGCTGCTGCGAGTCGCGTGCTGGTCAACGAGTGCAGCGCCGCCGTTCGGCACAGCGCGACCTCTTCATCTGAGAGTGGACGCGCCGTGCTCAGCGACCGAGGTGGGAGGGCCACGTCAACCGTCGGATCGCCCCTAGCCAACCCGAGTTCCCGCGCGGTGCGGAACAACAACCGGACCGCCGAACGACGAAGATGGCGCGTCGCGATCCCCGCGGCGATTCCGTCGGAATTCGGAGCGTTCACAAAGGCGCGTACGTGCTCCGACGTGACCTCGTCGAGGCCCCCGACGGAATGACCACTAACCACGAAACGATGGAACCGCTCCAACAGTTCTGTGATCCGACGGTGACTCTGAGCCGAGAGCGTCCCGCTGGTCGCGAGCTCGCGGGCGATGAGGCCGATCGCATCGGCCATTCGTTGTGCGCGCTGCTGCGTAGGCTCGCCCACGTCGGACCTTTCACCAGGTTCCGGCCACGGCCCCGGGGGTGTTATCGCACCCTATGGGTGCCGAAAATTCGTCCGGGCCCCTGACCTGCGCTTTTGCGGGTAGCGGGCGGAGCCGGCGCCCTAGTTCGCCCGGCGACTGACCTCACTTCAAGCGGCGCATTCTCGTCCTTGAGCGGCCAACAGGGTGCTTCGACTTGGCCGCGGACGGGTTCTCGGCACTCACAGGGTCGGGGTCGCGTTCGGTTCGGTCGTGGTGGTGAACGGTCCGTTGTTACGATGGTCGTAAACTTCGTGGATGCCGCGTTGGGCGGGTCTGAGCATGATCGGTTCGTGTTTCGCGGCGGCGATGATGTCGGTGACATCGTTCTTGGGCGTCGCGCCGGTGCAAGCCGCGCCGGTCCCCTGCGTCTCTGGGCCCAAAGCGCATCGTGTGGTGGGCGCGAGCAGCACCGACGGCTTACACTGGACGTTGGACCGCAAGGCCGTCGCCATGCAGGCTTCCGTACCCGACGCGCTCGCGACGCCGTCGGGGGACGTGCTCCTGATCTACGTTGACGCCTCCGGGATCCCCGAGACCGCCGGAATGCGTCGTTTGAGCGACGGCGGCAAGACATTCACGACGGTCGACTTCACGATCACCGGGCTGCCTCCCGGCGCGAAGGTCCTGGACCCGAACCTGGTCCGCCTGTCCGACGGACGCATCCGGCTGTACTTCTACGCGAACCCGATCGGCACTCCAGTCGACAGCCAGGTCGAGCACACGATCGCCAGCGCCATCTCCCAAGACGGGGTCCACTTCACCTACGAGGGAGCAGTCTTTGCGGCAACGGGCCTCGTCGATCCCGACGTCTTCCAGGTCGGGGACGCGTGGCTGATGTACGTGTTCGCCCGCGGGGGCACGATGGTGGCGCACAGCACTGACGGTCGCGCCTTCGTCGCTGATGGACTGCTCTCGCCCCGCAACGTGGGGACCACGGGACCCGTACACCTCGCCGACGGCCGCTGGCGGCTCTACGGCTTCGTCCAACCCGACGGGGCCATCGTCACGTACATCTCCCGCGACGATGCGAGGACCTGGGAACCTGAGCAGGGCTTCCGCTTGAAGCTCCCGAAGGGAACCACGGCCACCGACCCTCAAGTGGTGCAACTGGGCGCCAAGCGCTGGCGCATGTATCTCAAGTTGGCAGAAGCGGACCGCTCCTGCATGAAGCCGCCGCCGTCCTGACAGAAGGGCGTCGCGGGTGGAATGTGCAATACGCGCGGCAGGCTTTGAGTCGGTGCCGGCGCGATTGGCCATCGTGGGAGACGCCCACGAGTGGGATCGAGGGCCGGAGCGCCGAGCTGAGAGCGGGCGCTCGGGCTACCGGGGAAGTCTGTCCGCAGCGAGCACTGGGAACCTGTGGGTGCCGGAAACTCGTCCGCGGCCTCTTTGACGCACTGAGCTGGGCGGGTTGGGGAAATTCTGGTCATTTGAAGCAGGACCAACCACCGGGTTACTGGCCCGATGACGTCCAACCGCCTCCCGCGAAAGCGCAGGTCAGCGGCCCGGACGAGTTTTCGGCACCCACAGGCACCCGAGCTCTGCAGAGGCGCTGGCCGACGCCGCTCGCCAGTGCGTCCGCCAGATCAACTGACTAGATCAACTGACCAGATCAGCTCACTAGATCAGGTGAAGCCATTCGGCCCGTCAGCCGAACCGGCGGACTACGCCGCAATCTAGGGTCGGTCCCGATGGGTCAGGGACGAATCGTGATGGGGCTGCTGTTCTATCCGCGCGGTGGATCGGCGTATGTCGTGCGCTATCTGAGCCCCGCGCTGGCCCGGGCGGGGTGGCCGGTGTCGCTCGCGGCCGGGTCGCTCGGCCGCGCGGGGGAGGAGACGCACACCCCGACGTTCTTCGATGGTCTCGACGTCCACTCGCTCGACTTCACCGGCGCAGTCCGCGCGTTCGAGGCGGGCGGCGACGCGATCGCGGCCCCGCAACCGATGCAGCCTTCATACGAGGACCGCGCTGGCGTGCCCGACGTGTTGCTCGCTTCGGTGCCGCCAGAGCTCGCTGAGCATCTCTCTGCGGCGTGGGAACCTGTGCTGCGCGCCGCGGGTGCTGAGCACGCCGAGATCTTTCACCTCCATCACCTCACGCCGCAGCTCGACGCTGTGCACCAGTGCTGGCCCCACGTGCCATTGGTGGTGCATCTCCACGGCACCGAGTTGAAGCTGATCGAGGCGATCGAGGAACGCGTTGCGCTCGCATCGGCGCTCGGTGAGACGCTCGCGACCATGCCGGAAGCGGCGGCAACGGTTATCAAGAACGCCCGCGGTCTCGATGCGGCACAGGTCGACATGCTGCACGCAACGCGGTGGGCCTCCTGGCGGCACGGCGAGTACTGGGCCGCGAAGTTGAAGCACCAGGCAATGCTTTCCGACCACCTCATCACTGTGTCGCCCCAGAACCGCGATGTCGCGATTTCGATGTTCGGGGTCGAGCCCGACCATGTCACCGCACTTCCCAACGGGGTGGACCTCGAGCGCTTCCGGCCGCGGCCCCGCACGCCCGGGGCCCGCCGGGCCACGTTCCGGCGGGCGCTGGTCGAGGACCCGCAAGGTTGGACGGAATCGGGCGGTCCGGGAACGCTGGCGTATACCGAAGCCGACCTCGACCGCCTGCTCGGTGTGGACGACGATGCCACGGTGTTGCTCTTCGTCGGCCGGTTCCTCGGGTTCAAGCGCGTACCCGCGTTGGTTCGCGCGTTCGCCCACGCGCGCCGTCAGTTCACACGGCCCGGGGCGCTGGTGATCTGGGGTGGGCATCCCGGCGAGTGGGAAGGCGAGCATCCCGTCGCGGTGGCCGAGGAGGTCGGGGCCGACGGTATCTACTTCACTGGCTGGCGCGGTCACGAGGATCTTCCGTCCGGGCTGGCGGCGTGCGACGCGCTCGTCGTTCCCTCCGTCGAAGACCCGTACCCTCAGGTTCCCCTGGAGGCGATGGCGGTCGGCCTGCCTGTGGTGGCATGCGCCAGCGGCGGCCTCCTGTCGATGGTCAACCTCGACCTCGCCCGTCCCACTGGCTGGCTCGTCCCACCCGACGATCTCGACGCACTCGCCGAGGCGCTCACGACGGTCGTGAACAACCCCGTCGAGACCCGCGAGCGGGGTGCACACGCGCTTGCCCACGCCCGCGCCGAGCTCTCGTGGGACGGGCTCGTGCCGCGCTTCGCGGCCGTGTACGCGCAAGCCATCGAACACCGCCGACGGCGCGGAGCCAACCAAGCCGAACGGGCAGACTCTTGACCCCAGCCCGCACGACCCGCGGCTTCACCTAGCCGAACCGGCGGACTGCTTCGGCTTTGCGCACGTCGCGGAACGGGATGTCGCGGTCGACCTGGGGCTCGCGGGGGAGGCCCAGCACCCGCTCGCCGAGGATGTTGCGCTGGATCTGGTCGGTGCCGCCACCGATCGAGTTCACGTAGGCCGTGAGCGCGGCGCGGTTCACGCTTGCTGCATCGGAATGGTCGGGTCCGTCGAGCATGGATTCGGCGCCGAGGATCTGTGCGCCGACGCGTGCCGCGGTGTGGAGGATCTCCGACATCGCGAGCTTCGACAACGACGCGGCCGACGACGACGAGTTGTGTTCGAGCTCGGCGAGGCCACGGCTCGTTGTCCACTGGTTCACCATGCGCAACGAGTACAGGTGCGCGATCGCCTGGCGGACCAAGGGGTCTTGGTCGCGCCCGAGCCGGCGCGCAAGCGTGGCGGGGTCGGCGCTGCCAGGTGCGGCTGCTCCGTGTTCGCTGTCGTTGCGCGACTCGTCGTCGGAAGCGCGACCGGCGATGTTGTCGACCGACTGCTCGGAGCCACCGAGGAGCACCCGTTCGTACGCCAGCGCGGTCTGGAGTACACGCCACCCGGCGTCGATCTCGCCAACGCGATCGGCATCGGCAACCCGGGCGTCGGTGAAGAACACCTCGTTGAAGTGTGCGCCGCCAGTGATCTGCCGGATCGGGCGTACCTCAACGCCAGGTTGGCGCATCGGGAAGTAGAAGAAGGTGATCCCGAGATGCTTCGG
This sequence comes from Acidimicrobiia bacterium, assembly GCA_009694295.1. Lineage (GTDB taxonomy): Bacteria > Actinomycetota > Acidimicrobiia > IMCC26256 > PALSA-555 > SHVJ01. The sequence continues at coordinate 5,100 of SHVJ01000038.1, forward strand.
CACATCCCAGTTCGTGCGGGCGATGAGCAGTCCGTGCGTGGCCTGCTGCGCGAACGACGTCCAGACCTTCTGTCCGTTCACAACCCACTCGTCGCCATCGCGCTCCGCCCGTGTCTGCACGGCGGCAAGATCGGAGCCGGCGCCCGGTTCGCTGTAGAGCAAGCACCATGTTGCTTCGTTCGTGAGCAACGGTCGCAACGCCCGACGCTTCAAGTCGTCGGAGCCGTGCGCAACGATTGTGTTGCCCGCGAGATCGTTGAGATCTCGCCCACCGCCGGGGGCACCCGCCCGACGGAGCTCGTCCGCGACGACGGCGCTGAGTTCAGGCGAGAGGCCTCGCCCGAACCATTCGACCGGCCAACTCGGTGCCGCGTACCCGGCGTCGACGAGTTTCGCGATCCACTCCGCCAGTGATCGAGCAGGTGAGCGATCGGGCTTCCAATGCGCGGCCAGCCACGCCCGGACCTCGGCGCGAACACTCTCGACTTCCGGCGAGTCGGCCATCGCGTCGTCAGTGCTCACCGTGTCAAGTATGCGTTACGCCGCGCGCCAGTCATCGAGCGCTCCCACGCGCGAAGCGAGAGCGGGGGGCACGATCAGCGCGCACCCGCGCCGAGCACCCGTTTCCTCGGTGTGTGGAGTTGAGGGAAAGAACACTGACCACCCCGGGAGCTCGGGAAAGAGCTCCACCGATACCAATCCCGCCGATCCATAGTCGTCGAACCCGTATCCGTCATCCCATGGCACCTTGCAGTCGTCGATGACGATGATCGGCTGCTCCCAACGCGACGCGATGATCTCGATCTCCTCGCGCGTTGGGAGCTCTTCGTGCCAGTGAGCGTCTAGGTAGAAGAAGCAGCAGCGCGTGGTGTCGAGCCGTCTGGCAAGGTCTTGCAGTTCGGCGCGGCTGTCACTGCGATGCACCGTGACGAGGGGGTCGCGACGGAAGCGAGCCCACGCGTACCCGAACAGCCTCCAGTTGATCTCGATCGTGTCGACTGGAACGTCACGCTGACCGAACCACTCAGTCGTGGTTCCCCGATAGCTCCCCGTTTCGACGACGCGTTCAGGTTGGAGTTCGTCGAACAGTGCCGTGATCGCCTCGAGCCGACGGGTCTGCCCGTTGAACGGGCCACCGAAGCCGGAACTCAGCTCCGGTCGGCGGTGGAAGTCCCGCATGCCTGCGAGCAACGCAACTGGGCGCGTCACGCGACGGCCCACCCGCCACCCCACCTGGCGAACGCTCACAGGTCGAGCGAGTCGAGGATGCGTTGCGCGACTCGCCGTCCGGACATCTCTGATCGCGCGTGCGCTCGGCCGACGGGGTCGGGGCTCTGGGGCGCGGCACGCACGGCTGCCACCAGCGTGTCCACATTGCCGGGCTCGAACACGGTGCCGAGATTGTGGGCCCGGATGATGCGCGCGGCCTGGCAGCCGTCGGAGCACACCACGGGGAGCCCCCAAGCGAGCGCGTCCATCAGTCCCCCGGAGTCGAAACCCTGCCAAGAGGGCTGGTAGCTCAGCACCATCAGGTCGACGGCTGAGTGGAGCAGTGCGCGGGTGGCTTCGTCGGCGAACCCCTCGATGAGGATGGGCACGCGGTCACCGCGACGGAGTTCCTCCCATTTCCGGTAGGCCGGCGCGGCCCCGCTTCCTGCAACAACGAGTTGCCATTCCGACAAGTGCGAAAACGCTTGAAAGATGACGTCGGGATCCTTTGCCGCGTGGAACCCGAAGAACAAGGCGAGGCGGCCTCGGTCGGGGAGTCCAACCTCCGCGCGTGCAGGCGCAGCTGTCATCTGCGGTCGGTCGCGATACGTGGCCAATGGGAGGATGTGCGGCGCGAACCAGAAGAGGTCGCGTTGCCACGACTCCAGCGCGCCTTCGGTCGTGTACGAACCGCGCAGTCGTCCTCCACGCCGTTCTCGGCGCACCTCGGCGCGTCGAGCCGCCCAGTTGGCCAGCCGAACGGACGGGCCACGTATCGTGCGCGGTTGCCCGGATTGGTTGAGATACCAGGAACCGGGCCCAGCGAGCAACGAAGCGACCCGTTCATCGCACGGGTGGAACACCACGACCGCGGTCGCCCCGATCTTGCGTCGCCAAGCTCGCGCCGCGAGCACGATGACTGCACTCCGGCCGATCGAGGCGAGGCGGTGCCCAAATGCTCGCGTGCCGACGCGCCAGAGCCGTTGCGCGAACCGGTCGGTCGCGAGTGCGAACGTGCCGAAGCGATGGATCGTCAGCGCGGGAAAGGCAGGATCGCCCGCGAGGGCCCAACCCTGACGAGTGAGCACCTCTACTTCGTAGCCGAGCTCGATGAGGTCAGCGGCGCGTTCCGCGAAGATGACGGGATAGTGCCCGTGGTCGAGGTGGGCTTGCGGCTCAACGAGCAGGATCCGGCGGGCCACCAGAGCGCATGATAGGGAGCCGCGCGGCGCGAGCCGCACGGACGTGAATGGTCATGGCGTGCTCAACTTCGCCACGGCGTGCGCCTCGGCCGGCTGGGGTGGCACGATGAAGGCCGTTCACCCCCGAGAGGAGCCGTCATGCCCATCAACCCCGACGCCGTCGGCACGACCAGTGATCCCGGTGAGGCCGAGTGGGGATCACTCGACTGCCTGCTCTACGCGGTGGGGGTGGGCGCGGGTGCCAGCGACCCGACCGGCTTCGAGCTCGAGTTCACGACTGAGAACTCGATCGACATCGAACAGAAGGCGCTCCCCACGTTGCCCGTCGTGCTCGCACCCAAAAGCAAGGGTGGCGGTGGCGGGAGCAACCCGATGTCGAAGATCGGCGAGTTCAGCTGGGCCAACCTCGTGCACGGTGAGCAGTCGATCACCCTGCACAAGCCGATGCCCGTCGAGGGCAAGGCGACGATGACCGGCAAGATCGCGGCGATCTACGACAAGACCAAGGCCGCGGTCGTCGTGCTCGAGAACGAAGCGATCGACGCCACCGACGGCAAGCCGCTGTTCACCACCACCATGTCGGCGTTCATCCGCGGTGAAGGTGGTTGGGGTGGCGACCGTGGGCCGAGCGGTCCGAAGAACGTCGCGCCGGACCGCAAGCCCGACGAAGTGGTGCGCTACACGACGCGCATCGACCAGGCGTTGCTCTACCGCTTGAACGGTGATCGCAACCCACTCCACTCCGACCCGTCGTTCGCGAAGCTCGCCGGGTTCGACAAGCCGATCCTCCACGGACTCTGCACGTTCGGCTTCACCGGCCGCGCGCTGCTGCACGCAGTGTGCGGGAGCGATCCGGCTCGTTTCAAGCACATCGAGGGTCGCTTCTCCACGCCCGTGATGCCGGGCGACACGCTCGACGTGAAGATCTGGGTCGACGGCAACGAGGCGCTCTACCAGACCTGCGTCGGCGACAACGTCGTCCTCGACAGCGGCAAGCTCATCTTCGAGTAACCGAGGGCTTTTCGGCACGTTGAAGGACATATGGACTCCCTCAACGTGCCGAGAATCCGCTCTCAGACGGGGGGTACGCCGTGGCGGCGGTGGAACACCTCTCGTTGGCGCGTGCTGGCGAGGGCGAAACGACGAACGAGCTCGTCGCGTAGGTCGTCGGGTTGGATGACCGCGTCGACCACGAGCTCGGACGCGAGGCGCACGATGTCGACGTCGGCTTCGTACTCGACCCGTTGCTCGGCCACGAACTTGGCGCGTTCGTCGGGGTCAGCGATCTCCTGGATGCGGTTGTAGAAGACCGCGTTGACGGCGGGTTCCGGTCCCATCACGGCGATGCGCGCGCTGGGAAGCGCGAGACACGCGTCGGGATCGAAGGCCGGACCGCACATCGCGTAGAGCCCCGCGCCATACGCCTTGCGCACGATCACCGAGATCTTCGGCACGGTTGCCTCAGCGACCGCGGTGATCATCTTTGCGCCATGGCGGATGATCCCTTGTCGCTCGACCTGCGTGCCGATCATGAACCCCGGAACATCGGAGAGGAACAGCAGCGGCACGTTGAACGCGTCGCAAAGCCAGATGAAGCGAGCTGCCTTGTCAGCGGAGTCGCCGAACAAGACGCCGCCAAGGTGCATCGGGTTGTTGGCGACGACGCCGATGGCGTTCCCATCGAGTCGGCCAAAGCCGCAGATCAGCTCGCGGGCGAAGAGCGGCTTGATCTCGAAGAACGAACCTTCGTCGATCAGCGCGTCGACCACCCTGTGCATGTCGTACGCCCGCCGTTCTTCTTCGGGGACGGTCGATCCGATCGGCGCGGCGGTGCTGAGTGGCACCTGCGCCGGCTCGATGGGGGGCTGCTGCTCCCACGACGACGGGAGATACGACAGCCAACGGCGCGCTGATGCGATCGCCTCGGCGTCGTCAGCGACCAGGTTGTCGCCACATCCGCTCACCGTGGCGTGCATGCGCGCCCCGCCCATCTCTTCGAGCGTGACGTGCTCGCCGATCACCTCCTCAGCCATGCGCGGTGAGCCGAGGTACATCGAGGCGTTCTTCTCAACCATGAAGACCACGTCGCAGAACGCGGGGATGTACGCGCCACCCGCGGCCGACGGGCCGAAGAGGCAACACACCTGGGGCACTCGTCCGGAAAGCCGCACCTGGTTCGCGAAGATGCGGCCGGCACCTCGGCGGCCGGGAAAGAGGTCGACTTGGTCGGTGATGCGTGCGCCGGCGGAGTCGACGAGGTACACGACGGGGATCTCGAGGCGCAGCGCCGTCTCGGTGAGTCGCACGATCTTCTCGACCGTGCGAGCACCCCACGATCCGGCTTTCACCGTCGTGTCGTTCGCCATCACACACACGGCGCGCCCGTCGATGCGGCCCACGCCGGTAACCACGCCGTCAGCCGGGAGATCGTCGGCCGACGCGTTGGCGAGGAGTGCATCTTCTACAAACGAGCCCTCGTCGACGAGGAGTGCGATTCGGTCGCGGACGAACAGCTTGTGGGCGGCCGCGAGCTTGTCGGCGCCGCGCTCGAGGTTGCCCTGCCGGGCGCGCTCGCTGTGCTTGCGAACCGAGTCCTCGCTCACGAAACCGTTACCTCAGTTTGGGACGGGGAGGTTGTAGAGGCGGGCGGCATTGTCCGCGAAGATCCGTCGCTTCTGCTGGTCGGTGATGTCGTCGCGTTCCGCAATGATCTTCACGCTGTTCGGGAACGCGCAGTCCCAATGGCAGTAGTCGGACGCGTAACAAATGATGTCGTCGCCGAGTGCGCTCGACACGATCGGCACGGAACGCTCCTCCGGCTCGCACGACAGGTAGCCGCGGCCGAGGAAGTACGACGACGGCGGCGCGTCGATCTGCGGCGCCTGCTCCGGCATCAGCTCCCAATGCTCGTCGAGGCGCTCCAACCAGAACGGAAGCCAGCCCGCGCCGGCCTCGAGCAGAGCAATGCGCAGCTTCGGGAAGCGGGCCATCACGCCACCGACGGTGAAGCTCGTGAGCGCGAGCATCGCCCCGAACGGGTGCGTGATCGCATGCTTTTCGAGGCGAGTGGAGAAGCGGTCGATCGCGACCAGTACCTGTCCCGGTGCCTGCCCGCCGCCGTGTACGCAAACGGGCACGTCGAGGCGCTCCGCCGTCGACCACACGACGTCGAATGACGGGTGATCGAGGTTCTTGTCGAGGATGTGCTGTGCGGTGACCATTCCGACAAAACCGTGTTCGGTCACGCAGCGCTCGAGCTCTTCGGCTGCGGCGGTCGGCTCCATCATCGGCAGCTTGGCGACGAGCTTCAGGCGATCGGGCGCGTACGCCGCATACTCGGCGCGCGCATCGTTCACGGTGCGACACAGCGCGGCAGAGAACTTGGCGTCGCCGAGCGCCCACTCCTCGCCGGAACCAGGCGGGAACATCACGGTGGTGTCGATGCCCTCGAGGTCCATGTCTTCGAGTCGCTGCGCGGGATACGACATGCCTTCGCGCATCTCAGGTTCGAAGTCGAGCTCGTCCTCGCTGAGCTGTGACTCGCGCGGGTTGGCGCCGCCGATGTGCATCCCCCCACCGGGGAGTCCGGTGTACGTGGACTTCATCGAGCGCACGTACTCGATCATCTGCGCCTTGAACGCGTCGGGGATGCGGTGGCGCCACTTCGGGGGCTCGCCGCCATGCCCATCGGCGTCGATCACCGGATAGCCGTAACCGCCCACGGCGCCCATCATGCCAGTCGATCAGCCGGCGTATCCGGGTCGATGCAGCACTGTCGGGCGGGTCGGTACGCTGGCGCTCGTGGAGTTCAACCCGTTCTCGATCGAGTTCTACGACGACCCGTACGACATGTACCGCTGGTTGCGCGACGAAGCACCCGCGTACTTCAACAGGGAGTACGGCTTCTGGGCGCTCTCGCGCTTCGCCGACGTGGTTGCTGCGCATCGCGACTGGAAGACGTTCTCGAACGAGCACGGTCTCACGATCGACCAGTTGACCGATCCGTCGAATCCGATGAAGAAGTCCAGCATCATCATGATGGACCCACCCGATCACGATCGCATGCGCAAGCTGGTGAGCCGCGTGTTCACGCCGCGTGCGATCGGTGCGCTCGAGCCGATGGTGCGCGACGTGATCACCGCGCACCTTGCGCCGCTCGAAGGCGAGCGCGAGTTCGACCTCGTGGCGGACTTCTCGGCGCCGTTCCCCGTCGAGATCATCTCGCAGATCCTCGGCGTGCCGAAGGACGACCGTCAGCAGATCCGACACTGGACCGACGCGATGCTCCACCGCGAAGCCGACAATCCGGCCACCACGCAAGCGGGCATGAAGGCGGGGCTGAACCAGACCCTGTACTTCATGGAGCTCGCGAAAGAGCGACGGGACCATCCCGCCGACGACATGATCACGCGCCTCACCGAGGTCGAGGTCGAAGACGACGACGGCAAGCTCAACAAGCTCACCGACGCGGAGATCGCCGGCTTCGGGGTGTTGATCGCGGCTGCCGGCAGCGAGACGGTCACGAAGCAGGTCGGCAACGGTGTCGTGCTGTTCGCGCGCAACCCGGGTGAGTGGAAGAAGGTGCGCGACGACCGCTCGAAGATGGTGAACGCGGTCGAAGAAGTGCTGCGCTACTGGGCGCCGTCGCAGTACCAGGGCCGATTCAGCCACGAGGCGTCGACGTGGCACGGCGTCGAGATCCCTGCCGGCATGCCAGTGCTCCTCCTGACCGGCGCGGCCAACCGCGACGAGCGTGAGTACAAGGACCCCGACACCTTCGACGTGGATCGCGACATCAGCTTGGGGATCGGTCTTGGTCACGGGATCCACGCCTGCCTTGGTGCCGCCGTCGCGCGACTTGAGAGTCGCGTGGCGTTCGAGGAGATCGCGAATCGTTGGCCCGAGTACGAGATCGACGAAGCCGGGTTGCAGCGCGTGCACATGTCGAACGTCGCAGGCTTCTCAAACGTCCCCGTGGCGGTAGCGGCCTGAAGCTGGAGCCGCTCGACGCGAGCTCGGTCGAAGCCATCGCGGCGCTCTGCGCGCGTTCGATCGACGAGGAAGCTCCACCGACTGCCGCGGAGCTCACCGGCGCCCTCTTCGCGCCGGACCAACCGGCAATCGTGCGAGGCGACCCCGACGTCGGAGTCGTCGCGTCCGTTCCCGGCGACGGGCTTGGGTATGTGCGCCTGCTCGTGGTCGATCCCGCACGCCGGCGCAGTGGACATGGCAACGAGCTGCTGACCGCGGCCGAGCACGACCTCGCGTCGAGTGGTGCGGTGCAGATCGGGGCCGACCCGCCGTACTACCTGTGGCCGGGCGCGCCGGCCACCGACGTTGCTCTGCTCGCGCTGCTCGAACGGCACAAGTACCGCAGGGTCGATGCCAACTTTCACATGAAGATCGACCTCCGTGACATTCCCGATGATCCGGGTGGGCACGAAGTCGCGTCGAGTGGCATGCGGGACGAGATGGAGGCCTGGACGGACGCGAACTACGCCAACTGGACCGCCGAGGTCCTGCGCTCGCTCGACCGGGGGACGCTGCTCGTGGCCCGTGGGCCTGACGGCATCCGCGGGTTCTGCGCGTACGACGTGAACCGGCGAGGGTTGCTCGGGCCCGTGGCCGCGCGGCTCGATTTGATCGGGAAGGGCGTCGGCATGCCGCTGCTGATTGGCGCGCTGCACGCGATGCGCAACGCGGGGCAGGAGCACATGGAGGTCTCGTGGGTGGGGCCGGTCGTCCCATACGCGCGCGTCGGTGCCACGGTGAGTCGAGTGTTCTTCGTCTACCGCAAAGACCTCGGGCGCAAAGATCTCTCGTGAACCTGCTCCCGCAGCCGCGTTTCATCAAGGTCGGCGAGGGCACGGCGCCGATGGGTGAGCCCATCGTGCAGGCCGACGCGTCGTTGCCGCCCGAGGGCTACGAGCTCATTGTCGCCGCTGACGGAATCACCTTGCACGCGGCCGACGCCGCCGGCGAGTTCTACGGCCGCGCCACGCTCGCCCAACTAGCGCGTCAAGGGCTGGATGGCATCCCCGTGTGCACGATCCGGGATTGGCCCGATCTCCCCGTGCGGGCGGTGATGCTCGACATCTCTCGCGACAAGGTGCCCACCCTCGCGACGCTGAAGGACCTCATCGCGCGCCTCGCATCGTGGAAGGTCAACCAGGTTCAGCTGTACATCGAGCACACGTTTGCGTACCGCGGTCACGAGGAGGTGTGGCGCGAGGCGAGCGCGTTGACGCCCAACGAGGTGCACGAGCTCGACGAGTGGTGTCGAGCTCACCACGTCGAGCTGGTCCCGAACCAGAACTGTCTCGGGCACATGGGTCGGTGGCTGCGGCACGATCGGTACCGCGCCTTGGCGATGAGTCCGGATGGCTTCACCGACTTCATGGGTCGCACCCGCGGCCCGATGACGCTCGAGCCGTCGAATCCCGGCTCGCTGGCACTTGTGCGCGACATGCTCTCGCAGCTCCTGCCGTGTTTCATGAGCTCCCGTGTGCACGTCGGCCTCGATGAACCGTGGGAGCTGCCCGATGAGCGCGTCGGTGAGTACCTCGAATGGATCGACACGTTGTGCGCGGTACCCGAGCTCGATGGTCGGGAGGTGCTCGTGTGGGGCGACATCCTTGCCGGCCGACCTGAGCGCCTCGCGCGTCTCCCGGCGAACGTCACGGTGTGCGAGTGGGGCTACGAGGAATGGAGCCCGTTCGACGAACGCGCGGCGAGCTACGCGGCGGCAGGCACACCGTTCTGGATCTGCCCGGGCACGTCGAGCTGGATGACGATCCTCGGGCGGACGAAGAACATGTTGGGCGACTGCATCGCCGCCGCCACGGCTCTCCGCGCACACGGCGGAGTTGGGTTCTTGAACACGGATTGGGGCGACCAGGGTCATCTCCAGTACCTGCCGGTGAGCGAGCCCGGTTTCGCGTTCGGCGCCGCGGTGTCGTGGTGTCTCGACACCAACCGGGACCTCGACCTCGGCGCCGCACTTGACGCGCATGCGTTCGCCGACGGCGCGGGCGTGCTCGGAGCCACGTTGCTCGAGCTCGGTGACCTCTACCAAGAGGTCACGCCGAATATCCCGAACATCTCAGCGCTCGTGCTGCACCTGTACTACCCGCAGCTCACGCTCGGGCGCGGCCCGACCGCGGGTATCACCGTTGATGAGCTCGCCGCCGTTGAAGGCGCGCTCACGAACGCACGTCGGCGCCTCGATGACGCGCGCTTACAGCGCGCAGACGGCGCACTCGTGCTCGACGAGCTGCGCGCGGCCATCGATCTCGTGGCGTTGCTGTGTCGTGACGGTCGCGCACGGCTGGCTGGTGACGGCACCCTCGCGTCGATCTCAGAAGTGGCCCGTCGTGGGTTCGCCACCGATCTCGCTGCACTCATCGATACGCATCGCGAGCTCTGGCTCGCGCGCAACCGCCCCGGCGGCCTCGACGACAGTGTCGCGTGGCTCGCCCATCTGCACGATTGCTACGAGGCCGGCGCCGCCCCTCGTGACTGGGGCTCCCAGTATGTGGGTTAGATGAGGGCACCCCGCAGCGCGGCCCGACGAGCGTCGGACCTCGAATGGGCGACGGTCGCGTGGAACGTGATGGAAGTGGTCGTCACAGTTTCGCTCGGCATCGCCGCGCAGTCGGTTGCTCTCATCGCGTTCGGCTTGGACTCGGTCGTGGAGGTTTTCGCGTCCATCGTCGTGGTATGGCAGCTGCGAGGTCGACGGGTCGGGCGGGAGCGGACGAACCGTGCCCTCCGCTTGGTTGCGCTCGCGTTCTTCCTACTGGCGGCGCTGTTGCTCGTGGGCGCGATCGAGTCGCTCGTCTCCGAACGTCATCCGGACCACTCACCCGCCGGCATCGCGTATCTGGCGCTCACAGCGGTGGCGATGTTCACGCTGTCGTGGCGCAAGCGTGTCGTGAGCGCCGACGTGGACAGCCACCCGCTCGTCCACGAGGCGCGCATCACATTCCTCGACGGCGTGCTCGCCACCGGCGTGCTGCTCGCACTCGTCGCCAACGTCGCGCTCGATTGGTGGTGGGCAGACCCCGTCGCCGCGATCCTCGTGGCCGTCGCCGCCATCGTCGAAGGCATCAACGCCCCACGCGAGCACTAGCGCAGGACGTCCGCCAGGGTGTCGACGAGGGTGTCGAGCTGTTCGTCGGTGATGACGAGGGGCGGGCAATACGACAGCGTGCTCGGACCGATGGCGCGAGCGATGACGCCCCGTTCGAGCAACCCGTCGCGCAGCACATTCGCATCGTGGTGCTCGTGGAGCCCAGCGGCCCAGACCGCGCCGTCGCCCCGGACTTCGGCGAGCAAGCCGTCTGCGGCCAGAGACTTGAAGCCGCCACCGAGCCGAGTGCTGATCCCGGGAACGCGGTCGATGAGGCCTTCCCGTTCGATGATCGCGAGGTTGGCGAGTCCGGCCGCGCACGCGGTCGGGTGACCGGAGTACGTGTGGCCGTGTCGGAGGATGTACACCGAATCGCTCTCCAACGGCCCGCGCACTGCCGGCCCAACGATGACGCCACCGAGCGGGATGTACCCGGACGTCACCGCCTTGGCGAACGTGATGAGGTCGGGGGTGACGCCGTAGCGCTGCGCGCCGAACCACGAGCCGAGGCGTCCGTACGCGCTGATCACCTCGTCGAAGATGAGAAACGCGCCGTGCTGGTCGCACAGGCGTCGCAATCCTTCAAGGTATCCGTCGGGCGGCGGGTACACGCCGCCGGCGCCCTGCACCGGCTCGACGATCACCGCCGCCACCTCGTCGCCGCGGTCGGCCATGAACATCGCGGCCGCTTCGAGGTCGTCGGCTGGAAGGTTGACCATGCCGCCAACGAAGGGCCCGTAGCCCTCCTGGTTCAGCGGGAGCCCCTGCGCGGAGAGTCCGCCGTAGGTGACGCCGTGATACGCACGCGATCGACTGATCACGAGGTTGCGGTTCGGTTGCCCGGCAAGAGAGTGCGCGACACGCGCGAGCTTGATCGCCGAGTCGACGGCCTCGGAGCCCGAGCTCGTGAAGAAGACGCGTGCGTCGCCCAGCGGAGCAAGCTCGACGATGCGCGCGGCCAAACCGTCGGCTGGCGCGTTCGTGAACGGCTCGAAGCAGTGGTACGCCGCGATCTGGCCCATCTGCCCGGCGACCGCGTCGACCATCTCCCGGCGACCGTGCCCGATGTTCGTGTACCAGAGGCTGGCCATGCCGTCGATGTACGAGCGGCCGTTGGAGTCTTCGACCACGGCGCCGACGCCGCGGACGATCTCGATGAAGTCCTCGCGCGCCGGACGGGCGTATGGATGCAGGAATGCAGTCACTGGCGCGCTCAGAGACGCCAGCCGGCGGCCTTGCGCTCCGCGCAGGTGGGGCAGATCGGGTAGCGCGACGGATCTCGGGTGGGCACCCACTTCTTGCCGCACAGCGCGACGATCGCCTCGCCGGTGACCAATGCCCGCGTGACGTCGGCTTTCTTGCAGTAGTGCGCGAACCGATCGTGGTCGCCGTGATCGGTGTCGATCGTCTCGGGCGCCTGGACCGGTGTGATGGTTGTCGTCTGTGGGCTCACGCAAGTGAGCGTACGCTGCCCAACCACGCGAGCGGGAGAGAAGACATGAAGGCGCTGCTGTACGGAGTGAAGCCGGAGCCCTGGCCCCAGCCGACGGGTGCCGACGCCGACAACCATCTGCTCAAAGGCCTGGCGAACACGCCGATGCAACTCGTCGACATGGACGAGCCCGAGTTCCTGCTGCCCGATTGGGTGATCACGAAGCCGCGCCTTACGGGTATCTGCGGTTCCGACTCCAAGCAGGTCTTCATGGACTGGGGCAACGTCGGTGGCGAGAACAACCCGATGAAGGCGTTCTTCTCCCTGCCGCAAGTGCTCGGACACGAAGTCGTGGCCGACGTGGTGGCGGTGGGGCCGGAGGCGGATGGCGTCGAGGTCGGCGACCGCGTCGTGCTGAACCCATGGCTCTCGTGCGGGCCTCGCGGCATCGACCCCGTCTGCCCCCCGTGTGAGATCGGCGACTACAGCCTGTGTTGGAACTTTGCCGTCGGTCCGCTCCAGCCGGGCATCCACATCGGCACGTCGGCGTCGGGCAACGGTGGCTACGCAGAGCTCATGCCCGCGCACGACTCGCAGCTGTTCAAGGTGCCCGACAACGTCTCTGACGAGCTCGCGGTCTTTGCCGACCCGTTCACCGTGAGCCTGCATGCGATCACGCGCCATCCTCCGAAGCCGGGTGGGAAGGTGATGGTGTACGGCGCGGGTGCGCTCGGCACCTGCGCGACCGCGATCCTGCGTGCGCTCTACCCCGACGTGGAAGTGCTTGTCGTCGCGCGTTTCGAAGCCCAGGCTGAGCTCGCCCGCAAGCTTGGCGCGACTGTGATCGGGCACACGCCGGCACGACAGGTCATTGAAGACGCTGCGGCCTGGTCCGGTGGCGTGCTCCAGGACAGCGACGGCCTGCCCATGGCGTTCCCTGGCTTCATCGACGTGGTCTACGACACGATCGGCAAGCAGGAGACGTTCGAGGTCGGCGCACGCGTGTGCGCCGCGAGGGGCACGCTCGTGAAGGCCGGTGTCCACGGCGCCACCTTCTGGGAGGACACCCCGCTGTACTTCAAGGAGCTGTCGTTCGTCGGGTCGAACGCGTTCGGCTTCGAAGAGGTCGACGGCGTCCGCAAGCACGGCATTGAGCACTACCTCGATCTCGTGTCGAGCGGCCGGGTGGACCTCAGTGGGATGCTCACGCACACGTTCCCACTCGAGGATTGGCGAGGCGCGTTCGGTGCGCTCGCAACCCAGGACCAATCGGGCGCGATCAAGGTCGCCTTCGACTTCCGCTAAGGAGCTGAGCCGTGGCCGACACGATGATCACGCTCGACACGCCCGATGGTCCGATGGACGTCTACGAAGTGACTCCCGACGGTGACGCGCTCGGCGCCGTCATCGTGATCCAAGAGGCGTTCGGCGTGAACGAGCACATCAAGGACGTGACGCGTCGCGCGGCGGCGGCCGGGTACCACGCGGTCGCACCGGCACTCTTCCATCGGGCAGGTGGTGGCACGGCGGGGTACGACGACTTCGCGTCGGTGATGCCGCTGTACGAAGGCGTGAGCGACGACGGCGTGCTCATGGACGTCGATGCCACGCGTGCGCACCTGCGCTCGCTTGGGTTCGCCGACGGACACGTCGGCATCGTCGGCTTCTGCTTCGGTGGCCGTGTCACCTTCCTCGTCGCGGCGAACCGGAAGCTCGGCGCCGGGGTGGGCTTCTACGGCGGTGGGATCGCGTCCCAGGGGCACTTCCCATTCCCCGCGCTCGTCGGTGAGGCCGGTTCCTTGCAGACCCCGTGGCTCGGGCTCTTCGGTGACGCCGACGGCGGGATCCCGGTCGACGACGTCGAGGCACTCCGGAGTGCGCTGCAGTCGGCGCGAGTGGCCGCCGAGGTGGTCCGATACCCGGGTGCGGAGCACGGCTTCCATTGCGACGCCCGCGCCTCGTACCACCCGGAAGCCGCCGCCGACGCGTGGGCCCGGACCTTGGCCTGGTTCGCTACGCACTTGGCGTGGTTCGCTACGCACCTGGCCTGAACGCTCTCCGTGGGAGCGTTGGACACCCAGCGTGATCTCGGCAACACTGAGCGTTGCGAGGCCGGGGGCAGCCGCGGAAACGGGAGCGCAGTGAGGACACAGGGGCGCGCGTCGATGCCGGTCACGTCACGACGCAGCATGGGGCTGGGGACAACGCAGTCGCGCGGCAAGTGGGTCTGGGAACGCTGGACGCGCTGGCCGTTCACGCCGCGGATCATCATCGTCGCCGCCGTCGCAGTCGTCCTCGACGTCGTCACCGCGTGGGCCGGCATCTCGTTCGGCACGCTCGGGCGGGTCCCGATCTCGCCGGCCCTGCCGCTTGGGTTGATCCTCGCCGCGATGATCGGATTGAACCGGCTGGGCTTCGATCGAGCGAACCGCCGTGCGTGGCGTGAGTTCCTGGTGGTCGGGGGCGGCGTCCTCATCTATGTCGTTGCTTCGTACGCCTCGAACGCGGGCGGTTTCTCCGAAGCCATCGGTCTCGTGCTCGCCGCACTCGGCGAGGAACTCGTCTACCGCCTCGCCGTCATCGTGGTGGTCGGCGCGCTCGCGGCCAGGCTCCTCGGGCGGGACTGGCGCAACGCCAGCGAGTGGGGGATGGCCCCCGGGCTCATCGGCCTGTTCGTGGGCAGCCTCGTGTTCAGCATGCTGCCGGGTCACATCGCGCAGATGAGCGACGCGCTGCATGCGCTGCCGTTCGCCAGTCTTGGGTTCGTGCTCGGGTACGCGGTGCTGCGAACGGGCGCGCTCGTGCCCGCCGCGATGGTGCACGCACTGCTCAACCTCGTGACGCTCGCTGTGCTGGCTGGCGACATGACCATCGGTTCGCGCAACGCGATCAGCGCCGCGGCGCTCTTCGCGCTCGTCATCGGGACCGTCGTCGCTGGACTCCGGCTCGGCATCCTTCGGCGAGCTCCTGTCGAGGTACCCGTGACCGCCGGCGCCGAGCCAAGCACTTCGCCAACCTTCTAGCCTCACACCCCAACCCGCGTCTCGCGATGGGCCGCGCGGCCCGCCTACGCTGCCCCCATGCGGGCGCTCACTCCTTTCACGCGTGATGCCGAGCGTGACACCGGCGAGGTCGTCCGCGAGTTCGACCTGCGGTCTGCCGCGGTCGTCATCGGTGCATTCATCGGGGTCGCGTTCCTCATCTTCTTCCTCGCCGCGTTCCTCCCCTGGCTCTTGGCCAACGGGATGACGGCCGCGGTCGAGGGGCTCATGCACCAGGTTGGCGAAGCCGACTTCCAGGCCGACACGCTGGGCGACTGGCTCTTCGTGCTGCTCGTTGGCGGAGCGTTCACGGGATTCATCGTGATGATCGCAGTGGGGATCCTCGCGCTCTACAACCTCATCTCGAAGCGCACCGGCATGAACATCGATGCCATTCAGCGCCGAGTGGTCGCAGCACCCGATGATCGTCCGGCAATCGCGGAGCCAGTCGATGACGAACCGGTCACCGATTCGGGCGAAGACCGCTCGTTCGACGAGCTCTACGCCGAGGCGCAGACGCGCGGCATCACCGGTCGTTCTTCGATGTCGAAGGCGGAGCTCCTGGCCGCGTTGAAGTCGAAGCGGCGGGCCGCTTCATCGACCACGCGCCGGCGGTAACCGGCTGCGCGACCGTCGGCTCCTCATCGCGCTGAGCTCGGGGCTTGCCGCGCTCGAAGCTGTGCTCGTGATCACGATCGGGCCACCGGCTGCAGCCGCGCTGGCGCCACAGATGGTGGCCCTTGCACCGTTCGGCGTCTTCCACGATCTGCGCTGGCTGCTCGTCT
>SHVJ01000039.1 GCA_009694295.1 Acidimicrobiia bacterium
TGTCGCCGCATGCGCTCGACGGGTCGCAGCGCGGCACCGGCCAGCACGTACGCGCCGAGACCAGCGACCAGCACCACCGCGATGCCTCCGAACAGCAGCGCGCTGTCCACCCGATCTACCGCTTCATTCGCCGATTCGAGTGACTCGCCGACAACGATGATGCGGTCTCTCGCGGCGGTGTCGATGGTGCGCGCCAGGATCCGGAAGTCCTCGTTCTCGCGATGCAAGGCCTCTTCGGTGATGACCGTGGTGTCCTGAGCGGTCCGGATCTCCGCGTTCGTCAGGATGCGCTGCGAACCAGCCTCGCGGGTGGACTCGAGCAACCGTCCGTCGGCATCGAGCACCTGGGCCACGAGCTCGCGCGTGCGCACGAGCGCATTCGGACCGAGCTCGTCGAGGCCCAGGGCCTCGCCATCGGACGCACGCAGCGCACGAGCGAGCGCATCAGCCTGGCTGCGAAGCCCGGGATCCAGCGACTCTTCAACACCGTGACGGAAGGATCGCTCGAACAACACGCCGCTGACACCGAAGATCACGAACGCTGCGAGCGCGAAGCCGAGGGCGAGTCGGATACGGATCGGCATCGATCAGGCTGGCGCGCGAAGGCGGTATCCCGCGCCGCGCACCGTCTCGATGTCGTCGCGCCCAAAGGGACGGTCGACCTTCTTGCGGAGGTACGCGATGTACTGGTCGGCCACGTTCGACAAGCCGTCGTAGGCGAAGTCCCAGACGTGCTCGAGGATGGCGGTGCGCGTGACCACTTCGCCGGCGCGGCGCATCAGGAGCTCGAGCAGCGCCAGCTCCTTGGGAGAGAGCGAGATCTCGTCGTCTCCTCGCCACACTCGATGCGTCGCCGGGTCGAGACGGAGATCGCCGACCTCAACGACCGCCGGCCGCGAACCACTCGGACGGCGTACCAAAGACCGGACCCGAGCCGCGAGCTCGGCGAAGCTGAACGGCTTGACAAGATAGTCGTCGGCACCGGCGGCGAGGCCGCGAACTCGATCTTCGACGGCGTCGCGGGCCGTGACCATGATCACCGGTGCCCACCGCCCGGCCGCGCGGAGCTGGCGGCACACGTCGAAACCGTCCATGCCGGGGAGCATCACGTCGAGGACGATGGCGTCGTACTCGTTCTCGGTGCCCATCCAGAGTCCGTCGGTGCCGTCTCGGGCCACGTCGACCGCGTGGCCTTCCTCGCGCAATCCCTGCGCGAGGAGGTCGGCCATGCGCGACTCGTCCTCGACCACCAACACTCGCATCACGACAATGGTACGGGTGCTTCGTGTGACATTCATGTGAGCCGTTGCTAGAACGACATCCGTGCCCACGCTCTCGCCCGACATCGACGACTTCCTCACGCACCACACGCGCTCGATGCTGGTGACACTGCGCGCCGACGGTTCCCCGACGGTGCATCCGATGCTCGCCTTGTGGCGGGACGGCGCGCTGTGGTTCAACACCTACCAGAAGAGCGCGAAGACCCAGAACATCCAACGCGACCCGCGGGTCTGCTGCCTCGTGCTGGGCGGTGTCGACGAGCTCGCGCCCCCCGCCGTCATCGTGCACGGTGCCGCTGAGCTCATGGCCCCAGGAACACTGGTTCCTGACGCACCGCTCGGTGCACCGGTGGTCAGACCCACCGGCGTCAGCGGCGGGATGGTGCGCAAGGTCGAGGACCGAGTGGCGACGGCCAAGCGGATCATGTTCCGCGTGGTCCCGGCCCGAGCCGAGCTGATCGTCTGATGTCACCGCGTGAGTCGATTCAGATGACCAGCTCAGAGATCGCCGACTTCCTCCGGACTCGCCACACCGTCGCACTCGCCACCCTTCAGCCCGACGGTGCACCCGACATCGCGATCGTGCCGTGCCGATACGAGGGCGAGACGCTCTTCCTGACCGTCAGCCCGAACATCAGCCCGAACATCAGCCCGAACATCAGCCCGAACATCAGCCCGAACATCAGCCCGAACATCAGGCCGGACATCAGGCCGGACATCAGGCCGGACAACCGGATCTGCTGCGGAGTCGAGGTCTGCCCGGCCTACTACGAGATCCGCGGGGTATCGCTCCACGGACGAGCGACACCAACCCAGGACGGCGAACTCCGAGTCGACGTCGAGCACACGACGAGCTTCGACTTCGGGAAGATCAGAGAGCGCCCCTAGTCGAGCGGTACATCGACGGGCACGCCGGTCTTGCCCGACTCGACCGCGGCAAGCAGCGCCACGAGCACGGCGCGGGCCGATACGCCGTCCATCACGAGATCGGTCGTCTCACCACGGAGATGTTGGAGCGCGTGCGCCGTCGATGCCTCGAAGCCCGCCGGCAGCGTGTCGGGAAGCGCGTGGTACGCACGGATCTCCCCGTCCTTGTAGACCTCGACCGACGGCTGCTGCACACCGAACGCGCTGATGCGGTTACACCGCACGTAGCCGCTCGTGCCCGTGACCTCGATCCGCTCGTCACCGGTGTAGTGGTCGGAACGGAAGTACTGATCGAGCGAGAGCGTGATGTCGAGCACGCCGCGTACCCCGTTCGTGTGCTCCCAGACGAACGTGGACGGTGCGTCCATCGAAATGCCCGGTGCTACTTCGGTTGCACCCACCCAGCCGAACACCCGTCGGATCGGCCCGAAGAGCCACATCGCGACGGCGAACTGGTGCCAGCCGTGATCGAAAACGAGCATCCCGCGCCCGTCCTTCGCCTGCTCGAAGTGCCACTGCCAGCTCGTGTCGGGGACGTCCCATCCACCCCGACCGGTAGCGACGATCTTCATGTGGATGCCGGCAGGCGCGCCGATCTCGCCGGAGCGCACAACCTCACCAAGCTTGGCGATCGGCGGGAAGAAGATGTAGTCCTCCATCACGCGCAACACGGCGCCATTGCGCTGTGCGGCCGCGAGCATGCGGTCGGCCTCCTCGAGACTGCGGGCTAGAGGCTTCTGCACCTGTACGTGGTATCCCGCGTCGAGGATTTGGCACACCACGTCGCCATGGAACGGCGTCGGCACGAGCACATCGATCACGTCGGCATCGATGCCGAGCATCTCGTCGAGATCGGTGAAGCGAGCGGCATCGGGCCAGACCGCGCCCCAGCGTTCGAGGCGTGCCAGATCTCGGTCACACAACCCGACGATCGTCACGTCGTCGCGTCCGATGTACGGCACCAAACCGAGCTCGGACACGGTCCCGAGCCCGACGACCGCCACCCGCACCGGACGACCCGTGATTGGCAACAACGTCGGCATGAGTTGCTTTCTACCCCAGGGATTCTCGGCACGTTCAGGGAGTCCATGTGTCCCTCAGCGTGCCGAGAAACGGGCCTGAGCCCGAGGCGATCAGCCCGAAGCAATGAGTGCGAGGCCGACCAAGCCGAGGCCGAGGCCGGCGATCTGGAGTCGGGCGATGGGCTCCTTCAGCACGATCCAGGCCCACGCGACGGTGAACGCCGGGCCCAGTGCAGCGAGCGGCGCGACCAGCGAGGTGAGCCCCTCGCGCACAGCGAGCAACAACAGCGCGGTCGCCGTCACGTCGAGGAAGCCCGCGCCGAGGGCGATCCGGCGCTCGCGAAGTCCGGAGCCGATGCTGGTGCGCGTGGCGACGAGCGCGAGCAACACGAGCGGTACCGCGGCGCCACGCGCAGCGAGCACCGGCCAAAAGCCCGAGTCGTCGGTCGTCTCCGTATAGAGGATGAGCGACACGCCGAACAGGACTGCCGCGAACACGGCGAGCATCAGCTCACGCTTGACGTCGAAGTCGGCGGGACCGCTGCGCTCAGCCGCGATGAGCCCAGCGGCCGCGATCGCGCACACCACGCCGATCAACGCGACGGTCGACGGTCGTTCACCGTTCGCCGTGCCGTACGCAACCGGAATCACCGACGCCACCACGGCGGTGACAGGTGCGACGACACCCATGCGTCCGGTCGCCAGGCCGTGGAACAACACGCCGAGCCCGATCAGGTTGAGCCCGCCGGCGATCCCACCGAACGCGAGGTCGCGCCCGGTGGGATCTCCGGCGAAGGCGACGGCGTACACGACTGCGGCCGCCAGTGCGCAGATCTGCGCGAGCGCGAGCACGGCGATCGTGGGGAGCCGCTTCGACGCCAGCCCACCCAAGAAGTCGCCCGACCCGAAGCAGGCCGCGACACAGACACCGAGGAACACCGCCAAGGCGGCGCAGCCTAGGACGCGACGTCAGGATGCGCGGAGCCCCCTGGAGCTCACTCGACCCGCACGCCTCAGCGCGCCGCCAACAGCCACCGCGCCACTTCGACGTGCGTCGACGAGACGCGATCGTTTTGGATGGACCACGCGAGTGTCTGCGCGACCAACCTCGCGCGCGATCCCGGTCGAGCGCGAGTGCATCGGTCAGCCGATCGAGTCGATGCACGACGGCGTCGCGGCTGTGACCGAGCTCGCTCGAACGAACGATGGGGGCAACCGCGAACGCCCGCTCCCCGACGACGCACGGGAGGGCGGCCAGCCATTCGGACCCGCCATGGTTCTCAGCGATCCACGTCAGGCCCGGTGGGATCACGATCGCCGCACCGGCATCCAGTCGTGGATCGTGAACCCGAAGTGCTCCTCGGCGTGGTCGACCGTCCCCTCAGGTGCGAAGTGAAAGATCATCGCCCCGCGTCGACGATCTGAGAGGTTGTCGCTCGAGAAGTGCATGAGGAAGCTGTCGAAAAGGAGCAGGTCTCCCGCCGTCATCTCTACGGGCACAGCACTCGACAGGTCGTGGTCGACGATCTCCATGTAGCCGAGGTTCGCGTCGGGCCGCTGATCGGGCACGTGCTCGTGGGTGGGCTCGGTGTGCGAGCCCGGCACCACCCACAGACACCCGTTGTCGACGGTCGCTTCGGTCACGGCAAGCCACGCGCCGACCACCGGACACGGCTCGTCGAACGGGAAATAGTGCGAGTCCTGGTGGCAGGGCTGGCCCCAAGCCCCGGGATTCTTGAAGATGAACTGCGACCCGAAGCAATCGACATCGTCGGAGCCGAGCAGAGCCGCGACCGTGGTCGTGAGGTCCGGTCGAACCGCGAAGGCATGGAACGGCTCAAGGCGGTGCATCCGAAAGATCTTGGAAGTCGCGTCCTCCGGGTGCCCGGGGACGACATCGGCGAGGTTGGACTCCGGCTGCACGAACGCCGGCGCGATCGACGCACCCGCGTCCGCCCGGCGGGTCAGCGAGACGGCCTCGGCGAGCATCGCCTCGGCGTCGGCCGCACTCGCAAACCCGCGCAGGACGAGGAGCCCATCACGTTCGTAGGCGGCAACATCGACCGTGTCCACTCGCGTCGAGTCTTGCAAACTCCTCCCACGAGCGTCACGGTGGTCCCAGCTGCTCTTTCGCGGCGTCAGACGCCGCGAAAGAGTTGACGGCCATGACGGTCCTGCCCGTCAACAGACGGCCGTTCCATGCGTTTCTCAGCTATGGCCACAGGGACCAACCGGTCGTGAGCAGAGTGGCACTTTGGCTCGGCGATGTCGCGGGCTTGCCGACTGAAGTTCGCGCCTGCCGGTTCGGACGTCATTTAGCCTCGGCCGATGGGATCGAGGCAGCAAGCGCGCGTGGCACTCGTGACCGCGACCGCCGCGCTCGGGACCGACGAGGACCTCCAGCCGCTCCTCGACGCGCTCGATCACCACGGCATCACCGCGAGCGCCCCGTGTTGGGACGACGGCGACGTCGCCTGGGATGCGTTCGACCTCGCGGTACTGCGCTCGACGTGGGACTACGTGCCGCGGTACGAGGAGTTTCTACGCTGGCTCGACGCGACCGAGGAGAGGGTGCGGGTGCTCAATCCCGCGACGGTCGTGCGGTGGAGCACCGACAAGCGGTACCTGACCGACCTCGCCGCCCGCGGCGTGCCGGTGGTGCCCACCGAGTTCTTCGAGCCGGGCGGGCCACCCCCACAGCTCTCCGGAGACGCCGGCGAGCTCGTGGTGAAGCCGGTCATCTCGGCCGGGTCGAAGGACACCGCGCGCTACTCCGATGCACGCGCCGCAGAACAGCATGTGATCACACTTCTCGCCAAGGGTCGCGCGGTGATGGTGCAGCCGTACATGGGAGGCATCGACACGCACGGCGAGACGGGACTCGTGTTCTTCGATGGCGACCTGTCGCACGCGTTCCGGAAGGCGCCGATCCTCGCGCTCGACGCGCCCCCGACCGCCGAGTTCTTCGCTCCGGAAGAGATCACCGCCCGCGAGCCCACCGCCGACGAGCGCAAGGTGGGCGACGCCACGATCGCCGCGTGCGAACCCGGCCTGCTCTACGGACGCGTCGACCTCGTCCCCGGTCCCGACGGCCTGCCCCTCGTGCTCGAGGTCGAGCTGGCGGAACCGTCCTTCTTCCTCGCGTACGCACCCGGGTCGGCCGACCGCTTCGCGGTCGCGGTTGGAGCCCGGCTGGGGCGTTGACAAGAAATCTGATCAAAGATGTCGATCAGGGGGCCGCTCGTTCGACGCACGACGTCGGGCTGGCCGAGGAGCTCGCTCAGGGACGCGTTGGCGGGCGACGCACACTCCGCCGCTGCGAGTGTGCTCCGCGCAGCCGTCAGTCGATCTGGACGAGCTCGACTGCGGGTTCGAGGCGGTGGGCGAAGCGTCGGAGCGTGCGCAACAACGCGGTGCCGGTGATCAGCACGAGGATGGCGTTACAGAGCGCGCCCGCGGCATCCCAGCCGAACGAGGTGGCGACGTAATACGACCAGTAGTGCTCAGCAGTGCTGACGATGCCGAGGCCGGGTCGCCAGAGTGTGGCGCCCCTGCCTTGCAGGAACGGCCACGCCCACAGATTCATGACCGCGCCGTACGCGAAGCCCCAACACCACGCGAAGCCGGCGACGACCAGCACCTCGGCTCGCGCCGGAAGACGCGCGCTCCAACGACCGAGCAATCCGGCCGTGCCGCCCATCCACGACAACGCGAGCATCTGAAACGGGAGCCACGGTCCGATGCCGCCAGTGACGACGGCTGACGTGGCCATCGCGGTAATGCCCATCAGCACACCAAAACGCGGGCCGAAGGCCACGCCACCGAGGATCACCAGGAAGAAGATGCCGGCGTTGTTGCCGGGCAGATCGACCAGGCGCAGCAACGCAGCACTCGCGGCCAGCACGCCGAGAACCGCCACCACCGCCCCGTTCATCGTGCCGCGCCGAACCTCGAGCGACACGGCACCCACTACGAGCGCGCCGATCGCCGCGGCCCACAGCGGCGCGTCGCCGGCATGTGCGGCACCGGGAAACGCGTCGGACGGGAACCAGAACGGGTACAGGAACGCGGCAACACCCACAAGGACCATGAGCACGTAGACCATCACGGTCGGGAGGCGCGTCGGGATGCGGCTCGATACGTGGGGCGGTCGATCTCTCACGGCTGCTGCGTCCTCGCGAGCGCGATCTCGACGTCGGTCACGGTGAGGAACGGCGGCAGCACGCGCAGCACCTGTGGCGCGTAGAGCGACCCAGCGAGCACGGCTCGCGCGGGTCCCTCGACGATCACCTCACCGTCGCCGAGAACGATCACCCTCGTCGCGCACTGCGCGGCGAGCTCGATGTCGTGAGTGGCGAGAACCACGGCACCACCCGCGGCCGCGTGCGCCTTGACCGCATGCTCGAGTGCGTTCCTCGATGCCGCGTCCATGCCGCGGGTCGGTTCATCGAGCATCAACACCTCGGCGCCGCCCACCGCAACCGCGGCAACGGCGATCCGCTGGCGCTCACCACCGGCGAGCGATCTCGGGTGCCGCTCGGCCAGATGCGCGATGCCCAGACGCTCGAGCCAGGCCTCGACCGCGTCGTCGTCGCGACGTCCGAGGAGCCGCAGCGTCTCGGCCACTTCGCCCCGCACCGTCGGTGCGAACAACAGGCTTCCGGGATCCTGCGGTACATAGGCGACAGTGCCCGAGCCATCGACCCGTCCACGCGACGGTTCGACGAGTCGCGCGAGCGCTCGCAACAGCGTGGTCTTCCCCGCGCCGTTGCGCCCGAGCAACGCGACGACCTCACCCTGGCCAATGTCGATGGTCGCGTTGGCAAGTGCTCGTTGCGCGCCGAGCATCACTTCCAGGTTGGTCGCCCGTACCAACATGTCGCCTCGCGCGTCAGACAGCGGGTCGGCGATGGTCGCGCCGATGAGCGGATGCTTGGACGCGGCGTCTCGCGCCTCGCGGACCGTCAGTGGCGCAGGGTCCCAGCCAAGCAGCCGCCCCAGCCGGGTGACGCTCGGCGCGCCGGCGTAGCCGGTCAATACCGCACGCGGCGATGCCGGCGAAGCGACGCGACCGCCGTCGACGAGAACGGCGCGATCGGCGAGCGGCGCGGCTCGTTCGAGGCGGTGCTCGGCGAGGACCACCGTCGTGCCGAGATCGGCATTCAGACGCGACACCGCGGCCAACACGTCGTCAGCGCCCTGCGGATCGAGCTGCGATGTGGGCTCGTCGAGCACGAGGGCGCTCGGTGCGGCGGCGAGCGCGCCGGCGATGGCCGCACGCTGGCGCTCCCCTCCCGACAGAGTGGAGGGCGACCGGTCTCTCAGGTGTGCGATCCCGAGGGCGTCGAGGGTCTCTTCCACACGCCGCCGCATCGCCTGCTCGGGGATACCCAGGTTCTCGAGCACGAACGCCACGTCGTGCTCCACCTGGTCGACCACGAACTGTGCTTCGGGATCCTGGCCGACGAAGCCAACGACGTCGGCGAGCTCGCGTGGATGATGCGACCGAGTGCTGCGCCCGAACGCGATGACATCGCCTGAAAACCGACCGCCCGACGAATGAGGAACCAGTCCGTTCGCACACCGCAGCAGCGTGCTCTTGCCGGACCCCGAGCTCCCGACCACGAGGAGGATCTCGCCCGGTGCCACCTCGAAGTCGACCTCGCGCAGGGCGAGATCGGCGTCGGGATACGCGAACGACACCTGCCGGAACTCGAAGGCACTCATGGTGCGTCCACCGTGGCAGGCGGAGCTGTCCGGATCCTCGGGGGCGCAGTCGCCATGACCGCCGCCGGTTGACGGGCACAGGGTGCCAGCAGCGCGAGCAGCGCCACGACCGGGAGCACATGCACGGATGGCCACAGCAGCGGGTCGACCGGCCATTTCAGCGTGGCGTCGCCCACCAGGCTGACGACCCCGACCAACACCGGGGCCGCGATCACCACGGCGATGCACGCGAAGTCGGCGGCGGTGAGTGGACGACGGCGGTAGCGGACGCGGGTCGACGCCCCGGAGACGAGCACGATCGCGGCGCCGAGACCGACGGCGCCGATGATTGCGAGCACCAGAGCGATCGCGCCTTCGCTGGCCACGAGCGCGACGAATGCGGCGCCCAGCCCGAGCAGCGCGAGTGCGCCGCACCAGCCGGCGCCCCGCTCACGCGCCGACGGTCCGCGATGGCCGAACCCGCGGGAGTCGAGCGATTCCGAGAGTGTGATCGCGCGTTCGAGGCCGCTTTCCAGCACTGGGACGATCCGGCGCAGCAGGCGGCCGCGTCGAACGATGCGGCCACCGGTGCGGGCCCGGTCGGCTTCGCCGACGTCGTGGATCGATGTGATGATCGACGGCACGAAAGCGAGCGCCACAACCACAACGAGACCCAGCTCATGGAACGCGCGCGGCGCGGTCTGCACCAACTCGTAGTGCGAGACCACCGCGTTGAACGCGGCGAACACGGCCACGATGCCCACGATCACCAGACCCTCGGCAGCGGCGTACACGACCGCCTGGGTCTCGATGGTCCCGCCCACCGTGAACCCACCGAGCACTTCGGGAAGTGTGAAGGACGGTGTGCTGAAAAGGACGTCGGATCCCCCGTGTGTCGTGATCGCCGTCAGCACGACCCGGAGGATTCCGAAGACGGTCGCTGCCGCGACCAGCCACGGGAACGCACGAGCGAACGGGCCACCCAGGCCGTGCGCCGAGACCACGACCCACGCGACGCCGATCACCACCAGTACATAGAGAGGGTTGGGCGCGAGCTGGATCGCCGTGGTGCCGGCCAACGCCCAGCACAGCCACGTCACCGCGTGCCATGGCCGTTCGGTCGGTCGCCCTGTTTGGGAAGGTGGTTGGGCAGGTGTTTGCGAAGGCTCAGGCATCGTCAGTACGGTCGTCGTCGACAACGGTCACGCGCAGCCCGGATGCTGCGTGTGGTTCCCGGCTTTGCCGGGGACGGGGGAAGTCGGTGCGAGACCGACGCTGACCCGCAACTGTGAGCGGTGTTGCAACCGCCGGACAACCGGCGACTGCGCACTGCGAGCCAGGCTACCCGCCGTCGTCCGCCGGGCCACCGGCGCTCCCAGTAGGGAGGCCACCCTTCGGGGCGGTCGCGATACGGCCCTCGTGGACCAGGGGCTGGCGGAGGAACGGTCATGGCCTTTCGCTTTCGTCGCGCGACGTTGTTCGTCGCGCTCGCATCACTTGCTCTCTCTGCCGCGGCACTCGTCGCACCCGGCGCGTCTGCCGGCGCGGCGTCAGCCGTCGGCTGGCTCGCGACCCAACAGCTTGCCGACGGCGGCTTCGAGGTCGCCGGCTTCCCCGGCTTCGAGACACCCGACGCGGTTGCTGGCATCGCAGCCGAAGCCCAGGCCGACGGCTCGTGGAGCACTGCGGAAGCGTTGGACGGCGTGCTCAGCGTCGAGACCGTGGCGCACGAGACCGCGCTCCGGGCGCTCGACGACTATGCCGACGGATCGATCGGGGTCGGTCAGGCCGCCAAGCTCATCGTGCTCGTGACCAACCCACTCGGTCTCGACCCCAGCCTCTTCGACCCGGAGTGCGACGGTGGCACCGGCGTGGATCTCGCGTCGATCCTGGGGAACCCAGGGACCGACGGCACGTACGGCATCTCGACGGCCGCGTTCAACCAGATCCTGTTCGCGGCCCGCGCCGCCGATGCGCTCGGTGGATCAATCGCACCGGCGACGGTGCAGGTGATCCGCGATGCGCAACGACCCGACGGGTCATACGCATACAACGGCAACCCGGTAGACGACCCCGATCCGTTCGCCTTCGACGACTCCGACGTTGACACGACGGCCGCGGTGGTGCTCGCCTTGCGCGCCGCCGGGATCGCTCCGGGTGATGCAACGCTCGATGACGCACTCGCATGGATGCTCGCATCGGCGCAACGCAACGCCGGCACCGGCGCGTGGCAAGCCTTCGGGAGCGACGACCCGAATGCGACCGCGGTCGCGATGCTCGCGCTCCACTCGGTGAACCCGACCACCTACGCCACGCAGCTCACCGCCGGCGCCAACTTCCTGCTCGGTGAGCAAGATGTCGACGGGCACATCGCGAGCCCGAACGACTTCTTCAGCGTCAACACGTTCGCGACGGCCCAGGCCGTGCAAGCGCTCAAGCTGTCGACGATCCCCGACGGCGGCACGGGCGGTCTCGCCGCGTGCGTCGACGGCAACCTCGACGGCGTGCCGGACGACGCGCAACCCGCGGTCGACACGGTTCCGTCGTTCGACGGCGACGGCTACGTGACCGTGGCGAGCAACGGAGGCACCCTCACCGCAGTGTCGATCGATCCGAGTGGCGAAGTTGCACCACCAACAGGCGTGACGCTTTCGCACGAGCTGGTGGGCTTCGAGATCACCGGTCTCACACCGGGCGCCACCGTGACCGTCACCGTGACGTTCCACACCGGACTCACCGACACGAAGTACTACAAGCTGCGGAGCGACGACACGTGGCTCGACTTCTCCGACCACGCCGTGATCTCCGGCAACACGGTCACGTTGACCCTCACCGATGATGGTGCGGGCGACGACGACCCCGCCGATGGCACGATCAATGATCCTGGCGCTCCCGCAGTGGTCGTCGTGCCGACCTCGCCACCCGTGACGGGGGGAATCGTGCCGGTCGTTGCTGATCCGAGGGGTCTCACCGGATGAGGCTTGGAGTGCTCCGTCGCGCGCTTGCGGTCGGAGCACTTGCGGTTGCGGGTGCACTCGGACCGACGACGGCCGCGCAGGCCGCGTCGAGTCGCACCGTCATCGTGATCGGGAACAGCACGTACACCATCTCGTTCAACGGCACAATCACCGGACTGCAGGCGCTTCAGATGGTGGCGAGCGCCGAGACGCTGCAGTTCGGAGGCAAACTCGGCGCCGCGGTCTGCAAGATCAATGGAGTTGGCAACGCAGCAACATCGGGCACGTGCTTGCTGGGACCGGGCGGCGCGTACTGGCGGTACTTCCGGGCCGCGCCGGGCGCGAGCGGGTGGGCCTTTTCCTCCACCGGGGCGAGCAACACCACCGTGACCGACAGTGCGGTCGAGGGCTGGTACTACGGCGCGAGCGGTTCACCGCCGTTCCATTCGTTCTGCTCGGTCGCGGGATGCGAACCGCCCGCGCCGGTCACGACCGTTCCCCCGGTCGCAACAACCGGCGGATCGGGCAACGGGTCCGGGACCACCAGTACCTCGACCAAGGCCAACGGTGCGCCGGCAGTTCCGGGCGTCGACGTCACGACGACGTCCACGAGCGCGCCCCGCGGGGCTGAACCCGACGAAGTCGCCAGCGGGTCCCCCCAGGGCGGCCGACCCGAGATCACTGCCAACGAGAAGGACGACGGTTCACCGATCGGCGTGGCAGTGGCAGGCGGTGTCGTCATCGCGCTGGGCGGCACCGGTGTGTGGCTCCGCCGACGACGGGTGGCGCGGTAGCGCGCCGCTCGACCTACACCATGGCGATCGTGCGACCGGTGGTCTGGCGGCGGGCCATGGCGTCGATGGCCGCGGGGATCTCCTCGAAGTCGACGACCGAGCCGACCACTGGTCGAACCTTCCCGGCGACGACGAGGTCGACGACTGACTCGGTGATGTGCTCCCCGAGCTCACGGGAAAGAAAGTTGAAGCCCATTGCCTGCTTCACGATCGTCGCCATCTCGGGCGCGGCGTACGCGAGCAGCACGCCACACAGCTTCAGATTCCCCGCCGCGATCCGACGGGGAACGATGTACGGCTCATCGGCCTTCGTCTTGTCCGACGCGAAGCCCATCATGAGGTAGCGACCGTTGTACGCGGTGCACTTCATCGACTGCTCCATCACCGCTTCGCCGACATTGTCGAAGACCACGTCGACGCCGCGGTTCTCCGTCTCGGCCATCACGACCTCGGCGAAGTCGGCGTCGGTGTAGTTGATCGCGGTGTGGGCGCCGAGCTCGCGACAGAGTGCGACCTTCTCCTCGGTGCCAGCCGTGGCGAACACATGGGCGCCGGCGTTGACAGCGAGCTGCACCGCGGCGGAGCCGGCCCCGCCGGCGGCGGCGTGGATGAGCACCGACTCCCCCGCCTTGAGATCAGCCCGGTCGAACAGCCCCAGCCAAGCAAGATGAAAGGGGAAGTAGAGCGCGGCAGCGCCCGGAAGCGGGATCGACTCGGGCATCGAGAAGACCGAGATCGCCGGGCAGATCGCGAATTCGGCGTAGCCACCGAACGCCTGCTTGGGCATCGCGACGACGCGCGCGCCCTGCAACGCCTCGGTGCCAGGACCGCACGCGTCGACAACGCCCATCACCTCCATACCGGGTGCGTACGGAAGGTCGGGCCGCACCATCATGTTGCCGCCCGTGATGCGCTCGAGGTCGTTGAGGTTGAGCGGGATCGCTTGCACGCGTACGCGCACCTCGCCAGCTTCGGGCTCGGGTATCGGCACCGTGTCGAGACTCAGGACCTCGAGCGGTGCTCCGTACTGGTGGGTGCGCCACGTGCGCATGGTCGGCTCACTCATGATTGGGACTCGCTCATTCGTGCACTCCTCTGGAGGGCAGGATCCTCGCGCGTAGCGGAGGCGTTACACCTCGGCAAACGCACTGTTCGCGACGAATTGCCCCTTCGGCGTCGGGCTTCCGCCTTGACGCTCGATCGTGATGGCGTACCTGGATGCCCGCTCACCCGTCTCGCCGCGCATCTTGGAGGCGGCCGGTGAGCGACCGAGGACACCCTCGGAAACGGCTGGAATGGTCCCGCCGGTCGCATAGAGGCGCAGCGTGGCCCCCCCCGGACGCAGTGCGCGTGAGCGTCTCGTGGATCTCGGCGCCTTTGACCGGCCAGTGAATCGCCACGTTGCGAGGGACGGTCGGGAATCCGACAGCTGTGGGCTTGTACGACCACCCGACGAGCCCGCACAAGATGCAGGCCGCCGCCAGCGCTGCGGCAAGCCCTATGTGAACATGTCTTGGGTAGCGCGCCCACGGCCGCCTCGGTCGCTGCTCATCAACGGTCACAGCAGGGCGAGCCGCTACGGAAACGTAGCGAATCGCCCAACACTGCGCGAGAGATGGCGGCCGCCGCTGGCCATCTTGGTCAGCGAGGTACGGTCCCGGCCGATGAGCGACGCGGAATTGATGAGGCAACTGGCCGCGTTGGTCGGCCAGCCGATCAGCGACGCGGGACCAACCGTCGCACCCGACCCGGTCAACCAGCCGATGATCCGGCACTGGGCCGCGGCGTTCGAAGACTGGAACCCCGTCTACACGGATCCCGACGTAGCAGCACGATCTCGGTTCGGCGAGGTCGTCGCGCCGCCGTTGATGCTCCAGACGTGGACGATGGCGACGCCGATCATCACGGGCATCGCCGAGCGCGGTGGTTCACCGACGGACGCGAGCCGAGCCGCCGTGCTCAACCTGCTCGACGAGGCCGGCTTCGTCGGCACGCTGGCGTCCAACTCGGAGTTCGAGATCGTTCGCTACCTGCACCTCGGTGATGCGCTGACGGCAACGACCGTGCTCGAGTCGGTGTCGGATGAGAAGCAGACGCGCCTCGGTACCGGACATTTCGTCACCTGGGTCACGACCTACACGGTGGGCGACGAGGTCGTCGGCCGACAGCTGTTCCGCATCCTCAAGTTCCGGCCGGGAGGCGAGAGCTCGTGAGCGAGCGGGCTGCTTCTCGTACAACGATCGACTGGCACGAGGTGCAGATCGGCGACGCTATCCCTCCGATGGTCCTCGTCATGACGCCGACGCGCATTGTGGCTGGCGCGATCGCTTCGCGCGACTTCATGCCGGTGCACCACGACCGTGCGTACGCCACCGTGCAGGGCGCGCCCGACATGTTCATGAACATTCTCTCCGACACCGCGTACTGCAGCCGCTTCCTCACCGACTGGGCCGGACCCGACGCGATGGTGAAGCGTCTCGCGATTCGCCTTGGCGTGCCCGCGTTCCCCGGCCACGACATCACCTACACAGGCAAGGTGACCGCCGTGGAGCGCGACGGAGACGACGGCATCGTCGAGGTGGAGCTCCAGGCGCTCAACGATCTGGGCGAGCACGTCAGCGGAACCACCACCATCAGTCTGCCGCTCGGAGGAGCAGTCCTCGCCACGAGTTCACCAAGAACGTGAGCGGCTGCCAGTTGGCAAAGGCTTCGAGCACACCGGGCATCGACTTCACCGGAACGAACGCGCTCGACACGAACGAGAACGGGACCGCGAGGACAGCGGGCTGACGATCGACGCCGATACATTGCATGGACCGCACGCGTGCATGACGCCTTCACGGGAGGACCTCGAGACATGATCCTGAGCATCGTCCGACATCCGTTGCGCGCGAAGTACGCCGACGAGTGGCCGGTCCTCGCGGGGGAGTTCACCGCAGCCACTCGTGCCGAGCCCGGCAACCTCTGCTTCGATTGGTTTCGCAGCGTCGACGACCCCAACGTGTACCTGCTGGTCGAGATGTTCCGGGACCGGGCCGCGGGCGACGCCCACGTGAACTCGGACCACTTCAAAGCGGCAATGGGGCAGATGGGTCACGCGTACGCCGGCATGCCCGAGGTCGTGAACGTCGAAGTTCCCGGTGAGGGCTGGTCGGCCATGGCCGAAGTCCAGCGCGCCGTCGATGGCGACTGATCGCCGCCGGGCCGCCGACCTCACGTTCTGAGCGTCAGTACTGGATGTCGAGGGCGTAGCGGAGCGCGCGGTCCAGATCAGCACGGGCGCGGGGGTCGAGGTGGCCGACCGGCTCGTCGTCGAACGAGACGGGTTTAGGGTCGCGCGGGTATGACGACCGCCGGCGAGCTGGGCTTCGATCCGGACCTGCTCCGGGAGCGGTACCGGCGCGAGCGCGACAAGCGGCTCCGGCCCGACGGCATCAACCAGTACGTCGAGATCACCGGTGACTTCGAGCATTTCGAAAGCGATCCCTACGTCGAGCCTGACTTCACACGCGCGCCGCGCACCGACGACGTCGACGTCGCGCTCATCGGTGCCGGTTTCGGCGGGCTGCTCACGGGCGCGCGCCTGCGCGAGCTCGGCGTCGAGAGCATCCGGCTGATCGAGAAGGGCGGTGACGTCGGCGGCACGTGGTACTGGAACCGCTACCCGGGCATCGCCTGCGACATCGAGTCGTACGTGTACGTCCCGCTGCTCGAGGAGCTCGACTACCTCCCGGTCGAGAAGTACAGCCGGGGTGATGAGATCTTGGCCCACTGCCGGCGCATCGCCGAGCACTACGACCTGTACCGCAACGCCTGCTTCCAGACCGAGGTGCGCGAGATCCGCTGGGACGCGTCGAGCTCACGATGGATCATCACCACCAATCGCGGCGACGCGATGCGGGCCCGCTTCGTGTGCCTCGCCAACGGCTTCCTGCAGAAGCCGAAGCTGCCGGGCATCCCCGGCATCGAGACGTTCCGCGGCCACTCGTTCCACACCAGCCGCTGGGACTACGCGTACACGGGCGGCGACGCCAACGGCAACCTCACGAAGTTGCACGACAAGCGCGTCGGCATCATCGGGACCGGTGCGACCGCGGTGCAGTGCGTGCCGCACCTCGGCGCCGGAGCGCAGCAGCTCTACGTGTTCCAGCGCACGCCGTCGTCGGTCGACGTGCGCGCGAACCGCCCGACCGACCCCGAATGGGCGCGCCACCTCGAGCCGGGCTGGCAGCAGCACCGCATCGAGAACTTCCAGATCCTCACCGCAGGCGGTTTGGTCGAGGAGGATCTTGTGCACGACGGCTGGACCAGCATCACCAAGAAGCTGCTTGCGATGCGGCTGAACAACACGAGCGGCCTGTCGACCGAGGAGCTGGCCGAGACGATGGAGCTGGCCGACTTCGCGAAGATGGAGGAGGTGCGCGCACGCGTCGATGCGATCGTGGCGGACCCCGAGACGGCAGAAGCACTGAAGCCGTACTACCGCCAGTTCTGCAAACGACCGTGCTTCCACGACGAGTACCTGCAGACCTTCAACCGCGACAACGTGACCCTCGTCGACACGCACGGCCAGGGCGTCGAGCGCATCACCGAGCGCGGTGTCGTGGTCGACGGCGTCGAGTACGAGCTCGACTGCCTGATCTTCGCGACCGGCTTCGAGGTCGGTACCGAGTACTCCCACCGGTCGGGCTACGAGATCGTCGGGCGCGACGGCCACACACTCTCGGAACAGTGGGCCGACGGCGTGCGCACCTTCCAGGGAATGCACATCCACGGCTTCCCGAACTGCTTCATGATGAGCATCGCTCAAGCGGGCTTCACGGTGAACTTCCCGTACCTCATCGACCTGCAGGCTCGGCACATCGCGTGGATCATCGGACGCGCGCTTGCCGACGGGGCGCGAGAGGTCGAGGCGACCGAGCAGGCCGAGGCTGGCTGGGTTGCCACGATCGTGGAGCGCGGCGCCCGGACGTCGGAGTCGGCCAAGACGTGCACGCCGGGCTACTACAACAACGAGGGCCAAGCCGACGACAAGATGCGCCAGGGCGGCTTCTTCTTCGGCGCGCCTACCGAGTTCGCCGCGCTGCTCGATGGCTGGCGACGCGACGGAACCATGCAAGGACTCGACTGGAGGACGGCACTATGACCTCGCCGACGTTCGATCCCGATCGCTACCGGTGGCGTGAGGTCGTCGGCGAGCCCGGCGGCTCGTACAAGGTCCACCACGAATACACGATCCTCGGTCACGACCTCGATGCCGGCACCCTCGACATGATCGTTCGCTGGTCGGGCGACGGTGGCCACTGCCCGATTCACCGCCACACCGCCACCACCACCGTGCTGGTGCTCGAGGGCGAGCAGCACCTCTGGGATGTGCTTCCCGACGGCTCGCGCGGGGAGCACCGCGTGCGCCGGGCCGGCGACTACGCGCTCACCGTCGCCGAAGCACTCCCACACCTCGAGCGCGGCGGCGAGAGCGGCGGGCTCGTGTTCTTCGGCTCGCACTCGAGCAACGGGCTCCTCTACGACATCCTCGACGACGACGGCAACGTCGTGGTCAATGTGACGATGCAGTCGCTGCTCGCCGACTTCGAGGCGAACGAACAATGAACAGGTCGTTGCCCTTCGTGGCACGCCACTGAGTCCGTCGCCACCGCCGCCAGCAGTGGGCGGCAACCTCCTGGGGAAGCTCTAGGGTCTGCTGGCATGCGTGCTGCGGTGAGTCTCCACATCGATGCGCCACCGGACAAGGTCTGGGGACTCGTCAGCGACATCACGAAGATGGGCGAGTACAGCCCAGAGGTGATCGAGGCCGAGTGGATCGACGGCGCCACCGGTCCCGCGGTCGGCGCGCGGTATCGGGGTCACGTCAAGCGGAACGAGAAGTGGCCCGTCCTTTACTGGACCACATGCAAGGTCACCGAATGCGTCCCCGGCCACGTCTTTGAGTTCGCGGTCGTCATGGGCGACCGGCCGGTGAACACCTGGCGCTACGAGTTCAGCGCCACCGACGACGGCGGCACCGATGTCACCGAGTCTTTCGACCTCGGCGACAACCTCTTCACCAAGATCTGGCGCCCGCTCGGTGGGTTCCTGCGGGAGCGTCGCAACCGCCGCGACATGCTCCGCACGCTGGAACGAGTCAAGGCAGTCGCCGAGGGTTCGTAGTCGGGCGTCTCGCTCCGGGGACACCCAGCCGCCTGCGCCCCGCGACGCTGATCCTGATCCGGTTACCCGATCTGGCGGTCGCGGCCTTCCCAATATGGCGCCCGCAGCTTGAACTTCTGAAGCTTGCCGGTTGCCGTGCGGGCGAGCTCGGGCCGGAGTTCGACCGACGTGGGGCACTTGTAGTGCGTGAGATGGGCCCGGCAGTGGTCGATGAGCTCGCCCTCGGTGATGTCGGCTCCGGGCACGGTCACCACCAGCGCTTTCACCGTCTCACCCCATCGGTCGTCGGGGACACCGATCACCGCGACCTCCGCGACGCTCGGGTGCGAGAAGAGACAGTCCTCGACCTCGATCGACGAGACGTTCTCACCTCCCGAGATGATGACGTCCTTCTTGCGGTCGGAGATCACGAGGTAGTGCTCGTCGTCGATGTCGCCACCGTCGCCGGTGTGGAACCACCCATCGCCGATCGCCTTCGCGGTCTCTTCGGGCTGCGCCCAGTAGCCGTCCATCACCACATTCGACCGCGCGAGCACCTCTCCCTCCTCGTCGACGCGCAGTCGCACACCGAGGGCAGGCGCGCCGGCGCGGCCGAGGCGAGAGGCGCGTTCCGAGGTGCCGAGCGTGTCGAACTCCTCGCGCCCGCGGTTCATCGTGAGCAGCGGCGCGGTCTCAGTGAGCCCGTAGATCTGGACGAACTCCCATCCGAGCTCACGTTCAACCTGCTCGATCGTGCGCGTGGGCGGCGGCGCGCCGGCGACGGTGATGCGCACGCGATCGCGGCCGGGGATGTCGCCGGCCCACGACTTCGCGGCCTCGAGCACCATGCTCACCACCGTCGGGGCGCCGTTCAGCATGGTCACGCCGTGCTCGTCGATGCGGCGGAGTATCTCCATGCCGTCGACCTTGCGCAGCACGATATGGCGACCGCCCATTCCCGTGATCGCGTAAGGCATCCCCCACCCGTTGCAATGGAACATCGGCAGCGTGTGCAGATAGACGTCGCGATCGCTGACGCCGAGCTGCCAGCCGAACGTCACGGCGTTGATCCACAGGTTGCGATGCGTGAGCTGAACACCCTTCGGACGGGCCGTCGTGCCACTCGTGTAGTTGATGGTTGCCGTGGCGTCCTCGTCGGCGTCCCACGGCCGCGGCTCCACACCCTCGACGAACATCGCTTCGTCGCTCTCGGCACCGATCACGAACCGGTGCCGAGCATCGACACCACGCAGATCGGCGTCGAGCTCGGGATCGACGAACAGCACCTGGGCTCCCGAGTGCTCGACGATGTACGCGACCTCCTCGGCGTTCAGTCGGAAGTTGACCGGCACGAGGATGCGTCCCGAGCCACTCACGCCGAAGAGCGCGACGAGCAGGCGGGCCGCGTTCTGCGAGACGACCGCTACCCGCTCACCAGGCGCGACACCGAGCGCATCGAGGCCAGCGGCTTGAGCGCGGGCGAGTTCGGCCACCCGACGGTACGTGAGACCGGCGAGCGGCGGCGCGGGTTGGTCGGGCTCGTCGACGATCCCGACCCGGTCGGGATAGACGAGCGCCGCGCGCTCGAGGAAGTCGTTGACCGTCAGCGGCACGCGCACGCCGAGATCCTCCCCCGCGGCGGCGGTCGCCGCAACCAACTCAGCGACGCCGAGGCCCAGCACGAGCGGTGCCGCTCGGAGCGCGCGTCGACAACCAGCGATGCCCCGCCCGAGGCGCGCGGTCAGTACTGGATGTCGAGGGCCGACTTCCAGGTCGTCGAGCTCATCGAACTCGACGTGGACATCAACGCTAGCGACAACTAGAGGCGGAGCTCTACGATCCGAGTTCATGGTCGACCATCGTGATGACGTCGAGTCGTTCGAGAAGCTCGCCGAGCGCATTGCCACCAACTTCAGCAGCTTTCCGGGCATGCACTTCGAAGTGGACGACCTCGTCGTGCAAGGCGATCGATTCGCGCTTCGCTACCACTGGACCGCGCCGCACGGCGACGGCGAGATCGGACATGAAGCCTTGGAGATCA
>SHVJ01000040.1 GCA_009694295.1 Acidimicrobiia bacterium
GACCCGAGGCCAGGGCCTTGGGTCGGCGAGAGGTCGCGCCTGGGCGATTCGGCCCCCAAGCCTGCGTCCGCGGCCGACCGGAGGTCGGTCTCGGGGTCGCCAGCGGTCACCGTGCTCTCCTGGGTCAGCGTGATCTCCGAGGTCAGGTTCTCGCGCACCCTATGCCTGGTCGCGCTCGCTCGTCGCCCGGGGTACCCCGGGCGACGTCCTTCGGAACGCTCGCCTGCGACGACTGTGGTGAATGTTCCCGGAGTTTGGCGCGACCCCACAACTACGATGCGATGGCGGGCCGCGCCCCTCGCGCGCCCACCCTCGTGATCCGCGAACAGCTCGTCGCCGCGCTCCGCGCTGCACTCGCCGAGGTCGGCTTCTCCGAGCCGGCCGGTGGAGTCGCGCTCGAGCCCCCGAAGCACCGCGACCACGGCGACTGGAGCTCACCGGTCGCCTTGCCAGTGGCGAAGGAGGTGGGGGAGAAGCCGCGTGATGTGGCTGCAAAGATCGTCGAGCGCCTCGAGGCCATGCGCCCGCCCCACGTGGAGCGGATCGAGATCGCCGGTCCCGGCTTCATCAACATTCATCTCGCGCCCACCTGGCTGCACGACGTGCTCCGCGTTGTCGTGGCTGAGGGTGAGGCGTTCGGGCGGGGGGACGCGCTCGCCGGTGGTCGGATCAACCTCGAGTTCGTGTCGTCCAACCCAACTGGTCCGTTGCATGCCGGTGGCGGACGTTGGGTGGCAGTCGGTGACGCGCTGGCCAACCTGCTCGCCGCGCAAGGCGCCGAAGTGCACCGTGAGTACTACCTGAACGACGCGGGGAACCAGCTCGACACGTTCGGTGCATCGCTGTTCGCCCGGTACGAAGGTCGCGAGCCCCCCGAAGACGGGTACCAGGGCGAGTACCTCGTGGAGATGGCTGCACGCCTCCGCGCGGACCTCGGTGACAGCGTGACCGAAGAGCAAGCGCGTGAGTGGGGCTACCTCGACATCGTCTCTCAGCTCGAGCGCGATCTCGGACGCATCGGTGTGCACTTCGACACCTGGTTCTCGGAACGTACGTTGCACGAGCGCGGTGAAGTGGAGAAGGTCATCGCCGACCTCCGATCCGGCGGCCATGCCTTCGAGAACGACGGCGCGCTCTGGCTGCGCTCTACCGCGTTCGGCGACCAACGCGACCGCGTGCTCGTGAAGTCCGATGGCGTCACCACCTATCTCTGCAACGACCTCGCCTATCACCGCGACAAGTTCGCTCGCGGTTGGGACCACCTCATCGACATCTGGGGTGCCGACCACCACGGCCAGGTGAAGTCGCTCCAATCCGGACTCGAGGCGTTGGGCTTCCCGGTCGGTGAGCCCGAAGTCGTGCTCGGTCAGTTCGTCAACGTGGTGCGCGGCGGCGAAGTCGTGCGGATGTCGAAGCGAGCCGGAGCGATCGTGACGCTCGCCGACATCCTCGACGAGGTGGACCCCGATGTCTGTCGGCTCACGTTCCTGCTCCAGAGCATCGACACTGCGCAGACCTTCGACCTCGACGTGGTCACCAAGCAGTCGATGGACAACCCGGTGTACTACGTGCAGTACGCGCACGCCCGCGCGGTGTCGATCGAACGGACGGCAAGCGAGCGCGGAGTGACGCGGCTGCCCATCCTCGACACCAACCTCGCACCACTCACGCACGAGCGGGAGCTCGACCTTCTGCGAGCGCTCGCGACGTATCCGGACGACGTGGCTGAAGCTTCGGAGCTTCGCGCCCCTCATCGCATCGCTACTTGGGTGCGCGACTTCGCTTCGCGGTTCCACGGCTTCTATCGCGACTGCCGCGTGATCAACGACGACGTCGCGCTCACGCAGTCGCGGCTGTGGCTCGCCGAGGCGAGCCGCATCGGGCTGGCCAACGCGCTCGCCCTGCTCGGTGTCGGTGCACCCGATGTGATGGAGCGGCTCGACGATGACACCGAAGACGAAGCGGATCTTTCGTGATCCCGGAGACGCCGTTCGACACTTCGCTCGTGGCACCCGGGATCCTCGCGGCGGATCTCGACGCGCTCGCCGACGAGTTCGGCACCCCACTCTTCGTCTATGACGAGGACGCGCTGCGCCGCCGGTGTCAGGAGTACGTCGCCGCGATCGGGCCGGATGCGGTCACCTATGCCGCGAAGTCATTCCTCTGCACGGCGATGGTCCGGCTTGTGGACGAAGAGGGGTTGCGCCTCGACGTGGCGACCGGGGGCGAGCTCCATGCTGCGCTGAACGCGGGGTTCCCGGCAGCGCGCATCGTCTTCCACGGGAACAACAAGTCCGACGACGAGGTTCGAGCCGGACTCGAAGCCGGAGTGGGCCGCACGGTCATCGACTCGTTCGACGAGATCGCTCGACTCGAGGCGGTCGTCGCAGCGACCAAGCCGGCCGTCCCCCCGACCGTGCTGGTGCGGGTGACCCCAGGTGTCGAAGCGCACACGCACGAGTTCATCGAGACCGGCACGGAACGTTCCAAGTTTGGATTCACCGTGAGCGAGGGCGTGGCGCTCGCGGCAGTGCGCCGAGTGGTCGAGGGCGGCGTGTTGCACTTCGGTGGGTTGCACAGTCACATCGGCTCGCAGATCGAGCGGCTCGACGCGTACGGACGAGCTGTGGAGATCCTCTCGGCCCTCGCTGGGCAGGTGGCCGACGCGACGGAAGCGTCGATCGAAGAGCTGAACCTCGGAGGCGGGTTGGCGGCGCGCTACCTCACCGACGATCCTGACGTGCCCGTGTCCGAGTACGCGGCCGCGCTTCGTGGCGCGATCGACGCGCACTGGAGTGGCGAGCAACCACGCCTCGTGGTGGAGCCCGGTCGATCGATCGCCGCGCCGTGCGCGGTCACGGTGTACCGAGTCGGCACCGTCAAGGAGATCCCCGGCGTGGGCACCTACGTCGCCGTCGACGGGGGCATGAGCGACAACCCGCGTCCGGTGCTCTATGGCGCCGGCTATGAGGCCTATGTCCCAGCTCGTATCGCCGAGGGCCGGCCGCTTCGTTGCAACATCGTCGGGAAGCACTGCGAGCAGGGCGACGTGATCGTCAACGACGCCCGACTGCCCAGCGGTGTGCGCGTGGGTGACCTGATCGCCACACCGACGACCGGCGCGTACGGATACTCCATGGCCTCCAACTACAACAAAGTGCCGCGACCCGCGGTCGTCTTCCTTCGCGGCGGCGAGCCCCGGTTGGTCGTGCGCCGCGAGACCTACGAAGACCTCGTTCGTCTGGACGTGGTGTAGGCCAGACTGGTGAGCATGAACCGGGTACGGGTCGGCCTCCTGGGCTGCGGCAACGTCGGTGCTGCGCTCGTGCGGCTCATCGACGAGCACGCTGATCTCATCACGGCTCGAGCCGGTGTCGCGATCGAGATCACGCGCGTGGCCGTGCGCGATCTCTCGAAGCCCCGTGATGTGAAGTTGCCAGCCGATCGGTTCACCGACGATGCCGCCTCGCTGGTGCGCGATACCGACATCGATGTCGTCGTCGAGACGATGGGTGGCGTCGATCCGGCGCGTGCGCTGATCACCGACGCCCTGCGCGCCGGTAAGCCGGTCGTCACTGCCAACAAGGAGCTCGTCGCCCGCCACGGTCCGGAGCTCTTCACGACCGCGGCGGAATCGGGGGTGGACCTGCTGTTCGAGGCATCGGTCGCCGGCGGGATTCAGCTGATGCGACCGTTGCGTGAGTCGCTCGCCGGCGACCGGATCCACCGAGTGATGGGCATCGTCAACGGCACGACCAACTTCATCCTCACCCGGATGAGCGAAGACCAGATGTCGTTCGCCGACGCGCTCGCCGAGGCGCAACAACTCGGCTACGCGGAGCCCGATCCAACGGCCGACGTCGAGGGTGAGGACGCCGCTTCGAAGGCCGCGATCATCGCCACGATCGCCTTCGGTGCTCGCATTGCGGTCGACGCCGTCTACCGCGAGGGCATCGCGGGCATCACCGAGGACGACATCAACTCCGCGGCGATCCTTGGGTACGCGGTGAAGCTGCTCGCGGTGGCCGAGGAGCTCGACGGTGGCATCTCGGTGCGCGTGCACCCCGCGATGATCCCGGTCCACCATCCGCTCGCCTCGGTGCGCGACGCGTTCAACGCCGTGTTCATCGAGGGCGAAGCCGTCGGCGAGCTCATGCTCTATGGGCGCGGCGCTGGCGGCGGACCGACGGCCACTGCGCTGTCGGGCGATCTCATCGACGCGGTCAAGAACCTCGTATCCGGGGCCAAGGGGGCAACGATCGGCGACCTCGTCGATCGTTCGATGCTCGAGATCTCCGAGACCGAGTCGCAGTTCTATTTGCTCATGGAGGTCGCCGACCAGCCTGGAGTGCTCGCCGCGATCGCCAATGTGTTCGGGCAGCACGGGGTGTCGATCAAGTCGATGGAGCAACGCGGGATGGGCGACGATGCCCGACTCGTGTTCGTCACGCACCGTGCCCGCGAGTCGGCGCTGAGCGCCACGCTCGACTCACTTCGCAACGTCGACTCCGTGCATCGCGTGGGATCGGTGCTCCGCGTCCTTGGGGACGAGAATTGAGTCCTCAACCACGCCCTGATCCTCAGCCTCACCCCGACCCTTCTCCATGGCCGGGACTGATCGAAGCGTTTCGCGACCGTCTCCCGGTCACAGCGGCTACGCCAGTCATCACGTTGCTCGAAGGCAACACGCCCCTGCTCGACGCCCCGCGGATCGCCGCGCAAGCTGGCGTCTCGCGCGTGCTGCTCAAGATGGAAGGCGCGAACCCGACCGGATCGTTCAAGGACCGCGGGATGACCATGGCCGTTTCGGCCGCAGCCGAGCACGGCGCGAAAGCGGTTATCTGCGCATCTACGGGGAACACCTCAGCGTCGGCCGCCGCGTACGCGGCGCGCGCCGGGCTTCTCTGTGCCGTCGTACTGCCCGCCGGACACATCGCGCTCGGCAAGCTGGCGCAGGCGCTGATCCATGGAGCGCGGGTGGTGCCCGTCGAGGGCAACTTCGATGTGGCGCTCGACATTGTGCGCGAACTCGGGGAACGCCCTGGCGTCGAAGTCGTCAACTCAATCAACCCGGTGCGGATCGAAGGCCAGAAGACAGCTTCGTTCGAGATCGTCGACGCGCTCGGCGACGCGCCCACTGCGCACTTCCTGCCGGTGGGGAACGCGGGAAACATCACTGCGTACTGGAGGGGCTACTGCGAAGACGCCGACGTTGGGCGCGCCACACGCCGACCGCGGATGATGGGTTGGCAGGCATCGGGTTCAGCCCCGATCGTGTTGGGTGAGCCGGTGATGCATCCCGAGACGATCGCGACCGCGATCCGCATAGGAAACCCGGCCTCGTGGCAGGGCGCCGTCGACGCCCGCGACGAGTCGGGCGGGCACATCGGTGCTGTCACCGATGCCGAGATCCTCGAGGCGTACAAGCTGCTCGCACACGTGGAAGGCGTGTTCGTGGAACCGGCTTCGGCGGCATCGGTCGCGGGCCTGCTGCGCGCCGCGGCCGACGAGCTCGTGGTGGCCAGCGATGTGGTGGTGTGCACGCTCACCGGCCACGGGCTCAAAGACCCGCAGCGGGCCATCAGTGAGGTCCATGTGGGTGATGCAGTCGAAGCGACCGCCGCCACCGTGGCCGACGCGATCGGGTTGTAGATGGAACGCCCGGTCGCCGTTGTCACGGGAGCGTCCGCGGGTATCGGTGCCGAGTTCGCCCGCGCGCTCGCGGCACGCGGCAGTGATCTCGTGGTGGTCGCCCGCAATGAGCAGCGGCTCGACGAGCTCGCGACCACCCTTCGGGATGAGCATGGAGCCACGGTCGAGGTGCTCCCAGCCGATCTTGAGACGAGCGACGGTGTGGCGAAGGTCGAAGCGCGCCTTGCCGCCAGCGCCGGTCCTGTGGAGCTGCTCGTGAACAACGCCGGCTTCGGGACCAATGGCTCGTTCCACACTCTCCCGGTCGACGGAGAGGTGGCGGAGATCAATCTCAATGTGGTGGCGCTCGTACGCCTGACACATGCGGCGCTCGGCCCGATGGTTGGGCGCGGCCACGGCGGTGTGATCAACGTCTCGTCGGTGGGCGCGTACCAACCCACGCCGTACAGCGCGACCTACGCCGCTACGAAGGCGTTCGTGAGCAGCTTCACCAACGCCATCCACGAAGAGCTCGACGGTACCGGCGTGAAGGCGATGGTGCTTGCGCCTGGATTCACGCATACGGAGTTCCACGTTCGAGCGAAGATCGAGAACAACGATTCGATGCCTGGCTTCGTGTGGCAGACGCCTGAGGAGGTCGTGACGTCCGCACTCAAGGCCTACGACAAGGGGCGCGCGGTGTGCATCCCCGGTGCGCTCAACAATGTTGCTGCCGCGTTCTCCGGCTCGATGCCCGCTGGCGTCACGCGAAAGATCGCGGGAA
Source organism: Acidimicrobiia bacterium (assembly GCA_009694295.1). Taxonomy (GTDB): domain Bacteria; phylum Actinomycetota; class Acidimicrobiia; order IMCC26256; family PALSA-555; genus SHVJ01. The sequence continues at coordinate 6,416 of SHVJ01000040.1, forward strand.
TGGTGACCAAGCGCGCGTATTGAACCCGTCAATCCCCGCGTCTCTCAGGGTTCGATCCGGAAGATCCCTCCGCTGAGCGAGAGCACATACAACTCGCCGTTGTTGTCTTCTCCGAACGAGGCTGGTCCGATGGCGATCACGCCGAGATCGCGGTTGGTGACTGTCGCGCCCGTGCGCTTGAGCGCACGAATCCGGCCGTTGCAGTTGTCTGTGTAGAGGTATTCGCCGACGAGCGCAGGAATGGCAGACCCGCGATACACGTAGCCGCCGATGATCGCGCAGTCGCCCGCGCTGTGATCGATGTCGAAGATCGGATCCACGAGGGTGCCGCCGGCGGGATTTGGGGGGCTTCCTGCGTTCGGGCCGGGTACCAATCCCTCGCGGCGGTCCCATCCGAAGTTCGCACTCTTGCCGCTCGGGTGCGTCGCATCCGACGCCGCGACGAAGTCGACCTCTTCACGCGTGCTCTGGCCGACATCACCGAGCCAAAGGTCGCCTGTGGCGCGATCGAACGACATGCGAAACGGGTTGCGCAGCCCCATTGACCAGATCTCGCCGTTGCTACCGGCAGGAGTGGTGACGAACGGGTTGTCATTGGGGACGGTGTACGTGAGCGGCCCGCTCGTGTCTGGATCGTCGGGGTTGATGCGCAGGATCTTTCCGTGCAGCGTGGTCAGAGACTGCGCGTTTGCGCCACTCGCGTTGTCGCCCAATGAGAGATAGAGCATGCCATCGGGTCCGGTGAGCAATGACCCGCCGTTGTGGTTGCCGGCGGAGTGTGGATTCGTGAGCACCTGGCGGCGTGAAGCCACGGCTCCGAACACACCGGGGACGCTGGCCGAGACTGCAAACTCGTCCACGGTGGTCGCGCCGGTTCCTAGGGCCGAGTAGTGCACATAGAACTTCGTTCCGTCGAGTGAGAAGGTCATGCCGAGCAAACCGCGTTCGCCGCCGCTTTGCACAAGACTGCTGATGTCGAGGACGCCGACGAACGTCTGGGCGATGGGGTCGACGGCGTAGATCTGTCCGCCCTGCGTCCCGATATACAGCGTCGTTGTGTCGCCGGCGGTGGAACGCACTGCCATCGTGATCTCGGAGCCCGGTACGTTCACGATCGCCGTGAGCTTCACCGACAGCGGGGGTGGAGCGGTCGTGGTGGGTGGCGTCGTGGTGGGTGGCGTCGTGGCGGGCGGCTTCGGCTTCACCCGGACGCACGCTGCAAGCAGCGCCAGCGAGAGAATCACGATGGCAACGAGCATGCGATGACGCAACCGCGTCAGCCTACTGAGCATTGATCGTGATATCGGCACGTTGGGCTGCGAATCTCAAGCGGGATCGATCCTGTATAAACCGGACGATTGCGACAGCACGTACAGCTCTCCGTCGGCGTCTTGGCCGAAGGATGAGATCTCGCGGAGCCGAACACTGAGCGAGCCCATCTCTGTGACCTCGTTGTCGACCTGACGTACATAGCGCAAGCGACCGTTGCAGTAGTCGGAGTACACGTACGCGCCTTCGAGCTTCGGGATCGACGTGCCTCGGTACACATACCCACCGATCACCGAGCATTCGCCGTTCTCGTGCGAGAGCGCGAAGAGCGGAGGAAGCGCGGGCCCCGTCGTATCGCCATCGCGAAACTGCTCGTCGGCTTCGAACACGTTCCATCCGTAGTTCGCGCCTTTCCCGGCTTCTTGGGCGGCCGCCGCGTAGTCGACCTCCTCCCACTCGTTCTGGCCGACGTCGCCGATCCACAGATCACCGGTCTCGCGATCGAACGAGAACCGCCACGGGTTCCGCAGCCCGAACGCCCAGATCTCCGGACGGCCGCCGCCCGGTTGACTTCCGCCCGGAGCGAACGGGTTGTCACTCGGGATCGTGTAGGGCTTGTCGTCGGTAGGCGTGGGGTCGACCCGCAGGATCTTGCCGAGCAGCGTGTCGAGCGTCTGACCGTTGCCGCCGTCGGCATGTCCTGAGCCCTCGTCGTCAGCGCCGCCGCCGTCACCCAGCCCGAGGTAGAGCATGCCGTCGGGGCCGAACGCGAGCTGCCCGCCGTTGTGGTTGGCATCCGGCTGGTGCACCGCCAGAATTCGCCGGCGCGCCTCGGGCGCGATCGCGCCATTGACGATCGTGTACTCCTCGACGCGAGTGTTCCCTGAGCGGTGAGTGAAGTGCACGTACAGCTTCGAGCCGTCGGGGGAGAAGGCGAGGCCGAGCAGCCCTTGCTCACCGCCCGCAGTGATCTGCTTCGAGAGATCGAGGAACGTCGTGACGTTCCCACCTGGGTCGACGGCCACGACGCGTCCGGCTTGCTCGGTCACGTACAAGGAGTCGTCTCCTGCGCGGATTGCGAGCGCAGTTGGCTCCTCGACATCGGCGATGTGCTCGAGGCGAACCCTCCCACGCAGCGACTGGGCGCTCGCACACGCGGTGAGCCCCATCGTCGCGATGCACGCAACAAGCAGGACGCAGGTGATGGCTCGCGACCAGGTGCTCATGTCGGCCTCTTCATGCTGGATCGATCCGGAACACGCCCTGGTTCTGTGACACCACGTACAGCTCTCCGTCGTTGTCCTGACCGAATGACGACACCATCGTCGCCGGTACGCCGAGGTCTCGTGTCGTAACCGCGGCACCACCGTCCACTCGGATCGCGCGCAGCGCCGGGTTGCAGTAATCGCTGAACACGTACGAACCGACGAGATCGGGGATACGCGAGCCGCGGTACACAAATCCGCCAGTGACCGAGCAGTTGTCGTCGATGTGCGACGACTCGAAAACCGGTGGCGTCGCAGCCGGCGCGCTCCCGGCGCGATACCCGTGTGTCCCCTCGAACACGGGCCATCCGAAGTTGGCCCCGCCGGCGGTGGCGAACGGGAGCATGTCGACTTCTTCCCATTCGTCTTGGCCGACATCGCCGATCCACACGTCGTCAGTGGCGTGGTCGAACGAGAAGCGCCACGGGTTGCGCAACCCGTACACCCAGATCTCGGGCCGACCGCCGCCGGGTTGACTGCCGCCCGGAGCGAACGGGTTGTCGCTCGGGATCCGATACGCGTGAGTGACCGAAGGCCGCGGGTCGATGCGCAGGATCTTGCCGAGCAACGTCGAGAGCGACTGGCCGTTGCCCTCTGGCGCGTGGCCGGAGCCCTGGTCGCCGGCCCCGCCGCCGTCACCCAGCGCGAGGTAGAGCATGCCGTCGGGGCCGAACGCGAGCTGCCCGCCGTTGTGGTTGGCCTGGGGCTGGTCGACGGTCAGCACGAGACGCCGGGTGGCGGGATCCGGGCGCCCATCGGTGAACGCGTACTCATCGACCGTCGTGTCGCCATTGACGTCGGAGTAGTGCACGTAGAGCTTGGAGCCGTTGGGTGAAAACGCGGCTCCGAGCAGACCGAGCTCGCCACCGGTAGCGACGTGATCCGAGATGTCGAGCACGAGCTCGGTCGTCCCGTCGTGGAGCGCGACGAGCTGTCCGCCCTGCTGCGCGAGGTACAGCGAGGGATCGTCGGCGCGAGCCGCGAGCGCGGTGCCGCTCGTGAGGTCGGCCACTTTGGTGAGCACGACCTGGACGGCGGTGAGATCAGGCACGCGCGTGGTCGTGGTCGACGCTGGGACCGTCGTCGTGGTGGTTGTGGGACGCGGTTTCTTCGCTGGTCCCGAACCACCTCCGCACGCGGTGAGCGCGACGACGAGAAGTCCGGTGACCGCAGGGGGGATGCGGCGCACGTCACGACGGTAGCGACCTGGGAGGGCGACAACGACCACGAGACCCTGAGGAGCCGTGTGCCACCATGGTGATGTGATTGGGGTTCTGTGAAATACGTAGTACTCGTGCCCGATGGGTGCGCCGACGAGCCACTCGCCGAGCTCGACGGGCGCACGCCGCTCGAAGCCGCCGCGATGCCGCGGCTTGCCGCCATCGCGCGCCGTTCCGAAGTGGGGAGAGCCGCGGTGATCCCACCCGGTCTGCCCCCTGGGAGCGACGTCGGCAACATGGCGATCCTGGGGTACGACCCGGCTGAGTTCCACACGGGCCGCGCGCCGATCGAGGCCGCGGCGATGGGCGTGGAGCTGGCCCCCGACGAGGTTGCGTACCGCTGCAATCTCGTCACCGTCGATGCTGCGGGCACGATGGTCGACTTCGCTGCCGGTCATCCCACCGACGCGCAGAGCCATCCGATTGTCGCCGCGCTCGACGCCGCGCTCGGTGACGGACGCGATGGCGTGCGCTTTCATCCCGGCGTGGAGTACCGCCACCTCTGCGTGGTGCCGCGCGACTGGGTCGACGCAGAGTGCGTGCCGCCGCACGACCTCACCGGGCAGCCCGCGGTGCTTCCGACCGGCCCCGCTGCCGCGAAGCTCATCGCACTCATGGACGCGTCGCGCGACGTCGTGACCACTGCGGCCGCCTCGGTGCGCTCCGACGCCACACAGATCTGGCTCTGGGGGCAAGGCGCCCGTCCCGCGCTCCCGCGCTTCGAGGACCGCTTCGGAGTGAGGGGGCGACTCAGCTCGGCCGTCGACCTTGTGCGTGGCCTCGGTGTACTCACCGGCCTCGAAGTGGTCGACGTGCCCGGAGCGACCGCGGGGTTCGACAACGACTACGCCGCGCAGCGAGACGCATGCCTCACGTCGCTTGTCGATCGCGACCTCTTCCTCCTGCACGTGGAGGCCACCGACGAGGCCGGCCATGCGGGCGATGCGGGAGAGAAGATGCGAGCGCTCGAGCGCTGGGACACCGACATCATCGGGCCACTCGTCGACGCGCTCGGCGACGAGCCGTATCGAGTGCTTCTCATGCCCGACCACGCCACGCCGTGCGCGTTGCGCACCCACACCAGTGATGCCGTGCCGTACCTCATGTTCGACTCCACCCTCGACGGCGCCGGGGGTGAATACACCGAGTCGGGTGTGGCCGACCTCGAGCCCGTCGTCGCCCACCACCTGATGGCGAGACTCTTGGCCTGAGCCCAATCCTGGGGCTTGATTGGGGGCTCATCTCGGCGCTTGATTGCCGGGTGTTGGGGGTGTGGTTACACTGGTGATCGTTCCCCCGCCGCCCGGTGCGGCCTCCGGCTCCAAGTTCCGAGCCGACATTGTCAGCGAGAGCGTCTCGCCGCACGCACCGAACGATCTCCACTCCACGAGGCGGGCCCGATCCCTTTGCAGGGCAGGTGCGAAACCGCTGCCGAGCCCTGGAAGGTTGGCAATCCGGCGCTCCACCATCCGGTTGGCGCCGGCTCCCGTGACCTGAGGAGCACAACAGTCTCGATGAGTACCGCAGAGCTCGACCGCTCAATGCTCGACGGCAAGGACCGCGATGAGCTGCACGCCATCGCCGGCGCGATGGGCGTCAAGGCGCCCACCCGCATGCGCAAGGGCGAGCTGATCGAAGCCATCATCGCCGCCGTCGACGGCAACGGGTCGTCCGATGGCGACCAATCCGACGACGGAGCGGGCGAACGGCCCCGCACCGTCCGGTCGGCCCGGGCGTCGCAGCTGGAAGAAGATTCCATCGCCGCGCTGGCCGCCGAAGAAGAAGCCATTGCTGCATCCGGCGACGAGTCCGACGTCGATGTTGCGCCCCGGCCCCGCCGGTCCACCACGAGCGACGACACGTCCGGTGAATCCACATCCGGCGACGCATCGTCGTCCAGCGACGCCACAGGTGACTCCACGTCCGGCGCCGAGGCGACATCGGGCGAAGCAAGTGCCTCGGTCGAAGTCGATCCCGAGGACGTGCGCGAGTCGTACGGCGATGGCAACACGAACAAGCGTCGCCGCCGTCGTCGAGGCCGCGGCGGGGCGTACGAGAACGAAGGCAGCAGCAGCAGCAGCAGCAGCAGCGGCGGTCGTCCCTCGAACGAGCCTGTCGGCGATCCGATCGAGGTGCAAGGTCTGCTCGAGCTGCGCGACGAGGGCTACGGCTTCTTGCGCACGACTGGTTATCTCGCTGGGCCGCGCGACGTGTACGTCTCCGCGTCGCAGGTGCGCCGCTTCAACCTCCGCCGGGGCGACTTCGTTCAGGGCTTCTCGCGGCCGCAGGCGAGCAACGAGAAGTATCCGGCCCTCCTGCGCGTCGACACGGTCAACGGAATGTCGCCAGAAGACGCCAAGGGTCGTCCCCGTTTCGAAGACCTCACTCCGCTGTTCCCCGACGAGCACCTGCACCTCGAGCTGCTCGACAACCCGCTCGACGTGACGGGTCGCATCGTCGACTTGCTCTCGCCGATCGGCAAGGGACAGCGCGGCATGGTCGTCTCGCCGCCCAAGGCCGGGAAGACCACGATCCTCAAGCAAATTGTGTACTCGGTGGAGCGCAACAACCCTGAGGTGCACCTCATGGTGCTGCTCGTCGACGAGCGGCCCGAAGAGGTCACCGATATGAAGCGCCATGTGCAGCGGGGCGAGGTGATCGCCAGCACGTTCGACCGACCGTCCGACGAGCACACCGCGGTCGCCGAGCTCACCATCGACCGGGCCAAGCGGCTCGTCGAGATGGGCAAGGACGTGGTGATCGTCCTCGACGGCATCACGCGCCTGTCGCGGGCCTACAACCTCGCGGCGCCGGCGTCGGGCCGGGTCATGTCGGGTGGTGTCGATTCCACGGCTTTGTACCCGCCGAAGCGGTTCTTCGGTGCGGCCCGCAACATCGAAGAGGGTGGCTCACTCACGATCATCGCCACGGCCCTCGTCGACACCGGCAGCCGTATGGACGAAGTGATCTTCGAGGAGTTCAAGGGCACCGGCAACATGGAGCTGCGCCTCGATCGCCGACTGGCCGAGCGTCGGATCTACCCGGCGATCGACGTGGAAGCGTCGAGCACCCGGCACGAGGAGCTCCTCTTCGAGCGCGACGAGCTCAACCAGATCTGGAAGCTGCGCCGGGTGCTGAACGCACTCGACAACGAATCGGGTGGCTCAGGCCGAGGCCTCGACCTCCTGCTCGAGAAGCTCCGGACGACCAAGAGCAACGCCGAGTTCCTCGCTGAAGTGGCGAAAGCCCCGAGCCTCGGCACCTGATCACCGCTGCCTGATGGGCGCTGTAGGAACGCGCGCGTCGCGCCGATAGAATCGACCTTCATGAAGACAGATATCCATCCTGACTACGTGACGTGCCTCGTGCATTGCTCGTGCGGCAACGAGTTCACGACCCGCTCCACGGTGCCATCGCTGCGCGCAGAGCTGTGCTCCGAGTGCCACCCCTTCTACACGGGCAAGCAAAAGCTCGTGGACACGGGCGGACGCGTCGAGCGCTTCCAACGCCGCGCCGAGAAGGCCACGAAGAAGAAGTAGGGCACCCGGTGGCTGATTCGAACCCACCGCGCTACATGGGCGGCCAGGCCGTCATGGAAGGCGTCATGATGCGCGGCCTCACCAGTTGGGCTGTCGCCGTCCGCAATCCTGAGGGCGACCTCGAGCTCGTCGTGCACGACGCCCCGCGCTGGACCGATCGCTACAGCCACCTGCCGATCATCCGAGGCGTGATGAGCCTCGGGGAATCGCTGTCGCTCGGTTTTCGGGCGCTCGCGTGGTCGGCCGACCGCCAGCTCCCCGAAGAGGAGCGCATCTCGCCCAAGGCCATGAAGTGGACGATGGGTGTCTCGCTCGTGTTCTTCATGTCGGTCTTCCTCGTGCTCCCCGCGTTGGGCACGAGCGCGTTGAGTGACGCGATCAACGTGAAGGGTTTGAAGTACCACCTGCTCGAGGGCGCGATCCGCATGGGGATCTTCCTCGGCTACCTCTTGCTGATCGGGCTGCTTCCCGACATCAAGCGCGTGTTCCAGTACCACGGTGCCGAGCACAAGGCGATCGCTGCCTACGAGAACGGTGTGGAGCTCACGCCGGAGTCCGCACAGCGGTTCACAACCGAGCACGTGCGCTGCGGCACGAACTTCTTGCTCACCGTGATGGTTGTCACGATCTTCGTCTACGCGTTCGTCGGGCGACCGGCATTGCCACTGCTGATCCTGTCTCGCATCGTGCTCATCCCACTCGTCGCCGGGATCGCCTACGAGCTCATCCGGTACTCGGCTCGGCACATGGACAAGCGGGCGGTGCGCATCTTCATGAAGCCCGGCCTCGCGCTCCAGAAGCTCACGACCCGCGAACCGTCCCTCGACCAGCTCGAGGTGGCGATCGCATCGCTGCGTGCCGTCATGACCGCCGAGCAGCTCGCCGAAGTGGCGGCCCGCCCGGTCGAGACCGGCCCCGTCGGCACCGGTCGCCCCACCTTCAGCCCCGCCTGACCGGCAACCGGCCAGAGCGGCTGGTACTCCACACAGGCCTTGACGATCGTGTGGTGGGGAGTCGGAGTTGTTGGACTTCTCCTGGCATGGTTCGTCCTCGCCTTGATCCGTGGCTCTGGGCCGCCGTCATTTGCCACCCGCCGAACGAGGCCACCGCAGCATGAACTCGACAGAGCTGCGGAGCTTGTGGATCGCGTGCTTGACCCCTCCGTCGTGCCGGCTCCCGAGCGAAGCGAGTGGGTGGATCTTGCTTGCGAGGATCTGATGGCAGGGCGGCCAGTTGGCGAAATCGAGGCCGCCATTCGCGACCACTTCCCGCCCGAGTACCACCTCTGACGTATACGGGAGCGATGCCGCGAGCCGAACGAGAAATCTTTCAAAGAATCCTGTGACCAGGGCAAACGCGGGCCGGAAATCGTCGTTGCGGCTTGACAGGGCGAACGTATGTTCGTAGAGTGCTGGGAGCTTCGCGGACGAGCTTGACGTCCTGCCTTCGGTGAGCCCCTCCGGGCTCCCGGCCCGGCGCTGCCGGTCTGGTCGACCATGAGGTTGCAGGCGTGGACTTTCAGGAGCTCGACGGCGCGATCGCCACCATTGAGGTGTTCGTTCGCGACTTCGAGCCGGGCCTGCTCGACGCCCGGGGTGCGGTGCGGGCGGTGGAGCGGTTCGCCAAGCTCACCCATCTGGGTGAGGCAGGCACCGCGCTAGCCGCGCAGCGGGTCGACAAGACCCATGCGTATCGGGAGAGCGGCGCCCGATGCGCGGCCGACTGGCTGGCCCGCAAGACCGGAGTCGCGTCGGCATCCGCGTTCCGGGTGATGGAGACCGCCGACGCGTTGGGCGAGCTGCCGGCGACGAACGCGGCGTTCCGAGCCGGGAAGCTCTCCGAAGCACAAGCGCACGAGATCGCGGGAGCAGCGCGCAAAGACCCGACGGCGGAGGCTGAGCTGGTCGCAGTCGCGCAGCGGGGCACGACGATGAAGGGCTTGAAGGACCGGTGCCGTCGGGTGCGCGCGGGAGCAGAGGTCGACGATGCGGCGTGGGCGCAGCGGCTCCACGACACGCGTTCGTTGCGGACGTGGGTGGATCCCGACACTGCGGCGTGCGGGATGTGGCGGCTGTCGCCCGACAAGGGCGCCGAGGTCAACGCCGCCCTGGATGCCGAGACGGATCTGTTGTTCCGCGCGGCCCGCGCCGCCGGTACACGTGAAGCACGCGAGGCGTACGCGGCTGATGCGCTGCATGCGTTGATCACCCGCGGGCCGCGCAAAGCCACCGGCGCCACCCTGATCGCCGACGCTGGCATCGCCGAGCAGGGCTATGCCCAGCGCGGACAGCGTTGCGAGATTCCCGGCATGGGCCCGATCCCGGTCACGCTCGCCAAGCAGATGCTCGCCACCGCGAAGGTGCGCGAGGTGCCCGCGGATCCCGCACAGCTTCCCGACTACGCGACGGACCGGCGGTACTACCCGCCTTGGCTGTTGGCGTGGCTCGAACAGCAGTACCCGGTATGTGGCGTGGCCGGCTGCGACGCCGACTTTCACCTCGAGATCGACCACGTCGTGGCCAAAGCCGACGGTGGCCTCACTGAACCGAGCAACCTGTGGCGTATCTGCTGGTACCACCACCGGCTCAAGACCAACGAAGACTGGTTGGTCACCGGCACGCCCCACAACTGGGACCTCGTCCCGCCCAGCAGCGGGCCCGACCCGCCGTAACCCCCTTTCGCTTGGCCAGCCCATCAGCCTCCCTTCACGATTCCTTCACATCCCGACGCGAGAGTTCTCGTTGTGAGCATCAGTCAGCAGGAACGCATCAGCCATGTGGTCCGGCGGTTGTCGATGGGCGTGCACCCCGACATCGTCGCCGGACTCGACTCCACCGATGCTGCGATCGCTCGCGCGCTCGATCTGTCGGTCGGGGCGGCGCCGGTGCCGCCGGCCATGGCCGCGCCCACTTCGTACGACCAGCAGCGGTCGATCGAGATCGTGCCGACGATCGCGTGGTGGATCGATCAGATGCGTACCAACCCGCGTCTGATCGAAGAGCGGTTGGTGTGGTTCTGGCAGGACCACTTCGCCACCAGCATCGCGAAGGTGCGCGTCCCATATCTCGTGCACCAGCAGCACGCCATGATCCGGACCCACGCGACGGGATCGTTCGCAGATCTTTTGCATGCAGTCGCGAAGGACCCGGCGATGCTCGTGTACCTCGACGGCATCAGCAACGAGACCGACAAGGTCAACGAGAACTTCGGGCGCGAGTGCCTCGAGCTGTTCACCTTGGGAATCGGCGGTGGTTACAAGCAGCAAGACGTGGTCGAGGCTTCTCGATCTTTCACCGGCTGGGTTGTGAACGTGCCGGGCCGTCGGTTCTCGCCGCAGCTGAGCGCACTCGGCGCGGGGCCGTGGCAGTCGATCTTCATCGCGCAGCGTCACGACAGCGGCGAGAAGGAGCTGCTCGGCCAGAGCGGCGCGTTCGATCTCGACACCGCGCTCGATGTGATCCTCGAGCATCCATCGACTGGCCGGTTCATTGCACTGAAGCTTTACCGCGAACTCGTTGGTCTCGACGCCGATGATCAAACCGTCGAGCGTCTCGGCGATGCGTTCGCGCGCGACTGGTCAATCATGGGCTTGGTCGAGGCGATCACCGCAGAGCCGGCGTTCACATCAAAGGCCGCGGTGCGCGCGCGGGTGCGCACACCGGTCGAGAAGCTGGTTGGCATCGCTCAAGCCGGAGGTGTGTCACAGCTCGACATCGGTGCGATCCGGCGCCGGGCGCAGGACACCAACGGTGTGGGCGAGGCGCTGCGCACGATCGGGTTCATCCCGTTCGTGCCACCAAACGTGGGTGGGTTTCCCGAAGGCACGCTGTTGCTCGGTCCGCACCAGCTCGTGCACACCTTCGACCTCCTCAACGTGTTGCCGGCGGCACCGACCGAGCTCGCCGAGGTCGACGACCTCCTTGCGCGGTTCGGGATCTTCGACGTCGAGCCACCGACACGCCGAGTGTTGGAACGCGAGACCGACCCCGGGCGTCAGTTCGCGCTCGCCGCCCTCTCCCCGGAGTTCGCCGTCACATGAACACACACCGACCCCACGCCAAGAGAGCAGATGTCAGCCGACGAGACTTCCTACGCAAGGTCGGCGTCGGAACTGCGGCAACCGTTGGCGCGGGATATGGACTCTCCGTGTGGGAATGGGGTGGCGAGTCGGCCGGCGCCATGATGCACGCGGGCGAGCTCGAAGCCGATGCCAAGGGACGCACGCTCGTGGTCGTGGAGATGGGTGGCGGGAACGACGGGTTGAACACCGTCGTGCCGCTGACCGACGGGCGATACCGCGACCTGCGCCCGACGCTCGCCGTCACCGACGCGATCGACCTCGACGGCGAGTTCGGCTTGCACCCGAGCCTGGCCAAGCTGGCCAAGCGCTACGACGACAACCAGGTCGCGATCGTGCAGGGCCTGGGCTACGACGATCCCGACCTCTCGCACTTCGGATCGTTCGCCATCTGGTGGTCGGCGAAGGGCGGAACCGGCGGCGGCGGCTGGCTTGGTGCATATCTCGACGGCACGGTCGGTTTCGACGATCCGCTCGCGGCCATCGCTATCGGACCGGGCCCATCGCCCGCGCTCATCGGCCGGCAGTCCTTCGCCACGACGATCGCGAACTCCGACGGGCTCCAGCCTCAGCTTCCGGCGTGGATCGACGCCCCAACCGGCCAGGACGACCTGCTCGCGGCGTGGAGCGACTTCACGCCGGCGAAGGTCGACCCGTCGACACTCGTCGGACAGGTGCAACGCGCGGTTGGCCTCACGGTCAAGGCGCGCACGCAGCTCGACCAAGCACTGACGGACGGGCCAGAGTCCGATCCCGGCGCAAGCAACGCCGCGGGTCGTCGCAACACCCGGTACCAGGACACGAGCGTGGCCGATTCCCTGCTGCTCGCTGCGCAGCTCGTGCAGTCACCGGCGAAGCCGCGGATCATCTACGTGAACGGCGTGGGCGACTTCGACACCCACGAGGGGCAGGCCGAGCGGCACTCCATCCTCCTCCAGCAGCTCGACGGCGGCATCGACGGCTTCTTCACTGCGCTGGGCAAGGACGCCGACAAGGTCACGCTGATGACGGTGTCGGAGTTCGGGCGCCGAGCCGCCGAGAACGGGAGTGGCACCGATCACGGCACCGCAAACGTGCACTTCGTGGTCGGCCCCGGCGTGCAGGGTGGCCGCTACGGCGAGGCGCCATCGCTCTCCGACCTCGATCAGAACAACAACCTGCGCCATACCAACGACTTCCGGCGGCACTACGCCACCGGGTTGGCCTGGCTCGGCGTGCACGACACCGCCGCCGTGCTCGGTGAGGACTTCAAGGCCTTCTCTCTGTTCAAGTAGAGCCAGGCCCGAAACAGGTCGCCAGTACCCTGGGACCGTGTTCGAACACCTTGATGACGCCGAAGCCGAGCTCGAAAAGCTTGAAGCGCGCCTGTCCGAGATCTACGCGGCGGGCGATCAGGCTGCCGCGCGCGACGCGGGCCGCCGTCACGCGGAGCTCAAGCCCGTCGTCGACGCGTACCGCGAGTACCGAGCGACCGAAGCCCAGATCGCCGAAGCACGGACCATGGTCGAAGGCGAAGTCGATACCGAGATGCAGGCCTACCTCCGCACGGAAGTGGCCGAGAAAGAGGCGCGACTCGTCGAGCTCGAAGCCACGCTCAAGGAGCTCTTGGTGCCGAGCGATCCGAACGACGGTCGTAACGTGATCATCGAGATTCGTGGCGCCGAAGGCGGCGAGGAAGCGAACCTCTGGGCCCGCGATCTCTTCCAGATGTACGAGGGGTTGGCGAAGCGGCGCGGGTGGAAGTTCGAGACGCTGTCGAGCCAGCCCTCCGACATGGGCGGACTGCGCGAGGTCACGCTCGTGACGAAGGGTCCCGACGCGTGGGCGCGCCTGAAGTACGAAGCCGGCCCACATCGAGTGCAGCGGGTGCCGACGACCGAGAGCCAGGGACGCGTCCACACCAGCGCGGCCACCGTCGTGGTGCTGCCGGAGGCCGAAGAGGTCGACGTCGAGATTGCGCCCGGTGATCTCGAGATCGACGTGTTCCGATCGAGCGGACCCGGTGGTCAGTCCGTGAACACCACCGACTCCGCGGTGCGCATCACGCACAAGCCCACCGGTCTCGTCGTTACCTGTCAGGACGAGAAGAGCCAGCTCCAGAACAAGGACAAGGCGTTGCGCATCCTCCGCTCGCGCCTGCTGCAAGAGGAGCGCGATCGCCAGGATGCCGAGATGTCCTCGGTGCGGCGCGACCAGGTGAAGGGTGGCGGGCGCTCCGAGAAGATCCGCACGTACAACTTCAAGGAGAACCGCGTCACCGACCATCGCGTGAACGTGACGGTCCAGGCCCTCGATCAGGTGCTCGCAGGCGAGAAGCAGCTCGACCTGATCGTCGACGCCCTGGCCGCGGCCGAGCGGAGTGAGCAGCTCGGCGAAACGTGAGCGCGGTCCGTGGCTGAATCCATCACGTGGCTGCAGCTCCAACGTGACGCGGCGAGACGCGTTGCGGCGATGGAAGCGCGTTGGATCGTTGAGGCTGTGTCCGGGTTGCGGGGCGCGGCGCTGCTCGCGAACCAGGACGATCCCGCACCCGTCGGCGCGGTCAAGCGTGTCGACGACATGCTGACCCGTCGAGTCGCGGGTGAGCCGCTGCAGTACGTGATCGGGGAGTGGGAGTTCCGCGGCGTCGATGTGTTCGTGGATCCACGCGTGCTGATC
>SHVJ01000041.1 GCA_009694295.1 Acidimicrobiia bacterium
AGCCGCACTCATCGTCCTCACGTGGACGGCGGGCACCGCGATGGTGATGTGGCTCGGTGAGCTCATCACCCAACGGGGCGTCGGGAACGGGATGTCGATCCTGATCTTCGCTTCGGTGGTCTCGTCGCTTCCTGCGCAGGGTGGTCAGATCTACACCGAGGGCAGCAAGCTCCAGTTCTTCGTGGTGCTCGCGATCGGCGTCGGGATGATCGTGGCGATCGTGTTCGTCGAGTCGGGCCAACGGCGCATACCTGTGCAGTTCGCCAAACGGGTGGTCGGGCGCAGGATGTACGGCGGTCAGAGCACGTACATCCCACTGAAGGTGAACCAGTCGGGTGTGATTCCGGTCATCTTCGCGAGCTCGATCCTGTCGTTCCCCGCGCTGATAGCGAGCATCCTGCCGAACAGTGGGTTCGGTGCCGACATTCGCAATTTCATCGACAAGGAGCTCGTCAGCAACCAGAGCTGGTTCTACATCGGCTTCTACACATTGTTGATCGTGTTCTTCGCGTACTTCTATACGGCCATCGCGTTCAATCCCGCGCAGCAAGCCGACATCATCCGCAAGCAGGGTGGCTTCATCCCCGGCATTCGTCCGGGCCCCGCCACCGAGAAGTACCTCGCCAAGACGCTCAACCGCATCACGCTGCCCGGTTCGCTGTTCCTGGCGACAATTGCCATTACGCCGCTGCTCGTGTTCGCGCTGTGGGATATCAAGCAGTTCCCGTTCGGCGGTACCGCGTTGCTCATCACCGTTGGTGTCGCGCTCGAGACGATGAAGCAGATCGACAGCCAGCTGATGATGCGCAACTACGAGGGCTTCCTCGCGTAGGAACATGAAAAACCGTGGCCCACGTCTTGTGCTGCTGGGGAAACAGGGTGCCGGCAAGGGCACCCAGGCTTCCCAGCTCGCCGAGCATTACGGTGTCTTGCACCTCGCGACCGGCGACCTGTTTCGTGCCGCAGCACATGAGGGAACACCGCTCGGCGTCGAAGCGCAGTCGTACATGGATGTGGGCGAGCTCGTGCCCGACGAGATCGTGATCGGCGTTGTCGAAGAGGAGCTTGCTCGATCGGGTGCTGCCCGAACGGGCTTCGTGCTCGACGGCTTCCCACGCACCGTTCGCCAGGCCGATGAGCTCGAGCGTGTCTTGGACGACCACCCTCTTGACGTGGTCATCGATCTCGACGTGCCGACCGAGATCGTGCTGCACCGCATCGCCGGACGCCGGGTGTGCATCCAGTGCCAAACCCCGTACCACGTCGATGCGCCGCCCAAAGAGGGTTGGACGTGCGACCTGTGTGGCGGCGATGTGATCCAACGCGACGACGACACAGAAGACGCGGTGATGCGCCGCCTCGAGCTCTGGGAGCTCCAAACGCTCCCGCTCATCCAGTTCTATCGTCGGCGGGGCATCCTTGCGCACGTCGATGGCACCGGCGACGCCGATGACGTGTTCGAGTCGATGGTGGTGTCGGTCGAGCTCCGGACGGCAGACGAAGCGTGAGCCGAGCATGATCACTCGGAAGTCGGCCGAGCAGATCGCGCTCATGCGGCGAGCGGGCAAGGTTGTCGCCGAGATGCACGAGGAGTGCATCCGCGCCGCGAAGGCTGGAGCCACCACGCTCGATGTCGACGCCGTTGCCCGTGAAGTGCTCGACCGCCGTGGTGCGCGGTCGAACTTCCTCGGATACCACGGCTTTCCCGCCGTCGTGTGCACATCTCCCAACGACGTGATCGTGCATGGCATCCCGAGTTCCGAGGTGGTCTTGAAGGATGGCGACATCTTGTCGATCGACTGCGGGGCCATCATCGAGGGTTGGCATGCCGACGCGGCTGTAACCGTCGCGATCGGCGACATCGATGACGAGTCGAAGCGCCTCATCGACGTCACCCGGGAGTCGCTCGAAGCCGCGATCGCCCAAGTGATCGAGGGAAATCGGCTCGGCGATCTCGGCGCGGCCGTTGAAGGACGGGCCGAGA
Organism: Acidimicrobiia bacterium; assembly: GCA_009694295.1. Taxonomy (GTDB): domain Bacteria; phylum Actinomycetota; class Acidimicrobiia; order IMCC26256; family PALSA-555; genus SHVJ01. Next base: position 1,985 of record SHVJ01000041.1, read on the forward strand.
AAGCTGGCTTCACCGTCGTGCGCGAGTACGTGGGGCACGGCATCGGCACCGCCATGCACGAAGAGCCCCAGATCCCCAACTACGGACCCGCCGGGCGCGGGATGAAGCTCAAGGAGGGCCACGTGCTCGCCATTGAGCCGATGGTCAACGCCGGCGGGCCCGAGACCGAGGTGCTCAACGACGGCTGGACCGTGATCACCCGCGATGGCCGCCGCTCGGCCCATTTCGAGCACACCATCGCCGTCACCGACCACGGCCCCGAGGTGCTGACGGTGCCGTAGGCGGGTGGAGGCACACCAGTCGTAAGCCTGAGGGATCCTGCGCACCTCCGCCGCCCGGCTTGGAAGCCCGCCCGATTCGCCGCCCGGCCCGGGGGCCGGGGATCCGAAAGGTCTGATCGGGGGTCCAGAGCCGCTTTTACCCTGATTTTCCAAGGGGTTGGGGGACCGTGTAGCCTGGAAAGGCTCACAAGTGAGTTCGTTCGGGCGTTTCGCGCGCCCGCTTAGGTCCAATTCAAGGTGGTGGAAGTTCTGGCAAAGCCGAAGGACGACACGATATTGGTCGAGGGAACGGTGGTTGAACCGCTCCCGAACGCCATGTTCCGTGTCGAGCTCGAAAACGGGCACAAGGTGCTCGCGCACATCTCCGGGAAGATGCGGATGAACTACATCCGAATCCTCCCTGGGGACCGAGTGCAGGTCGAGCTCACTCCTTACGACTTGAGTCGTGGCCGCATCACCTACCGCTACAAGTAATCGAGAAGAGCAGCGTGAAAGTTCGACCGTCGGTCAAAAAGATGTGTGAGAAGTGCAAGCTGATCCGCCGTCACGGCGCGGTCCGCGTCATCTGCACCAACCCGCGCCACAAGCAGCGGCAGGGATAGGGAGTTATGGCTCGAATCGCTGGCGTCGACATTCCGCGAGAGAAGCGGCTCGAAATCTCGCTCACCTACATCTTCGGCGTCGGTCGCTCCGTCGCCAAGACGGTGTGCGACGAGACGCGGCTGTCTCGCGACACCCGCGTCCGCGACTTGACCGACGAAGAAGTCGCCAAGCTGCGCGCATGGATCGACGCGAACCTCAAGGTCGAAGGTGACCTGCGTCGCGAGGTCTCGGCGAACATCAAGCGCAAGGTCGAGATCGGGAGCTACGAGGGCATCCGGCACCGCCGGGGACTCCCCGTTCGGGGTCAGCGCACACGTACCAACGCGCGCACCCGCAAGGGTCCAAAGAAGACAGTGGCGGGTCGCAAGAAGGCCCGCAAGTAGATGTACGAGCACAAGTCGACGAACGAGAACGGGAAGTAGGAGTACGTGGCCAAGCCAGCCGCCGGCGGACGGCGACCGAAGCGCAAAGAGCGCAAGAACATCGCCTATGGCGTTGCGCACATCAAGTCGTCGTTCAACAACACGATCATCACGATCACCGACCAGCAGGGCAACGCGATCGCGTGGGCCTCGTCGGGGAACGTGGGGTTCAAGGGTTCTCGCAAGAGCACGCCGTTCGCGGCGCAGCTCGCGGCCGAGACGGTCGCGCGGCGCGCAATAGAGCACGGCGTGCGCAAGGTCGATGTGGTCGTGAAGGGCCCGGGCTCCGGTCGGGAGACAGCCATCCGCACCATCCAGAGCACCGGTATTGAGGTGGTCGGCATCAAGGACGTCACGCCCATCCCCCACAACGGATGTCGCCAACCCAAGCGGAGGCGTGTCTGATGGCCCGCCACACAGCCGCCGTGTGCAAGCTCTGCCGTCGCGAGCGCATGAAGCTCTTCCTCAAGGGTCCCAAGTGCGAATCGATGAAGTGCCCGGTCGAGCGCAAGCCGTACCCGCCCGGTCAGCACGGGCGTGGTCGCATTCGCGAGAGCGAGTACCTGATCCAGCTCCGTGAGAAGCAGAAGGCCCGTCGTATCTACGGCGTGCTCGAGAAGCAGTTCCGCAAGATGTACGCGGCAGCCAACTCAGAAGACGGCATCACCGGCGAGATCCTGCTGCGCATGCTCGAGCAGCGTCTCGACAACGCGGTCTTCCGGGCCAACTTCGCCGCCAGCCGTAACCAGGCTCGCCAGCTCGTGCGTCACGGGCACATCCTCGTGAACGCCAAGCGGGTCACGATCCCGTCGTACTTGGTGCGCAAGGAAGACGTGATCACGCTCACCGACAAGGCGAAGGCGAACATCGTCGTGCGCCACAACCTCGACACGATTACCCGCTCGATCCCGCAGTGGCTCGATGTGAAGCCCGATACCCACGAAGTGACGGTGCGCGAGCTTCCGTTGCGCGAGCAGATCGACGTGCCCGTGCGCGAGCAGCTCATCGTCGAGCTCTACTCCAAGTAAACCCCCCGCAGATCAACAGAGAAGGCAACTGATGCTGATCATCCAGCGACCTGAGGTCGAAGCTGGCGAAGCCGAAGGCAACGTCCAGTCGTTCGTGATCTCCCCCCTCGAGCCAGGTTTCGGGCACACGCTCGGCAACAGCCTGCGCCGCACGCTGCTGTCTTCGATCCCTGGCGCAGCCGTCACGCAGGTTCGCTTCGACGAAGCGCTGCACGAGTTCGACACCATCCCGGGTGTGAAGGAAGACGTCACCGACCTCATCCTGAACATCAAGGACCTCGTGCTCCAGTGCACGAGCAACGAGGCCGTCTCATTGCGCCTCGACAAGCGTGGTCCCGGTGAGGTGACGGCGGGCGACATCCAGACCACGTCAGACGTCGAAGTGCTCAACCCGGCGCTGCACATCGCGACCGTCAACACCAAGGGCCGTCTTGCCATCGACCTCACGGTCGAGCAGGGCCGCGGCTACCTGTCGGCGGAGCGCAACAAGCGCACCTCCACGATCGGCGTGATCCCGGTCGACGCGATCTTCTCGCCGGTGCGCCGCGTGGCGTTCTCGGTGGAGCCGACGCGTGTGGAGCAGGCGACCAACTACGACAAGCTCACGCTCGAGATCGAGACCGACGGCTCAGTCACGCCGCGCGAGGCGCTTGCCTCTGCCGGCGACACGCTCCGGAGCCTCGTCGGCCTCGTGGCCAGCTTGTCCGACGAGCCTCGTGGTCTCGAGCTCGGTGAGGTGTCGCCCACCACGGCGGCGTCGCCCGACCTCGAGTTGCCGATCGAGGAGCTCGACCTCTCGGAGCGACCGCGCAACTGCCTCAAGCGGGCGCGCGTCGACACGATCGGTCAGCTTGTCGCCAAGACCGAGGACGACCTGCTCGCGATCACGAACTTCGGGTCGAAGTCGCTCGATGAGGTGCTCCAGAAGCTCGACGAGCGCGGCCTCGCGCTGCGCGTCAAGGAGTAGGTGCTCGATGCCCACCCCCCGCAAGGGACCGCGTTTTGGGAGAGATCCCGCGCATCAGCGGCTCATGATGGCCAACCTCGCAGCCAGCCTTTTCGAGGCTGAGCACGTGGTGACCACCGTGGCCAAGGCCAAGGCGCTGCGTCCCTACGCCGAGAGCCTCATCACCAAGGCCAAGCGCGGTGGCGTGCACGATCGCCGCATCGTGATCTCGACGATGCACGACAAGCGCGCGACCCACAAGCTCTTCGCCGAGATCGCGCCTCGCTACGCCGAGCGTCCGGGCGGGTACCTGCGCATCCTGAAGCTCGGTCCGAGACCCGGTGACAACGCGCCCATGGCGCGTATTGAGCTGGTGTGAGTCAGGCCCCGGCACCCGGGGACAAGCTCAAGCTCGTCGTCGCGTACGACGGGACCGACTTCCATGGGTTCGCAGCACAGCCCAACGTCCGCACGGTCGAAGGCGTCCTCTCGAACGCGCTGGAGAACGTGTTGCGGTCGCGGCGCGAGGTGCTGGGCATGGTGTGCGCCGGCCGCACCGACACCGGCGTGCATGCCTGGGGTCAGGTGGTCAGCATCCAGACGCTGGTCGCGTTCGAACCGGAGCGCCTGCGCCGGGCACTGAACGGCATCCTCGGGCCTGAGATCGTCGTGCGGCGCTGCGAACGCGTCGACCCGACCTTCGATGCCCGCCGGTCCGCGCAGTGGCGGCGGTACCGCTACACGATCCTCAATCGACCCGAGCCCGATCCGTTCGTGGCCCGTTACTCGTGGTGGATCCCTGAGCCGCTCGACATCGCCCGCTTGCGGCTCGCCGCCGATCCGTTCATGGGCCTGCACGATTTCGCGTCGTTCTGCCGGAAGGGGCCCGAGGGGTCGACGACTCGTCGGCGCGTGCTCGAGTCGAAGTGGATCGACGACGGTGATGGCACACTCGTCTACGACGTGCGCGCCACGGCGTTCTGCTGGCAGATGGTGCGCGCGCTCGTGGGCACGATGGTCGACGCCGCCACCGATCGCCTGCGTCCCGGCGACATCATGAACATCCTGCGCGCCGGCAACCGCCACGAGGCCGGCCAAATCGCCCCACCCCAAGGCCTGATGCTCGAGTCCGTCGGCTACTAACCCCGAGAATCTGCCCTGATCACCTGCTGACGGGGCGGAAGCCGGCGTCCGCGAAGTGATCGTCGTACGCGAAGAAGTCCTCGATGCCGTCCCGCTCCATCACTTCGAAGCTCACAAGATCCACGAGTGACGGTCCCCGGCGAAGGCCTTCCGTGAGGCGGTCGAGTGCCGTTGCATGGATGTCCTCGTCGACCCAGACGACGTCCATGACATCGAGGATCTCGCATATACCCACGACCGGTGCTGGACCATGACGGGCGTGGACGAGTGAGATCGTCTCGACCTCGACGTAGTTGTGCGTGGTGAGGGTCTCACTCGAGAGCAACTCGGAGAAGGTGGACCGCGCCTCTTCATGGCGTCGGTCCGTGGCAGAGAGCAGTGCATAGAGCGCCGAAGTGTCGACGAAGACCGTCACCGACCGACGGAAAGGTCGGCAAGGTACTTGTCGTGGCGCTCGGCGACGTCGTCGGCCTGATCGCGCACGCAGCCGATCGCGGCGAGAGCCCGTATCTTCCGAGCCTCCCATTCCGCAGCCGGGAGTACTTGGTCGACTGCGTCCCGAATGAGCCGAGCGATGGACACTCCGCGCCGCAACGACTCCGCTCGCAGGCGTGCCATCTGTGCGTGCGTGAGCGAGATCTGGGTCCGATGCATGCAGAGATAATATCACTAGTACGTAAGTGATGTAACCCTCGTCAGCCGAGGCAGCTCTGGGTGAACTGCTTGATCGTCGGAGTGATGACGGTCTCGTTGGGGGCGCCGATGAGGTGGTTGACGTCGCCGTGGGTGTAGCCGGGCGCGTCGAGGATCGTCACGTTCCCGCCGGCAGCTTCGAGCGCGTTGGCGAACGCGGTCTGGCCAGCTTGGCGTTCGGCATCGCCGCGCCGGATCACGAGGAAGTCCGGCGGGTGCGGGTCGTCGCCCACATGGTTGATGGGCGACGCGTCGGGCCAGGCCGACTCGTCGCGACCGAACGCGTTGGCCACGAGGAAGTGGGTGATCGGGCTCTGGCTCGCCTTCGTCGTCAGGTCGTACGACTCGGTGTCGTCGGAGAGCACGCAGCGGAGCGCTGCCGAGTCGCCGCCGCCCTGCTCGATGTAGCTGTCGTCGAGCCCTACGAGCGCCACGAGGTGTGCGCCGGCCGAGTGGCCCAACAGCGCGAGGTGGTCGCCGTCGCCGCCGAAGTCACCGATGTTCTGCTCGACCCACGTCACCGCGGCACCCACGTCCTGGGCGTGCGCGGGGTGGATCGGTCGGTTCGGGTCGCGGGGCGGGTCGGAGAGGCGGTAGTTCACGCTCACGAACACGTCGCCGAGACCATTGAAGAACCTGGCTTTGTCGCTGACGACGCGCTTGTCACCCTTTCGCCAGCCGCCGCCGTGCACGTAGACCATGACTGGTGCGCTCGCGCAGCCCTTCGACGGCGTGAAGCCATACACGTCGAGCCGTTGGAGCGGCGACACCGGGTCGCTGACGTACTCGATGTTGCGAGTGACCTGCGGTGTGTCGCAGGTGGTGGCCGCGCCCGCGGTACCGGAACCAGCGGCCCAAGCCGCCACTCCGAGGAACAGTGCGAGTGAGAGTGCGAGTGTCTTCATGCCACGCACTCTCACCCGCTGATGTGAAGGAATTGTCAGCCCGGTGTTTCCCCTAGGTACAGGAATCCGTAGCCCTCGTCGCGAAAGGTGAGGCCGGCATCGCGCAGGGCGACGTCCCAGTCGCCGGTGACGGCGGGGTCGGTCTCCTCCATGCCGTGATCGGCGAGGAGCACGAAGGCGGTGTCGTCGAACGCGCCGGCCCGCTCCACGGCGGTGAGGATCTCACCGAGGCGCCCGTCGCTGTCGCGCACCGACGCGGCGGCCACCTCGGAATGTGGCCCGCCCTCGTGCATCGCCGAGTCGGTGAGCGTGAAGTTGCAGAACATGAACCGCGGCAGCGGGTACGTCTCGTCGCGATATGAGCCGCTCCATATGCCCACCGCTTGCTCGGTGCCCATGTGGTCGACGATCGACGACCACGAGTAGTCCTTCGACGGGCGTACGAACCGCTCAGTCGTGTGGGGAAGCCCGTCGGGTGAGTCCGGGATCGGTGGCACCTCACCGCGTCGGAAGAAATGGAAGGTGGAGAAGTCGGCACCGATATCGCAAGGCTCATTGACCGACGCGGTGAACACGCCGGACTCGGCGCGGTGCAGCGCGTCGTGGATGGAGTCGACGCCATCCACGCAGCTGCGCATCGCGGTGGGCCACGTGGCGTTGGAGTTCGTGATCACCTGCTCGCCGGTGCGCCGATCGAACCAGGCGTTGTGGAGAATCCCGTGGTGGCCCGGGAGCCGGCCCGTGATCACCGACGTGTGGTTGGCCAGAGTGACGGTCGGAAGCCCGGCCATGGCGCCGTGGCCGTATGCGGTCCCCATCTCGATGAGGCGGGCGACGTTTGGCGCCTCGCCGCGCGCGGCCATGTCGTAGAGCACGTTGGAGTTGGTGCCGTCGAACAAGACCGCGACCACATGCTTCGGTCGCCCACTCTGGAGATCGAGCGCGCCGTCGAGCACCTCGCCGTCCTGACCGCGTAGGTGCTTGCCGTCGGCATCCCGATCGACACCCAGGAGCTCCAACACCGTCGGTGCAATGTCGACCAGGCGCGCCGAACGCGGGACCACCCCGTCGTTGCGTACTCCCTTGCCCGCGAAGACCAAGGGAGCGCGTGCCTGCACGATCCCGAGTGAGCCGTGCTCACCGCGGTGTCCGCCCTGGTCCTCCCAGTTGTGGTCGGCCGAGTGCAGCACGCACAGGTCGGGTGCAGCCGGGTGGTCGAAGAGCTGGGCCACGTGGTCGAACGCGTGCGGGTACGAGTTCTCGGAGCGATGCGGGTTCGTGTTCGCGAGCTCGTCGTCGATCTGCGTGAAGCGCTCCACCGACTGGTCGCCCAGCGGGTTCTTGCCGCTGGTCTCAAGCACGTCGTATGTGCCGGCTTCCGTACGCCGGAAACGCACTGATCCATCATTTGAGCGGGCCTCGTAGGCGCCGTCGCGGGCCAGGAGCACCATGTCGACGATCGGCTCGAGGGCGGAATCGGTGAGGATGCTTAACGCAGCCTCGGCGTCGGCCTCCCGCTCAGGGGCCAAGCCCGCAGGACCCTTGGTGGCGGTCATGAATCCCGAGGCTATCGGGACCGCCGAACCCCTCAGGCGGGTCGATTGCCGAATTTCCCCCGGAATCAGTAGGATGCAGGGTCTTGCTCGAAGCCGGTCTGCGGCTCCGAGCCTTCCATCCTCTCTTCTCTGGTCAGGATCTCGTGCGGACCTATCACCCCAAGCCAGCCGACATCACACGCGTCTGGCGCGTTGTCGACGCCGAGGGAGTCGTGCTCGGGCGGCTCGCGTCCGAAGTCGCCACGCTCCTGCGCGGCAAGCACAAGACGATCTGGGCGCCGAACGTCGATGTGGGCGACCACGTCGTCATCGTGAACGCCGCGCTGCTCGACATCAACCCGCGCAAAGCTGAGGGCAAGCTCTACCACCGCCACTCCGGCTACCCGGGTGGTCTGCGATCCGAGACGCTGGCAAATCTGTTGGGCCGTGACCCCGAGCGCGTCGTCCGCCTCGCGGTGAAGGGCATGCTGCCGAAGGGTCCGCTCGGTCGTCAGATGATGACGAAGTTGAAGATCTACCCGGGGCCCACGCACCCGCACGCCGCGCAGATGCCCCAGCCTCATACGCTCACGTCCACCATCAAGCGCGTCAGCTAGCCAGAGAGTTCGAAGGAGCGATCGTGCCCAAGCCCTTGATCCAGAGCACCGGACGACGCAAGGAAGCCGTCGCGCGTGTGCGTCTGCGTCCCGGCACCGGCAAGATCGTGATCAACGCCAAGCCGATGGGCGTGTACTTCCCTACCCTCACGCATCAGCAATCCGCCACCGAGCCGCTGCGCCTCACGCAGACGGCCGACGTCTACGACGTGGATGCACGACTCCACGGCGGCGGCGTGAGCGGCCAGGCCGGCGCGCTGCGCCTCGGGATCGCGCGTGCGCTCGTCGCACTCGATGACGAGATGCGGCCGATGCTCAAGAAGGCCGGTCTGCTGGTGCGAGATGCCCGCGAGAAGGAGCGGCGCAAGTACGGCCTGAAGAAGGCCCGCAAGGCGCCCCAGTACTCGAAGCGCTGAGACGCGCATCGGGCCTTTCCAGCCCATGACCCTCGAGTTCGGCACCGACGGCATCCGCGGCCTCGCGAATCGCGAGCTCACACCCGAGCTCGTGACTGCGCTCGCTCGTGCGCTCGTGCGCGTGCTCGGTGCCGAGCAGGCATTCATCGTCGGGCGCGACACGCGTCGCTCCGGGCCCATGGTGCAAGCCGCGCTCATCGCCGGGATGTGCTCTGAGGGTGCCGACGTCGAGCTCGCCGGTGTGTTGCCGACGCCCGGCGTTGCCCACCTCGCCAAAGTGCGCGGCGCACCCGCGGCGATGATCACCGCGAGCCACAACACCTACGAGGACAACGGCATCAAGTTCTTCGCCGCCGGCGGTCGCAAGATCTCTGAGGATCTCGAGCACCAGGTGGAGTTCGAGCTACGCGCTCTAGCGATGGACACGCCGGAACCGGGTCCGGCGGGTGCCGGGGTCGGTGTCGACCGCACGATGGAGAACCCGCTCGACGAGTACGTCGGCCACGTGGTCGGCGCGCTCGAGGGTCGGCGCCTCGATGGCATCAAGGTCGTGCTCGACTGTGGAAACGGCGCGACCTTCCGTTCTGCGCCGCGCATCTTCAAGGAGCTCGGCGCCGAGATCGAGATCCTCAACGCTTGGCCCGACGGCACCAACATCAACAAGGACTGCGGCTCCACCGACACCGCCGGCCTCCAAGAGGCGGTCGTGGCGAGCGGTGCGCGCGTCGGGCTCGCGTTCGACGGCGACGGCGACCGCGTGATTGCGGTCGACGAGCGCGGTGGCATCGTCGACGGCGACCAGATCCTCGCGATCTGCGCGCTCGACATGAACGAGCGCGAGGCGCTCCGGGGGAATGCGGTCGTGGCCACCGTGATGTCGAACCTCGGACTGCGCCGGTGCCTCAAGGACCACGACATCGAGTTCATCGAAGTAGATGTGGGTGACCGCAACGTGCTCGACGAGGTCGAACGGCGAAACCTGGCGATCGGTGGTGAGCAGTCAGGCCACATTATTTTCCCCGACCACGCCGTCGGCGGCGACGGCACGCTCACCGGGGCGATGCTCCTCGACGTGGTCAACGGCACCGGCCACTCACTCGGTCTGCTCGCCGGCGTGATGCAGAAGTTCCCGCAGGTGCTCCGCAACGTGCGCGTGCGCGACCGCGGCGCGATCGAAGCGAACAGCGCGTTCTGGGAAGAGGCTCGTCAGATCGACGCCGAACTCCAACCCGATGGCCGCGTGCTCGTGCGCCCGTCCGGCACCGAACCACTCATCCGAGTGATGGTCGAAGCACCCAGCGTCGAACGCGCCGAACTCGTCGCTGACCGCCTGGTCGATCTCGTAGAACGCACCAACCGCGGCCCCCGACAGGGGTAGCGAACGATGCGCGGCCCGTTTCGTAAGCGTCGCAATGACCATGACATCCACGACGGCGCGAGGGAGCTGGTTCTTCGATTGCGCGCTGATGGCGCTGACGAGTGGGCGACCGCAATCGAAGACGCCGTCCTCGGTGGCGCCACGGGAACTGAGATCTTGGCAACCCTCGGGGCTCGATTGCGTTCGTTGCGAAAGGCGAAGAGCGGCCTGGCCTCGCCGATTCTCAAGCGTGCTGCTTGACTCGAACGAGAGGTTCGTCGGTCACTTCGTCGCAGCTTGATCTTCTGATCCGATAACCCACTGGATTGAGACCTTCCAGGTTCCTGATCTCGTGCCGTAGACTGGTTCCTTCATGTGCGGGATCATCGGCGTAGTTCGGCGCCGTTCGTCGCGGGCGATCCCAGCCCTCGCGCCCCTCGTTTCTCAGCTCGAGGCGGCTGTGGCGCGACTCCAGGCGTGGTCGGGTGAGGTGGCATCGCTCGACGCCGCGGCAGCGATGGTGGAAGACGTCGATCGCCTGTTGCGTGGCGTTCCCGGTGTCAGTGCGCTCCTGACCGACCGGCCGGGCGCGCTCGGCATCGAACATCAATCGGAAGCGCTCACCGACCTGTTGGCGATGGCGGAGCAGCGCCTCGACCAGGACGCGTCATCGCTCGGCGTGGCCGACCTCGAAGCCGTGAATGCCGCCATGCTGCGAGCCAAGGATGCGGTGTGGGCCGTCCACAACGACCGGCTCCGCACCGCCCGCGCCGTCGCCGACCTGGCGGGGTCCGGCGCCTCCCAGGCTGCCATCGAGGGCTTCACGTCCATCCAGATCGCCCTGTCGGCCCTTGACCGCCTCGAGGTGCGCGGCCGTGACTCCGCCGGCATCCACCTTCTTGTGCGAGGCCACGGGCTCGACTTCGCTGACGCGGCCGTCGCGCGCATCATCGAGCGTCGCGCCGAGGATCCGTTGTTCGGCGACAGGTCGGTGCGCACGCCTGACGGGATGCTCTCGCTCATCTACAAGGCCGCGGCCGAGATTGGTGAGCTTGGCGACAACGTGCGCCATCTTCGGGATGCGATCCGGGCCGACGACCTGTTGAAGCTCGCGCTCACTTCGGATGCCGCCGAGGTCACGCTGCTCGGCCACACGCGGTGGGCCAGTGTCGGCATCATCTCCGAGCCCAATGCGCACCCCCTCAACCAGGAAGAGGACGGGCGCGTCGACGGCCCGTACGTGGTGGCCGCACTCAACGGCGACGTCGACAACCACGCCGACCTCACCGTGTTTGAAGGCATCTGCGCGCCCGCCGAGATCACCACCGACGCCAAGGTGATCCCCGCGCTCGTCTCGCGCCGTCTGGCCGATGGTGTGGATGCCACCGAGGCGTTCCGCGCCACCGTCGCAACGCTCGAAGGCTCGGTCGCGATCGGCGCCAGCTCGGCCGCGGCACCTGGCGAGCTGTTCCTGGCACTGCGAGGCAGCGGCCAAGCGCTGTACGTCGGTCTCGCCGAAGACACGTTCATCATCGCGAGCGAGCCGTACGGACTGGTCGAGGAGACCGACACCTATGTGCGGCTCGACGGCGAGACGCCGACCGACGCCAAGCGCGCGGCTACCACTCGCGGCCAGATCGTCGTCGTCGACTCCGCCCACGCGGGTGAGCTCGCTGGCATTACCCGGCTCGCGTACGGCGGCAAGGCGTTGCCGGTCTCCGAGGATGACCTTCAGCACGCGCAGATCACCACGCGCGATATCGATCGCGGCAACTACCCGCACTACCTCCTCAAGGAGATCTCGGAGGCTCCCGACTCGTTCCGCAAGACCATGCGGGGCAAGGTCGTCGACGACGGCAGCGGGAAGCTGCACGTCGCGCTCGGCCCCGACACCATCCCGTGGTCGGTGGCTGAGCGGCTGCGCGACCGCACGCTGCGGCGCGTCACCGTCATCGGTCAAGGCACCGCGCACGTTGCTGGCCAGAGCCTCGCGGCCGCGTTGGAGAGCTTGGCCCGCGACCACCTCGTGGTGGAGGCGATCCCGGCCACGGAGCTCTCCGGCTTCGGTCTGCGCGCCGACATGTCGGACACACTGGTCGTCGCCATCAGCCAGAGCGGCACCACCACCGACACGAACCGCACCGTCGACCTCGTGCGGGACCGCGGTGCTGTGGTCGTCGCCATCGTGAACCGCCGAAACAGCGACCTCGTCGACAAATCCGACGGTGTGCTCTACACATCCGACGGCCGCGACGTGGAGATGAGCGTTGCGTCGACCAAAGCGTTCTATGCGCAGATCGCGGCTGGTCACCTCCTCGCCGTCGCGATCGCGGACGCCGTAGGCGTGCTCGACCCCGACGACGTCAGCCAGCGACTGCACTCGCTACGGGAGCTTCCCGACGCGATGCGCACGGTCGTGGCTCAGCGCGACTCGATCGCCGCGGTCGTGCAGCGCCACGTGCTCAACCGGCGCTACTGGGCGGTCGTTGGCAACGGCGTGAACGCCATCGCCGCTCGCGAGCTGCGCATCAAGCTCTCTGAGCTCTGTTACAAGGCGATCGCCTGCGATGTCACCGAAGACAAGAAGCACATCGACCTTTCCTCCGAGCCGCTCATCATCGTGTGTGCGGCTGGGCTCGCCGGTTCGAATGCCGACGACGTGGGCAAGGAGGTGGCGATCTACCGCGCGCACCGCGCCGCGCCGATCGTCATCGCCGAGGACGGCACGCGCTACCCCGCGGCGCTCGAGACCATCGCCGTCCCGCACGTGCATCCCGATCTCGACTTCGTGCTCGCGACCGTAGCCGGACACCTCTTCGGCTACGAGGCCGCGCTGGCGATCGACGCCTCCGGCCGTCCGCTCCGGGAGGCTCGCGCCGCGGTTAAAGCCGCGGTGCACGGCGAGCCGACCGAGTTGCTCGACCGCCTCGGTCCGCGGCTCGAAGAGCCGGCGCGCCGCTTCCACGACGGCTTGCGCGCCGGATCGTTCGACGGCTCACTCGAGGCGAGCACCGCGGTGCGGATCGGATCGCTGCTCCGCTACGCCGTCGGCGCACTCTCGCTCGACTCGTACGAGATCGAGCACGGCAAAGTGGGAACACCGTCGACCGTGGTCGAAGATCTCACTGCCGCGCTCACCAAGGGCATCGAGGAGCTCACTCGCCCCGTCGATGCCATCAAGCACCAGGCCAAGACCGTCACGGTCGGCATCTCGCGCTCCGACGAGTCGCTGCTCCAAGCCCCGCTCGTACAAGCCGTGCTCGCCGCCGGTGCGCCGCGCGACGGGCTCAGCTTCCGTGCGATGCGCACGCTCGTCGACCTCGACCCCGCCATCGAAGAAGTCACTGGTTACACCCGCTACCGCATCGAAGGCGACCTGGCGCACGACCAGGCGACCGTGCACGTGGTCGACCGCGGCGGTGTGGCTACCAGCCTCAAGTCGCGCACCGACTCCGACCCCAGCCTGCGGGGCACCAAGCACCGCGTGGCTACGCAGCGGGAGGTGACCGCCGTGCGCGGCGCTTCCGACGGGCGCACGGTCGTGCTTGTCCCCGAGGTGAAGCACAACCAGACGGTCGGGCTCACCCTCCTGCACGTGCGCTTCGCCGACACGCTTCCCGCCGAGACGATGCGAACCGTCCTCATGGGATACCAGGGCCGCTACGGCGCGCTCCGCGACGCCGTCACCGAGACCGAGCCCACCTTTGACGACGCGGTGCTCGGCGAGGTCCCAGTGATCGACCTCCTCACCGAGCCCGTCTACGTCCTCGCGGAGCGCTGGCGTCGATGACGGCTGGCTTCGAGGTCGAGCACCTCGTCGCCGAGTTCCGCGAGGCACTCTCCGCGGAGCAACCACTCACGGCCGTGCGCGACGTGCTCGATCGCGCCCTGGCCCAGTCGGCGAGGGTCGCAGATGTCCTCGGCCGCGACGAGGGTGGCATCGAGGCGCTCCACACCTCGCCCGAGTTGACGGTCTTGAACGTGGTCTGGGCTCCGGGCATGCGGCTCTTCCCGCACGACCACCGAATGTGGGCCGCGATCGGCATCTATGGCGGCACCGAGGACAACGAGTTCTTTCGCCGTTCGGACCACGGTCTCGTCGCGAGCGGGGGGAAGTCGGTGCGTGAAGGTGAGGTCGTCCTTCTCGGCGATGACGCCATCCACTCGGTGGCCAATCCACTCTCCACATACACGGGTGCGATCCACGTGTACGGGGGCGACTTCTTCCGCCAGCCACGCAGCGAGTGGGACCCCGAATCGCTCGAGGAGCGGCCCTACGACGTCGACCACACCCGCCAGGTCTTCGCCGAGGCCAACGATCGCGTCCGAGCCGACCACTCGCCCTGAGGTTGCCGGGGTCGCTCCGCAGATTTCCTGAAAAGAATCCTGTGACCAGGGCAAACCCGGGCCAGAAATCGCCCCTCCGACTTGACGAAGCGAACATATGTTCGTAGAGTGCTGGAAAGCTTCGCGGACGAGCTTGACGTCCTGCCTTCGGTGAGCCCTCCGGGGCTCCCAGCCCGGCTTGCCGGTCTGGTCGACACCCGTTCTTGGGATCAGGGGTTGTAGGCGTGGATTTTCGGGAGCTCGACAGTGCGATCGACGCCATTGAGGTGTTCGTTCGCGACTTCGAGCCGGGTCTGCTCGACGCCCGGGGGGCGGTGCGGGCGGTGGAGCGCTTCGCGAAGGTCACACATCTGGGTCAGGCGGGAACTGCGTTGGCGGTGCAGCAGGTCGACAGGACGCATGCGTACCGGGAGAGTGGTGCTCGGTGTGCGGCCGATTGGTTGGCCCGCAAGACCGGAGTGGCGTCGGCATCGGCGTTCCGGGCCATGGAGACGGCCGATGCGCTGAGCGAGCTGCCGGCGACGAATGCGGCGTTCCGGGCCGGGAAGCTCTCTGAAGCTCAGGCGCATGAGATTGCGGGCGCGGCGCGCAAGGACCCGACCGCGGAGGCTGAGCTGGTTGCAGTCGCGGCGCGGGGCACGACAATGAAGGGGTTGAAGGACCGGTGCCGGCAGGTGCGCGCTTCGGCCGAGGTCGACGACGCCGCGTGGGCGCAACGCTTGCGCGACAACCGGTCGCTGCGGACGTGGGTGGATCCCGATACCGCTCCGTGTGGGATGTGGCGCACCACGCCCGACAAGGGCGCCGAGATCAACGCGGCGCTTGATGCTGAGACCGACTTGTTGTTCCGCGCGGCCCGCGCCGCCGGGGGGCGCGAAGCGCGCGAGGCCTACGCGGCGGATGCGCTGCACGCGCTGATCACCCGCGGACCGCGCAAGGCCACCGGCGCCACCCTGGTCATGGACGCCGGAGTCGCCGACGCCGGGTTCGCGTCGCGGGGCCAACGCTGCGAGATCCCTGGCATCGGGCCGATCCCGGTCACGATCGCCAAGCAGATGCTCGCCACCGCCAAGATCCGCGAGCTACCGGCCGACCCGGCGTTGCTCCCCGACTACGCCACCGATCGGCGCTACTACCCGCCGTGGATGCTGGCCTGGCTCGACCAGCACTACCCGGTGTGCGGCGTCGAAGGTTGCGACGCCGACTTCCACCTCGAGATCGACCATGTCGTCCCGAAGTCAGAGGGCGGCCTCACCGCAATCCCCAACCTCTGGCTGATCTGCTGGTACCACCACCGGCTCAAGACCAACGAAGACTGGTTGGTCACCGGCACCACCCACAACTGGGATCTTGTCCCACCAAATGGCGGACCCGACCCGCCGTGACGGTCAGTGGGTGTGGGTCTGGGTGTGGGTGTGGGTGTGGGTGTGGGTGTGGGTGTCTGGGTGTCTGGGTGTCTGGGTGTCTGGGTGTCTGGATGTCTGGATGTGGATGTGGATGTGGATGTGGATGTGGATGTGGATGTGTGGCCTCAGAACTCGTAACCGAAGCGCTCGATCTCGTCGCGGCATTGCTCAGGCAGGATCGGCGTGATCACGTCGTCCGGGCCTCAAGAGCGACTCGGGGCGATCTCGATGCTCGTGCCTGCAGTCTTGCGAGTCTTCATGAAGATGAAGCGGTGTCGGTGCGACACGATCACCCCCGTAGGGTACCGAGCCGCCAAAGCGCAATATCGTTGAATCGTGCACATCATTGGGTTGGGGACCGACCTCGTGGAGGTCGCGCGCTTTCGGCTGGCCATGGAGCGGCGCGGGGAGCCGTTCGTGGAGCGGCTGTTCAGCGACGAAGAACGTGCCTACGCCGACAAGCAGAAGGACCCGTCGAAAAGTCTGGCCGCCCGGTTCGGAGCCAAGGAAGCCGTGATGAAGGCCATGGGTGTGGGGCTCTGGAAGTTCAAGCTCCGCGACGTCGAGGTCGTGCGGGCCAAGAGCGGCGCGCCGTCGGTTGCACTGTTCGGTCGCGCGGCCGAGATGGCGGATGAACGGGGGATCGTCGACTGGCAGCTCACGCTCACCCACACCGAGACCACTGCGTTGGCCATCGCCATCGCCATCGGCGGTGACTGAGCGCCAGCATGCAGCCCATCCTCACTCCCGCCGAGATGGCCGAGGCCGACGCGCGCACGATCGCGGCCGGTACGTCGGTCGATGTGCTCATGGAGCGGGCCGGACATGCGGTGGCGTGGGAAGTGCGCAAGCTGCTGGGTAACGCGTACGGCAAGCGCGTCGTGGTGGTGTGCGGCAAGGGCAACAACGGTGGCGATGGGCTCGTCGCCGCACGCGTCCTGCGCGGCTGGGGAGTGCGCACCGAGGTGTTCGAGTTAGAAGGCAGTGGAAGCAAGGGGGTACCGGAGGCTGCGTTCGATCGGGCGTTGGAACGTGCCGATCTGCTGATCGACGCGATGTTCGGCACGGGACTTCGCGGCGCGCTCGAAGGCGACGCCGCACTGGTTGCGCGCCGGAGCGCCGACATCGCCACCGTCGCGGTCGACATCCCGTCTGGCGTCGACGGGCTCACGGGCGCGGTGCACGGCGATGCAGTGCAGGCCGTGGCCACTGTCACGTTTGCGGCCCGCAAGCTCGGGCTTGTGTTCGAACCTGGTCGTGGCCGAAGCGGCAACGTGATCGTCGCCGACATCGGCATTGACGTGAACGACGCATCGATCGGGTTCACGGAGGCCGATGACGTGCGCGCCTGGCTGTCATCCGCGCCCGAACTCGAGGACTCGCACAAGTGGAAGTCGGGGCTCCTCGTCGTCGGTGGCTCTGGCGGCATGACGGGTGCACCGCTGATGGCGAGTCACGCGGCGATGCGCAGCGGTGCCGGCATCGTGTGGTGCGCGGTGCCGGGCGCCGATGCGGCGTCGTGCGCGTCGGGGAGTGAGGTCATCACCAAGGCGATGCCGGCCGATGCCAACGGCGCGCTCATCGGCGTGTCTCACGACGTGCGCGACGCGCTCTCGAAGTTCCACGCCGCGGTGGTCGGTCCCGGGCTCGGGATGTCCGGACTTACGCGCGGCGTCGTGCGCGATCTGGTCTGCACGCTGCCGTTGCCGCTCGTACTCGACGCCGATGGCATCAACGCCTTCGCGGGCGAGCCCGACCTGCTCCAACAGCGCCCGGCGCCGACTGTCATCACACCCCACGAAGGGGAGTTCGCGCGCCTGCTCGGCGAGGCCGTTGGCGATGACCGGATCGCCGCGGCCCGAAAGCTCGCCGCGGCGACCGGGTGTATCGGTCTCCTCAAGGGCCCGGGCACGGTCGTCGCACATCCCGACGGCCGGGTGGCCGTCAACGGCATGGACGGGCCCTGGCTGGCCACGGCCGGGAGTGGCGATGTGCTCACTGGCATCATCGGCGGGTTTCTGGCCCGAGGCCTGGAGGGGTTCGAGGCCGCGGTGGCCGGAGCGTTCGTCCATGGGCTCGCCGCCGACGTCGCCGGGCATACTGGACTCGTCGCCGGCGACCTCGTCGCGGCCCTTGCCCAGACCCTCCTTGCCCTGACGCCAACTCTCTGAGTCCACGCACCAACCCACAACCGAAGAACAGGACGCCCTGATGCCCAGCACCACCCCGGTCCGCGATGTGATGACGAGCAAGGTGGTCACGCTCCGACCCGACCAGACCTTCGAGGAGGCGGCCGACACCCTGGCCGACCGCAAGATCGGCGCCGCGCCGGTCATCGACGCCGACGGCAAGCTGGTCGGGCTCCGGCGCGACGAGGACCTCATCGCGTCGCAGACCAACCTCCATGTGCCGACGTGGCTCAACGTGTTCGGGGTCGACTTCCCGATCCCGGGCCAGCAGAAGCACTTCGAGGAAGAGCTCAAGCAGATGGTCGCCGCGACGGTCCAAGACCTCATGACCACCGAGTTCCCCACCACCGGCCCCGACGACCCGCTCGCCGACGTCGCTACCAAGATGCACGACGACGACATCACCCACATGCCCGTGGTCGACGCCGACGGCACGCTCGTCGGGATCGTTGCCCGTGGCGACATCGTCCGTCGGGTGGCCGACATCACGTGAGTCACGGCTTGTGACGCAGGACTTTCGACCGGTCTGGGCCGAGGTCGATCT
>SHVJ01000042.1 GCA_009694295.1 Acidimicrobiia bacterium
AGTGCACCTCAAAGGTCACTTCGTTCCGAGCCGTTTCGCCGGCGCGTACTGGCGCCAGAAGAGCAAGGACACAGGCGAGTCGGTGAACGCCAAGATCGTGAACACCTCGTCCGAATCGGGCCTCTATGGCAACGCGGGGCAGATCAACTACGCCTCGGCCAAGGCCGGCATCGCCGCCATGACGATCGTGCTCGCTCGTGAGCTCGACCGATTCGGCGTGCGCTCCAACGCCATCGCACCGGTCGCGATGACCCGCCTGACCGAGGATCTCATGGGCGGCGGCGACGAGAAGCAGAAGGCGGCGCTCGACCCGGCCAACGTCGCGGCCGGCGTCGCTTGGCTCGCCTCTGATCTGTCCGAAGGCGTGAACGGCCAGGTGCTCAAGATCCAGGGCGGGTTGCTCCAGATCGTCACGGGTTGGAAGCCGGCATCCGACGTGAAGAGCGACGGATCGTGGACCATCGCGTCGATCGACGCGGTGAAGAAGGACCTGTTCGCCAACAGCGACCCCGGCGTGCCGCCCTTCCTTCTTCCCATCTAGATCGCCGCAGTCCGCCGCCCGTGCATCTCAGTTGGGGACCTGAAGAGGTCGCGTTTCGCGAGGAGCTCTGCGCGTTCCTCGACGAGTACGTACCGCCGGAGTTCGAACGTGGCTACGACTACGCGGGCGAAGGTGAAGGCGAGGACGGCGCTGACATCGTTCCGGGGTGGGCGCGCGAATGGCAGGCGACGCTGTTCGACCACGGCTGGATGATCCCGGGCTACCCGCCCGAGCTCGGCGGGAGGAACTGCACTCTCGTCCAGACACTCGTGTACCTGGAGGAGCTGGCGAGCCGGCGCGTGATTCGTTCATTCCACTACCCCGGCTACGGGATCGTGTCGCCGAGCCTGCTCGAGTTCGGCAACGAGGAACAGAAAAAGCTCGTGCCGGCGGCGGCTCGCGGCGACACGATCTGGTGCATCGGCATGAGCGAGCCGAACGCCGGCTCCGATCTCGCCGGACTGCAGACGCGCGCCATGCTCGACGGCGACCGGTTCATCGTCAATGGCCAGAAGGTCTGGACGAGCTACGCGAGCGTGGCGCAAAAGTGCTTCGTGTACGTGCGCACCGACCCCGACGTGCCCAAGCACAAGGGCATCAGCCTGCTGATCGTCGACATGGACACGCCAGGCATCGAGGTGCGCCCGCTGCGTCACCTCAGCCGCTCCGCCGGCTTCGCCGAGGTGTTCTTCACCGATGTAGAGGTGCCCGTCGAGAACCTGGTTGGCGGGCTCAACGACGGGTGGCGCATCACTCAGGGATCGCTCGCCCACGAGCGCGCGGGCCTCTGGGTGGAAGGCGTGTGTCGGCTCGACAGCACCGTGCAAGGGCTCATCGGGATTGCGGAGCGATATGGCCGCCACACCGACGCGGGCGTACGACGTGACATCGCCGCGTTCTACGAGCAGGCGTTGTCGTTGCGTGCGCTCGGTCACAAGGGCTTCTCGTCGTTTGCCCAAGGTTCCTCAGCACCCGAGCACTCCTACATGAAGATGGCGACGTCGGAGATCGGGAAGGCTGCGGCCGAATACGGGATGGAGCTCCAAGGCGCGTACGGACCGGTGATGGATCCCGAGCGAGGCGAAGACAACGGTCGCTGGGTGAACTACTTCTTCTTGAGCTTCGCAAACACCATCGCGGGAGGCTCGTCAGAGATCCAGCGCAACATCATCGCCCAACGCGTCCTCGGATTGCCGAGGTCGTAATGGCGGAGCGAACACAGCGAATGAAACGGGCGAAGCGATGCGGAAGTAGCGGAGTGGAAGCGGGGCAAAGGTAGTGGATTTCAGCCTTACCGACGAGCAGGTGATGCTGCGCGACACCGCGCGCGCGTTGCTCGCCAAGGAGTGCCCGCCGATCCTCGTGCGCGAGCACGTCGACGATCCGACCGTCGCTCTTCCGCTGTGGTCGCAGCTCAAGGACTTCGCCGCGCTCGGCGACGGACCCTGTACGGATCTGTGCTTGTTCATCGAGGAGACGGGATACGCCGCAGCGCCAGGTCCCTTCTTTGCGACGACCGCGTTGTTCGCTCCCCTGCTCGCAGCGATCGACCACGAGTTGCTTCCTGCCGTGCTCGCCGGAGACGCGACGGGCACGGTCGCGGTCGCCGGTGCCGACGGACAGTGGACGCCCAACGACGAGCCCGTGAAGACGTTCGTGCCGGAGGCCGACCGCGTCGACTTCGTCGCCATCGTCGGTGCCGATGCGCGGGTGCGCGTGGTGCCGTCAGCCGATGTGTCAACCCGTCATGTGCGCATGATCGATTTTTCTCGGCGCTTCTTCGAGGTGGACACAGCCGCCGTCGCCGGCGCGCCCGCGGCCGAGCTCGACCCCGCCACGTTGACCAACCTCACAGCGCGCGCCACTGCTGCGCTCGCGGCCGAGATGGTGGGCACGTCCCGGCGTCTGTTCGAGATGGCATTGGCGTACGCCAAGGAGCGCATCCAGTTCGATGTGCCGATCGGCTCGTTCCAGGCCATTCAGCACCGCCTCGCCGAGTGCTCGCTCGACGTCGAGCGCGCCACTGCCGCAGCCCAGTACGCGGCCATGACCCTCGACGCCGAAGACCCTGAGCGCTTCCACGCCGTCCACGTGGCCAAGGCCGCCGCCGGCAATGCTGCGACCCGTTCGGCCAAGGACTCGATCCAGATCCACGGTGGCATCGGGTACACGTGGGAGCACGACCTCCACCTCTATCTCCGCCGTGCCGTCGGCTCGGAGTACTGGCTCGGCACCACTTCCTGGCACCACGACCGCCTCGCCGACCTCCTGATGCCCATATAGCGAATTGGCTATATCTTCATAGCGGATATGCTATGACAATGGCCCGACACGACCGCCCGAACTCCACGACATTCTCGAGACTGAACGCCGCCTCGGTCATTCGCGAAGCGCGCGAGCTCGCAGGGCTGAGTCAGGCTGAGCTCGCCGCGAGGATGCAGACGGCGCAATCTGCCGTGTCCCGATGGGAGCGAGGGCTCGACGTCCCTCGCGTCGATACCCTCGGCCGCATCCTCCGGGCTTGCGGCTTCGAAGCAGACGTGAGATTCCGACGCCACGACGACGTAGACCGCGGCCAGATCTTGAATCAACTTTCTCTGTCACCCCTCGAGCGCGCGCGTGCCCTAGACGAAGTGGTCGATTTCATCAACGAAGGCAGAGAGGCGATGGCCGAGGCTCGGGGTGGCTGAACGTCATTTCCGCCCGCTTGAGAATCTACGTACCCTCGCCGCACATCAAGCGCGTTTCGTCGTCATCGGCGGCTATGCCGCGGTCCTCCACGGCACGGCGTTGGTGACCTTCGATGCCGACATCTGCCCCGATCCGGATCCAACGAATCTCAAGCGACTCTGCGCCGCGCTCAAAGACATGGATGCTCGGCTGCGCACCAGTACCGATCCTGATGGTGTCCCGTTCGATTGCACGGCCAGCTTTCTCTCGAGAATGTCGGTGCTCAACCTCGTTACCGACAACGGGCCGCTGGATCTTTCGTTCCGGCCCGCGGCGAGCGATGGATATGAGGACCTCGCAGTGAATGCCAGGGACATCGACATTGGAGGATTTGTCATCAAGGTCGCGGCGCTGGACGACGTCATTCGATCCAAGGAAATGGTCGGCCGGGGCAAGGACACCGCTGCGCTTCCCCACCTCTACGCCCTACGGGATGAGCTGGCGGCGCGCGAGAATCCTCCCTCGCGCCGTAAGCGCCCCAAGGAGAAGAGCTGATGCCGACGATGACCGCGTACACGCCCGGCGTTCCGTGTTGGATCGACCTGTCCACCGCCGACCGCGAAGCCGCGATGAAGTTCTACACAGCAGTCCTCGGTTGGAAGGACTACGACGTCTCCCCCGAAGAGGCCGGCTTCTACACGATGCCGCGGATGAAGGACCAGAGCGTCGCCGGGATGATGACCCAGAGCGACGACGAGACGAACATGGGCGTGCCGCCGCACTGGAACACCTATGTGCGCGTCGACAGCGCCGACGACGCGACCAAGAAGGCCAAGGACCTCGGTGCGACGATCGTCGTCGAGCCGATGGACGTGATGGACGTCGGCCGCATGGCGGTGTTCCTCGACCCCGAAGGCGCGGGCATCTGCGTGTGGCAGCCCAACCAGTTCCCCGGGGCTGGCGTGGTGAACGAGCCAGGCGCGTTCATCTGGAGCGAGATGTACACCAAGGACCCCGAAGCGGCGAAGGCGTTCTACACGGGGTTGTTCGGGTGGAACATGGAAGTCAACGATGGCCTGGGTGGCTACATCGAGCTCAAAGTCGGCGACCACACGTTCGGCGGAATGATGGAGATCACGGCCGAGATGGGACCGATCCCCCCGAACTGGCTCGTGTACTTCGCCGTCGACGACGCCGATGCCGCAGTTGAAGCGGCCAAGGCGGCAGGTGGCTCCGCGATGATGGGACCGATGGACATCCCTCAGGTCGGACGCTTTGCGGTGCTCGCCGATGGCCAGGGCGCGGTGTTCGCGGTGATCAAGACCGCCGGAGAACCAGCTTCGTAACGAACTTCAGATGCGTGTTGCGCGGCCAGCCCAGTGCTGGTCGCGCAACACGCGCTTCAGCACCTTGCCGTTCGGTTGCCGCGGGAGCTCGTCGACCAACTCGAACGTGGCCGGCACCTTGAAGTCGGCCAGATGCTCGCGGCAGTGCTCACGCAGCTCGTCGGGCGTCACCGCGGTGCGCGCTTCCACCACCGCATGGATCTGCTCTCCCAGGCGATCGTCGGGCACACCGAACACCGCGCAGTCCACCACCGCTGGATGCGTGTGCAGTGCCTCTTCGATCTCGCGTGGATACACGTTCACGCCACCGCGGATCACCATGTCGGACGCGCGGTCAGTGAGGAAGAGAAAGCCATCGGCGTCGAGGTGACCGACATCTCCCACGGTAAAGCCCTCCGCGCGCCACGCGTCCGCGGTCTTCTCCGGGTCGTCGTGGTACTCGAATCGGGTGTCGCCCGGCGGATGCACATAGACGATGCCGTCGGTGCCGGTCGGCACGGGATTACCCGCCTCGTCGAGGATGTGGATCTCCACACCGGGCCATGGCGTGCCGACACTCCCCGGGTGCGCCAGCCAGTCCGCCGAGTTGATTCGGGTCGCGCCCCCTTCGCTCGCGCCGTACACCTCGGAGATCTCGCACGGCAGCGCGTCGATGATCCGACGTTTCACCGGGATCGGGCACGGCGCGCCCGCATGCACGAGCAGCCGGAGCGACGAGAGGTCGCGCGAAGCGAACTCGGCTTCCGACACCTCCAAGATGCGGATGAAGTGCGCTGGCACCACGAAGCTGCAAGTGACGCGGTGCTGCTCGACAAGTCGCAGCCATTCACTTGCCCCGAACATCTCGAGGATCACCATCGGCGCGCCCACGTAGAGCGCCGCCATGGCCCACCCGCCCGGACCTGCGTGATACGCGGGACCCGAGAGGATGTACACGTCGTCGGCCGTCCAATTCCAGAGCGCGAGCTGGCCTTCCATGTTCCGGCTCGCGGCGCCCGGGTCCGGCTTGCCGTGAACCACGCCCTTCGGGCGCCCGGTTGTGCCCGATGTGTAGAACACCGGCCCCGTGAGCGCCTCGAGCTCCACCGGTGGCGCCGTGTCCGAAGCCGCCGCGATCGCGGGCTCATAACCGCGCTCACCGGCGTCGCCGACCACGAGCACCGCGGCGCCAGTCTCCTTGAGGGCCGGCGCGAAGTGCTCCTCCAAGTCGGCGTGCGCTACCAGCAGCCGCGATCCTGAGTCCGCGAGGATGTACGCAAGCTCTTCGGTCTTCAGGTGCCAGTTCACCAACACGACCGACGCGTTCAACTTCGTGGTCGCCGCCCAGGCTTCGAAGAACTCGATGCTGTTCGGCAGCATGACCGCCACGCGGTCGCCGTCACCAACTCCGTGTGCCGCAAGCACGTTCGCGAGACGCGTACTCCGGTCGTCCAACTCGCCGTAGGTGAGCGTGCGATCGCCACAGTAAATCGCGGGACGGGCGGGATCGGTCTGCGCCCAGCTAGCCATGCCGCGCGTCATCGGTCGTGGATCTCAGCGGCGGCGCGCACGCCAGATTCGATCGCACCCTGGATCCAGGCGTGCTCCAGCGATGCGTGCTCGCCGGCGAAATGCACGCGACCTTCGGGCCCGATGATCGCGTCATAGAGCAACGTCTGCTGTCCGGGGTCGAAGAGAGCAAACGCTCCGCCGGCGAACTCATCGTCGTGCCACATCTTCGACGCTCCGACTTCGAACTCCTCCGCCGCTTGCGGATGGATGCGCGTCACGTCTTCGAGCGCTTGCACGATTCGGTCCTCGGGTGAGAGCGAACCCCACCGCTGAGCGTCCTCACCCCAGGTGTAGCTAGCGAGCACCACGCCGCGGCCCGTGTCACGTCCGTGGTCCGGGTAGTACACGTTGCGCACCGCGAGGTCGGTGACGGTCCCGCCGCCACTGATGCCATCGTCGTCCTCCCAGAAGCGCCGCCGGAACTGGAGGAACACCTTCGCCGATGCGTCGTAATGCAGCTGGCGGATCGCACGTTGCTTCTTCCGTGAGAACGGCGTGAGCACTTCCACGTGGCGGAGCACCGGAAACGGCGTCGTGAGAATGGCGTAGTCGCCGGTCATGGAGAAGCGCCCAGCCGCGGTGCGGTAGTGCACCGTCACGTCGCGGTCTGATTGCTCGAGGGCGACCATCTTCGCCCCGAAGCGGATGCGATCGGCCAGTTCCGGGAGGAACGCCTTCGGCAGGAGGTCGGTGCCACCGTCGATGTAGTCGAGGTCGGTGTAGAAGTTCCCGACTTCTTCGCGCAACATCTCGAGGAACGACGAGTTCATGAGCGCCTCCTGGTTGAACAGGAGGCCGAACATCTCAATCGCGCCCTCTGACCAACCGCGAAGCTCGAGGAACTCCCGAATGCAGTACTGGTCGTATTCAGCGGTGATGCCCACCCAGGCGTCGTCACCCTCGTCGCGCAGACGCGTTGTGAACGGCTCGAGCTCGCGCGCCCACAGCTGTCCGGGCGGCAGATGCTCGTGCTCCCCCACGTCGAATCCGAGCGCGGTCGGGTCGGCGCCGAGCTCGGTGTGCCGCACTCGGTGGCCGCCGAAGAAGCAGTACGCCTCGGGGTTGTCCATCGTGAACGGCGCTGTCGTAAGCCGGTACCGATCGATCAGCGCGTGCGTGAGCCGGTGCGAGCGAGGTATGCGCATGGCCCCGGCTTCGGCCCACAGCCCGTGGGCAAACGGCTCTCGGAGCGTGAGCACGCGGCCGCCCACCCTTTGCTGCGCCTCGATGACCACTGGGTCGTGGCCCGCACGCAGCAGCTCAGAAGCGGCCACGAGTCCGGCCATCCCCGCACCAATGACCAGCACCCGCTTCGGCTCTCCCACACGCGGTTGGAGCCCGCGTTCGAGGACTGCGAGATGCTCGTCGACCGTACGGGGAACCGCCATGGGATGTGAGGCTACCGAATAGGCCGCTGACGGCCCTACGGTCGCGGGATGCATCACTTTGACGAGACCGCCGAGCGCGCTGCACGTGCGTGCCTTGACTACGCGATGGATCGATTGCGAGACGATCCGGCTCCACTCGATCGCTCGGCGCCGCATGCCGAGCTCGAACGCCGAGCGGGACACACGATCACCCGCGATGGAAAGGATCCCAAAGAGGTGCTGCGGGTGTTCCGCGAGGTGCTGGCGCCTGCCTGCTTGTCGTCCGACAGTCCCCGGTTCTTCGCGTTCATCCCTGCCGCCGCCACCAAGGCCGCGCTCGTGTTCGACACCGTGGTGGGCGCGTCGTCGATATGTGCCACGTCGTGGCTCGAAGCGTCGGGTGCCGTGTACGCCGAGAACGAGGCGCTGCGCTACGTCGCCGACCTCGCGGGGATGGGGCCCGATGCCGGCGGCTGCTTCGTTTCCGGCGGGTCAGCCGGGAACCTCTCCGCGCTTGTTGCGGCTCGCGAGACGGCAACCACGCGGCGCGGTGATCGGCCCGCTCGGTGGCGCGTCGCCGTCGGCGAGGAGTCGCATTCGTCGATCACGAGTGCCCTCAAGGTGATCGACTGCGACCCCCTCGTAATCCCATCCGGCCCGGCCGGGCGCATGAACGGCGACTCGCTGCGCGCTGTGCTCAGTGCCGACGCCGACCCGTCCTCGATCTGCGCCATCGCGGCGACGGCGGGCACCACGAACGCTGGGATCATCGACGATCTCGCCGGTCTCGCCGCCGTGGCCCGCGACCGGGACATCTGGCTCCACGTCGACGGCGCGTACGGCGGTGCTGCACTCGCGGCGCCCAGCGTCCGCGACCGGTTCACGGGCATCGAGCTGTGCGACTCGCTGGTGGTCGACCCCCACAAGTGGTTGTACGCGCCGTTCGACTCGTGCGCACTGCTCTACCGCCAACCGGAGCTCGCACGCGCTGCGCACTCCCAACACGCGTCGTACCTCGATCCGATGCGCATGGAAGGCGAATGGAATCCGGCGGACTACGCCTACCACCTGAGTCGGCGCGCCCGGGGGCTCCCGTTCTGGTACTCGCTTGCGGTGTACGGCACCGACGCGTACTCCGAAGCGATCGAGCAGGTGCTCGCCACCACTCGTGCAGCGGCCGCGCGCGTCGACGAGGTGGACCATGTGTCGCTGATCCGCGACCCCGAGCTGTCGGTGGTGCTCTTCCGACGCCCAGGATGGGACGACGCCGCGTACTACGCGTGGTCGAGACGGCTGCTCGACGAGCAGATCGCGTTCATCCTGCCAACGCGCTGGGAGGGCGAAGTGGTCGCACGCGCGGTGTTCCTCAACCCCAACACGACCCTCGAGATCTTCGACGAGGTCCTCGACACGATGCGATGAGCGCGGTGCCGTGGTCGATGCCGCCCGAGTGGGCCGAGCACGAGCGCACGCTGATCGCTTGGCCATCGCGCGCCGAGCTCTGGGGCGATCAGCTCGGGCGGGCCAAGGACTGTCATGCCCGCGTGGTCGCGGCCGTGGCGCGCTTTGAACCGGTCATGCTCGTCGCGAACATCGGTGACGGCGACGAAGCTGCGACCGCGACTGAGGGCGACCACGCTCATGCGGTCGATGTCGTCGAGGAGCCGATGAACGACTCTTGGCTGCGCGACACGGGTCCAATCGTCCTGCAGTGGGACAACGACAAGCGGATCGCCAGCGACTTTCGCTTCAACGGCTGGGGTGGGAAGTACGAGCCGTTCGACGACGACGCGGTCGCGGCGCGCCTCGCTGCACGGCTCGGCATCCCATCGCAGTCGATCTCCATGGTCCTCGAGGGCGGGGCGATCACCGTCGACGGCGCGGGCACACTCGTCACCACAGAGCAGTGCCTCATGCACCCGACGCGCAATCCCAAGATGGGTCGTCTGGCGATCGAGGAAACGCTCGAGATGTTCTTGGGTGCCGAGCGCGTGGTCTGGCTCGAGCGCGGTCTCGTCGAAGACCGGGATACCGACGGACACGTCGACAACGTGTGCGCGTTCATCGCGCCGGGCGTCGCTCTCGTGCAGGGTACGGCCGACCGCAACAATCCCAACGCTGACCTGCTCGCGGACAACCGACGGCGGCTCGAGGAGGCAGGGATCAAAACGATCTCCGTCGACGTGCTGCCGTACGACATCGTTGGCGGGCGCGAGGTCGTCGTACCGCCGCTGAACCTCTACTTCGTGAACGGCAGCGTGCTCGTACCCGTCGCCGACAACGACCCCGACGCAGCGGAGGCTGCCGTCGAGTGCATCGCCGCGGCGATACCCGACCGGGAGGTCGTCCCGATCGCGGCGTCGGTCCTGGCCTACGGCGGTGGTGGCATCCACTGCATCACCCAACAGATCCCGGGCTAACCCGGGCTAACCCGGGTTTTTCGGCACGCTGACCCAGCCGAGCGTCAGCGTGCCAAGAACAGAGGAGATGGACGCGATGCGGGTCGTACGGGCGGAGGGAGTGCTGGAGTCGCCGGCGCGGGTGGATCCGCCGACGCGCGAACCGTTCCGCATTGGACTCGTGCAGCACCAGTGGCACCCTGATCCCGCCGAGCATCGGGCCGCGCTCTCCGAGGGCGTTCGCATCGCGGCAGCCGAAGGTGTGCAGCTCGTCTGCCTGATGGAGCTCACGCTGTCGCCGTACTTCGCCGTCGATTCGAGCGGGCCCGGGGCAACCGTGCTGGGCGTGCGGGTCGAACCCGAATCGCTCAACGACGGGCCGACGTTCGAGTTCGCCGCCTCGCTCGCGACCGACACGGGTGTCCCCGTGCATGCGTCGCTGTACGAGCGTGCCGACGACGGCGGGCTCGGGTACAACACCGCGATCTGCGTGGCGCCGTCGGGTGACCTCCTCGCCCGCACCCGCAAGATGCACCTGCCGGTCACCGAGGGCTACTTCGAAGACAAGTGGTTCCGACCCGGCGACGGCGGCTATCCACCCATCCCGATCGGCGACGCGACGCTCGGCTTCCCCACATGTTGGGACCAATGGTTCCCCGAAGTCGCGCGCGCCTACTCACTCGCGGGCGCAGAGGTGCTCGTCTACCCAACCGCGATCGGCTCAGAGCCCGATCATCCCGATTTCGACACCGAACCGATCTGGGAACGCGTGATCACAGCCAACGGCATCGCCAACGGCACGTTCATGGCCGTGGTCAACCGCATCGGCACGGAGGGGTCGATCACGTTCTACGGATCGTCGTTCGTGAGCGATCCGTACGGCCGGGTGCTCGTGCGCGCACCACGCGACGAGCCGTGTGTGCTCATCGCCGACCTCGACCTCGACCAGCGTCGAGACTGGCTCGACCTGTTCCCACTCCTGAAGACCCGCCGCCCCGACAGCTACGGCCCGCTCGTCTCGTAGGCGCTCTTTGTCTCCTCGGCGTCACTTTTCGCCGCCTCCACGTCACTTCAGGCTCGACAACGTGCGAGGTACGATGGAAATGACGTCAGCGTCAGGCTTGAGTTGGCACACTTCACGGAGGGGAATCCATGACGCACGTTGATCTGGTCCGACTGGCCGGCAGCCGTGGGCGCTTGAGCGAGCACGCCACCGTCGATCCCGTCACCGCCGAAGTGATCCGCGGGACGATGGAGACCGTCTGCTTCGAGATGGCGACGTACGTTTCGCGCACGGCGACCACGCCGATTCTGAACCAGAGCAACGAGCGCAACGCCACCATCCTCGACGCCCAGGGCCGTCTCGCCGCGCTCTCGGTGGGCATCCCGCAGTTCATGCTCACGTCCACTCTTCCCGTGCGCTTCGCGCTCGAGTTCCTCGGGGTCGAGGAGTTCCGCGAGGGCGACGTGTTCGTAGCCAACGACCCGTACCACGGCGGTGGCCACCTCCCCGACTACAACGTGTTCGCGCCCATTTACGCAGCAGCTGCCCCTGATGAGGCTGACGACGACACTCGACGCATGGTGCTGATCGCGAGCATCCAGTGCCACCACGGCGACACCGGTGGCGGCGTCCCCGGTGGCTACAACGTCACGGCCACAGATCTGTGGGGCGAGGGTGTGCGTTGGCCGGTCGTGAAGGTGATCGACCAAGGCGTCGAGCGCCGCGACGTGCTCTACGCGCTCCAGGCGAACAACCGCATCCCCGACTACATCGGCGACCTGCGCGCGCAGATCGGCGCTGCACAGCTCGCAGCGATCCGCATGGCCGACGTCATCGACCACTACGGCATCCACGCCGTCGAAGAGTCGGTCGACTTCATGATCGACTACGCGGCCAGGCGCTTCCGCGAGGAAGTCACCGCGTGGCCCGACGGCGAATACGAGGCCGACGCGTACGTCGACCACGACCCGCTCGGAAACCCCGACGTACACCTGCACGTGAAGATCACCGTCGCCGGCGACGAGCTCACGATCGACTTCACCGGCTCCGACATGCGCCAGGAACTCCAGGCGTGGTCCACGTTCGGGAACACGCGCGGCTACACGGTCGGGCAGATCGCCGCGATGA
This sequence comes from Acidimicrobiia bacterium, assembly GCA_009694295.1. Classification (GTDB taxonomy): domain Bacteria; phylum Actinomycetota; class Acidimicrobiia; order IMCC26256; family PALSA-555; genus SHVJ01. The sequence continues at coordinate 12,006 of SHVJ01000042.1, forward strand.
TGGACCCCGAGATCCCGAAGAACGAGGGCTTCTTCGACCAGATCAAGCTGGTCGTACCGCAGGGCTGCGTGCTCAACCCCGCGCCCGGCAAGCCGGTGAGTGCGGGCACGCACCACCCCGGCGCCGATGTCGGCGAGGTGATCGCCGTCGCGATGCAGAACGTGCTCCCCGACAAGGCCGTCCCGCAGACGTACAAGACCGGCATCCCCACGATCATCGTCGGCGTCGATCCGCGCACCGGCGCCACGTTCACCGACCACTCCGCCGAGGTCTACGCGGGCTGGTGCAACGCGGCGAAGGGCATGGACGCTTGGGGCGCGCAAGCGGCGTCGTTCGGCAATCTCTGGAAGGCGACGGCTGAGTTCAACGAGAGCTTGTTCCCGCACATCCAGTGGGGCCGCGACTATCGCACCGACTCCGGCGGACCCGGGCAGTGGCGAGGCCTGTGCGGCAGCCACTACGTGAAGGAAGTGTGCGTCGACGCCAAGGTGTACACGTACGTCGTCGGCATGAAGTACCCGATGCCAGGGATCTGTGGCGGCAAGCCCGGCGCACCGAATGAACTGATCATCCGCTACCAATCCGACGACCCGTTCAAGGTGCAGCACACCGCCGACTGGGTACCGATCGCCGCGGGCCAAAAACTCCAGTACAACTACGGCGGGGGCGGCGGCTGGGGCAACCCACTCGACCGCGATCCGCAGGCAGTGCTCGACGACGTGCTCGACGAGTACGTGAGCTTCGAAGCAGCCACAAGCGACTACGGCGTTGTGCTCACCGGCTCGCTCGACGACCTCACCGTCGCCGTCGACGAAGCCGCCACCGAGCAACTGCGCGCCGAGCGCCGCAACTAACTCGTTTGGCGTGAGATATGCACCTCTGCGGTGCATATCTCACGCCAAAACCATGAAGGAGAGCGCGACCGGGATGGGCTATCGAGTTGGGGTTGATGTCGGGGGGACGTTCACCGATCTGATCTGTGTCACGCCCGCGGGCGAGGTGGTGCTCGACAAGACGCCGTCCACGCCCGAGGACCAGTCGATCGGCGTGATGACGGGTCTCAACCAACTTTCCGAGCGGTTCGGGATCTCGCTGCACGACTTCTGCGCCGACCTCGACATCCTCGTGCACGGCACCACCACCGCCGACAACACGATGATCGAGATGACCGGTGCGCCGACGGGGTTACTCGTGACCGAGGGGCACCGCGACGAGATCGAGATGCGGCGCGTCCACAAGGAAGAGATCTGGGATCCCTCCTACCCCGCGCCGCCACCGATCGCGCGTCGGCGGGCCCGCATCGCCATTCCCGAACGACTCGACTTTCAGGGCAAGGTCATCCTCCCCCTCGACGAGGACGCGGTCCGCAAGGGCGTGCAACGCCTCAAGGCACTCGGCGTGCGATCGATCGCGGTGATGTTCCTCTTCTCGTTCGTGAACTCCGAGCACGAGCGTCGCGCCGGTGAGATCGTGCGCGAGGAATACCCGGACGTTGAGCACGTGTCGCTCTCACACGAGGTGATGGCAAAGGGCCCCGAGTTTGAGCGGGTGTCCACCACCCTCGTGAACGCATATGTCGCACCGAAAATCGCGTGGTACGTCAACCAGCTCCAGGAGAACTTGCGCGTTGCGGGCTACGGCGGGCCGCTGCTCATCATGCAGTCGACGGGTGGCGTGATGCCGCCGGAGTACGTGTCCAAGCGCGCAGTGTCGCTCCTCGCGTCCGGACCGACGGGTGGAGTGATGGGCGCCGCGCTCGCGGCCAGCAAAGTGGGTGTCCTCAACTTCGTCTCGGTCGACATGGGTGGCACCAGCTTCGATGTGTGCCTCGTGCGCGGCGGTCGCCCGGAGATCAAGACCGACTGGAACTGGCGCTACCGCTATTACATCGGCATGCCGATGGTTGATGTGCAGAGCGTGGGCGCGGGCGGTGGCTCGATCGCACGCGTGCGCCAAGGCGCACTACTCGTCGGCCCCGAGAGCGCCGGTTCGCTGCCTGGTCCCGTGAGTTACGGCCGCGGCGGCACGCACCCGACTGTCACCGACGCCGACGTGGTCCTTGGCTATATCCCCACCGAGAGCTTCGCCGGTGGTCGCATGAAGCTCGATGTCGACGCAGCCCGCGCGGCGATCCAGGCCGACGTGGCCGACCCGCTCGGTGTCGACGTCATCGACGCGGCTTGGGGCATCGAGCGCATCGTCAACGCCAACATGGCGAACGCCACCCGACGCGTGCTCGCGTCGCACGGCGCCGACCCTCGCACCCTCGCCATGATCGCCTTCGGCGGCAACGGCGCCGTCCACGCGTGGGCCGTCGCCAAAGAGCTCGGGATCGATCGAGTGCTCGTCCCGAAGGCCGCGCCCGCGTTCTCGGCGCTCGGCGTGCTCGTGGCCGACTACGTCGTGGACGTCGTGCGCGCCTACGTGGTCCCGCTCTCCCAAGTCGACGTCGCGCGCATTCGCTCGCTCCTCAGCGACCTTCAAGAAGAGGCCGGCAAGGAACTCGACCCGACCGGCCTCTCCGATGCCGACATCGATGTGGGCCTGTACGCACAGATGTGTTACCCCGGCCAGAACTTCGACATGAGCGTGCCACTTCTCGAAGGCCCCGCTATCGACGAACCGGGTCTGCTCGACCTGGCGGACCGGTTCCACAACCAACACGAAGCCGAGCGTGGGTTCGCCTTCCGCAACCAGCAGCCGCTGTTGCGCGGTGTACGCCTCATCGCCCGCGGTCGCACGCCCAAACCCGATCACCTCGCCGAGCTCGGCACCGTCACCCTCGCCGACTCGTCCCGCACCGGCACGCGCCCCGCGTACTTCGGCAACGGCTTCATCGACACTGCCGTGTTCGACGGCACGCGCCTCGGACCAGGAGCCGAGGTGCAAGGACCGGCGCTCATCGAAGAGCCGTTCACGGTGGTGGTCGTCCCCCCTGGCGGCCAAGCGCGACTCGACGACACCGGTAACTACCAGCTCGACCTTCCCTGAGTTCGGCACGATGCCCGTCTGGCTCACGGAACACGAGCACGCTGTCGTCGCCGCTGTCGCCGACCGACTGATTCCTCCGTACGACGAGCACCCGGGCGGTGCGGCACTCGGCGTCGCCGATTACATCGACGGGCTGCTCGGCGCATTCGAAGTCGATCCACCACGCATCTGGGCGGGCGGACCCTTCTCCGGTCGCGCGGGCGGCGAGAGCAGCTTCGATCAGTTCATGACGCTCAGCCCGCTCGAGGAGCTCGCGTGGCGGACCCGCATCGAGGGCTCCAAGGGAATGGTCGAACGAGAGCGCAACGGTGATGTGATCGGGTTTCAACAGCAGTATCGCGAAGGCATCGCCGCGCTCGGTCGGGACTTCCTCGATGTGACACCCGAAGAGCAGGACACGCGACTGCGGGCCCAACGTGAGTTCAAGCGGCTGCTCTACGCACACGCATGCGAAGGCGCGTACGCTGCCCCCGAATACGGCGGCAATCGCAGCCTCGCAGGATGGACTGCGATCCAGTTCGGCGGCGACGTGCAGCCCCGTGGCTACACCGACGAGGAGGTTACGGGACGTGAGTGACACGATCGAGGTGATGGCCGGACCGAAGGCCAACGTGAAGTGCACGTTCGACGGTGAAACACTCGAGCTCGTTGGCTACACGGCGGAGATCGTCCGTCTCCCCGTTGCCGACGTCAACGTCAAGCGCAAGAAGAGGCCCGAGAAGGACGGCGGTCAAGTCTTCTATTTCTTGTCGCGCCTGCTCACCAGCCGAGTCGAGCTCTATCTCCAGCCGGCCGCGGTCGCCGACATGGACACACTCGTCGACGCCCTACTCGCGGCCGGCGCCGGCACGTTCTGAACCTCCCCCGACCGAACTTGCGTCACTTTCCATGAATTATCGCGGCGAAATAACGCAATTTCGTAGAGGCGACAATGCCTGATCGCGACTGCGATGCGGTGATCGTCGGCACCGGGCCAGCCGGTGCGACGGTCGCCGAGGTGCTCACGGCGGCGGGATGGTCGGTCGTGATGCTCGAGAAGGGGCGCAACCACCTCCTCTCATTGGACGCACCGTTCGGGCCGATGGGGCACGTCAGCAACGACGAGCTCAAGATGCATCATCGTCACTTCCTCGGGCCCGACCCCTGGCTCGAGCCCCGAACGTTCAGGCGCGACGAGAGCGACGGCGATCGCCTCCATGTTGGCGAGGTGAACAACCTGCCGTCCACGGTGGGTGGCGGCGGCATGCACGCCGACGGGAAGCTCCCCCGCTTTCGCGAGAACGACTTCCATGCGGCGTCGGAACATGGCCCCATCGAGGGCGCGGAGCTTGTCGACTGGCCGGTCGACTACGACGAGATCGAGCCGTACTACGCGGAAGCAGAACGCGTCGTCGGCGTGGCCGGTGACGCGGGTGCGAACCCGTTCGCCGCGTGGCGCTCCGGTCCGTACCCGATGCCTCCCGGTGCCGACATGTTCTGTGCCGTGCTCACCTCGGAGGTAGCGACCAAGCACGGCTTCCACCCATACCGCGCCCCCACCGGCGTGAACAGCGTGGAGTACGACGGTCGCGCGGCCTGCAACAACTGCGGGTTCTGCGCATTCTTCGGCTGTCCGATCGAAGCCAAGGGCGATCCGGTGGCGCCCCTTCGGCACGCGCTGCGCACCGGCTTGTGCGATATCCGACCGGAGTCCTACGTGACTGAGGTCCTGCTCGATGGCACTGGGCGCAAGGCTCGCGGGGTTCGCTATCTCGACGTGAACGGCGAAGCCCACGAGGTGAGCGCCCGACACGTCGTCCTCGGCGCCGGTGCTTTCGAGACGCCGCGCCTGTTGCTTCGTTCCGAGATCGGGAACCCCGACGTTGTCGGTCGGTTCCTCATGTACCACTTCCAGACGTTCGCACTCGGCATCTTCCCGTTCCGACTGCACGCACACCGCGGCCGTGCGGTGACCCATCTGCACGACGACCCGATCGTGCCCGACGATCTCGCGCTCGCCGCCGCGCGCGACGCCGGACTCCCGTGGTTCCGCGGCGGGATCGTCGAACACGGCGGCGCGTCGCACCCGATCAGCGAGGCGATCCATCTCCCGCCTGGCCCCGAGCACACACGCTTGATGTTGGCGTCGCCGATGCGCGACCGCATGGCCGCGTTCACGATGCAAGGCGAAGACATGCCGCAGGCAACCAACCGGATCGACCTCGATCCACACGTCGTCGATGCGTGGGGAATCCCCGCCGGGCGCGTCACGTACTCATCGCACCGTCACGAGGTGGAGTGCTCGCGGCATTGGGCCCCGCGACTGGAGGCCGTGCTGCGCGACGCCGGGGCAACGCACACCTTCTCGGCCACGTCGCCACCGCTCCCCGAGCATGCGGCTCGTCGCCGCATGCCGAACCTGAGCCCGATCTCGCGCCACGTGATGGGCACCGCCCGGATGGGGAGCGACCCGGCCACCAGCGTCTGCGACCCGTGGCAGCGCCTGCACGACGTCGACAACGTGGTGGTCGCCGACTCGTCGGTGTTCCCCACCAGCACGGGCTACGGACCCACGCTCACCATCGTGGCCCTGGCAATCCGGGCCGCTCGGGCCCTCGCTGGCCTCGAACCGCTCCGCTCCGTGAGGCCCGCGTAAGTACTGAGTCGGCTCGACCGTCCTTCTCCCGGGTCCTGTTGAGGGCCCGGAGGAGGGCACAGCACGATGAACCGACCCATGCTCGCCTTGGCGATCGCGGCCACTGCCGCGGCGTTGGCGTTCAGCGCATTCGGAGGCAAAGCCGGCGCGGGCCCAGCCAACGTGTCGCTCTCCCCGAACCCGGTCGTCGCCGGGTCCACCGTCACCGTGAACGGCTACGGCCCGTGCAACAACGGGATCACCCCGCCCCCACCGGGCGTCCCGTTCGACAGCACGATCGAGGTGCGCGGCCCGGGCAACGTCCTCGTGGCCTCGGGCACGTTCCCCGGTGGCACGTCGATGGGTTCGGTCGTCGTGCCGCCGGCCACCGCGGCGGGCCCCTACAACGTGGAGGTCTCGTGCGCGATGTCGCTCGGGAACGGCGTCTTCTTCCCGACGAACCCGATCACGATCACTGCGGCGAGCTCGCCACCGGTGCTGATCGACAATCCGCCCGCGGGTGGCGGCGACCACGTGCCCGGAAGCGGGACGGCCGGCGCCGGCACCGCTCCAGCCGCGACCCCGGTTGTGGCCGTGCCCAACGTGACCGGCTGAAGCCCGAGCGGCTCCACCGGTGGGTGCCATGATGACCGCTCGTGACCAAGACTCTCCGCAAGCTCCTCTACGCGCTCGTAGTCGCGGTGATCGTGGGTGCCTTCACGCACGGCCGCAGGACTGTCGGCTGGGGCGTTCGATGGCTTTCAGCGCCGCGCATCTGACGCGCTGTTCCCTTCCGCCAAGACCGATCCGCGCGTCGTGGTCGTGGCCCTCGACAGCAAGCTGATCAATCTCGATGATCCGGAGCACGGGCTGATCAGGGGGTCCGTGACCCCAACGCGCGCCGCGCAAGCCTTGATCGCCCGCCAACTCGCTGCGGCGGGCGCCGCCGTTGTCGTGTGGGACGTCGTCTTCACGAGCGAAAAGCCCGAAGATGCGGAATTCGCGGACGCTCTCGCAGGGCTTCGCGCTCCGGTAATCGGCGCGTCGTACGTGACGGACGACACCAAGAACGACACCGACGACATCCTCGATGTTGAGGCCAACGTGACTCCCGAGCCGGTCTTCGTCGACGCCGGTAACACGAGGATCGGTCACGTGAATGTGATTAGCGACTCAGCCGACGGCGTCGTGCGCTCGGTCTCACTCGTGTACGACGACGGCCGCTCGATCATCCCGTCGCTCTCACTTGCAGCGCTCATGGCATACCACGGTGAGACGGGTCAGCCGACCGTGCGCCCGAATGGAGTGATCGCCGGCGGACGCCTCATCCCCACGACCGGTCGTCATGTCATGCGCCTCAACTTCGCGGCAGGGCTCGACAGCGTCGCGGATCACGCCATCGTTTCTGCTGCCGACGTCGTGACGGGAGCGGCCAACCCCAATCGCTTCCGCAACAAGATCGTCTTCATCGGTGCGACCGAGACGCTCGCGGGCGACACCTTGCTCGCTCCGGTCGACAAGTCGAACACCTACCCCGGTGTGCTCATCCACGCCAACGCACTGAACACGATGCTGACGAAGTTCTACCTCGAGCCAGTGTCGGACCTCGAGAACACGATCACCGTCGGCCTCCTCGCGTTCGTCGTTGCGCTCGCCGTGCTTTTCCTTCCCGTGTGGATCTCGATCATCGTGGTACTCCTGATCATGGGCATCCCACCCTGGTTCCCTGGCGGCTACCTCCTCACCGCCTTCTACCGATTCGATCACGGCGACATCATGAACATCGTGCTCGGGCTGGGCGGCGTCGTCGTCGTCGCGTTCATCGGAGCACTCGTGCTGCGGTACCTCACTGAGACTCGGCAACGCCGTCGGGTGTCGTCATTGTTCGCTCAGTACGTACCGGAAGAGGTGGCGCGTCAGCTCGAGGAGTCGGGAGCGCTCGACTCGCACATCGAAGGTGAGCGGGTCGACGTCGGGTTGTTCTTCTGCGACCTCCGCGGTTTCACGCCACTTTCAGCGACGCTGGAACCGACCGAGGTTCGAGCGATGCTCAACCACTTCTACGACCTGCTCACGGAGATCATCCATAGTCACAAGGGCACCGTGCTCAAGTTCGTGGGCGACGAAGTCTTTGCCGTCTTCGGAGCACCCCTCCCGATCCCGAACAACGCGCAGGCAACGCTCGACTGCGCGATCGAGATCCAAAATCGAGCCACCGAGCTCGACGCCCTGCTTGCCGACATCAACATCCCGCCGGTGAAGTTCGGCATCGGCATGAACGTGGGCGACGTGGTCGCCGCACACATCGGTGGTGGGCGCCGCCGGCAGTACGACATCGTGGGCGACACCGTGAACCTCGGGAGCCGCCTGTGCAGTCAGGCCGGCAAGGGCGAGATCGTGCTCCCGGAAGCGATGATCCAGCGGCTCGTGAACGTTCCACCGATGGAGTCGATGGGTGCCGTCGCCCTAAAGGGACTCGAAGAGCCCGTCCCACTCTTCAAAGTCGTGGTCGGTGAATCAGAACCCCGTCAACCGACCTCATCACCGACCCCATCACCGACCCCATCACCGACCCCAT
>SHVJ01000043.1 GCA_009694295.1 Acidimicrobiia bacterium
TCGAACCATGAACCGTCGGGTGAGCGGCCGATCGCCTCGTAGGACTCGAGACCCATCGCCTCGATGTCGGCCTTGAGCGCGGCGTTCTGAGCCTCGTTCTCGGCGTCGGGGCGCACATCGCTCGCCGGGTTGTGCGCGGTCAGTACGAACAGTGGGCCGCCGAGTCGACGGGCGGCGTCGCTGGCGTCGATGCGCTCACCGTCGAGATCGACGAACACCTCGGTCGCGAGGTACGCGGCCTTGTGCTCCTCGCTGGCTCGGTCGGTCACCGCCGGGCGCGGAAGATGCCCAGGAGTCGCCACCTGAAGTCGTTGTGCTTGGTGGCGATCGAGATGATGAGCACGACGTTGACGATGACGAACAACGCCATGATCACGCCGATGCCCGTGCGGCCGTCACTGAACGCCATCACCGCGAACACGGTCATGAGGATCGCGAGCAGACCCCGCACGATGAGCAGCTTGTTGATCGTCACCCCAGAACCCTCATGTGGACATCCACGACTCGGGAAGTGGGTTCTTGCCGTCGAGCTTGCCTTCGGATCCGTACGGACGGAACCGGATGAACGCCGATTGTTTGTGGAACCCCTTCGCACGGTCGGTTGCGATCGCGTTCGAATGTTCAGGCGGCGCATCGCTGTAGGCGTAGGCGCGCACCGCGTCGTCCGACTCCCAGAGCGAGCAGGTGCAAACAAACGGCGGCTTGGCGAGTCCCGTCGCCCAGCGCATCCCGGGCGCGTTCACCACGGCGCCTTCGGCCTTCGCGCTCGTGCGAAGAAACGCCAGGGCGCGGTTGAACTTCAGGCGCCCAAGAGTGAGGACGGCCGCGGGCCCAACGTGGTCGACCGTGCGCGACCGCGGCAGGTCGTCGGGCACGCCCGGCCAGCTCCCGTGGATGCGCAGCGGCTCGAGTCGCACGCGCCAGCCGTCGGCCAACGCCCGCGCGGTGGGGTGCTCGGCAAGGAAGTGGTCGAGCGAGGCCTCGTCGTCCCAGAAGGCGACGAGGCCGGCGCGCCCGAACTGGGGCGCCGCGAGCAGCGAGCCACTGAGCGGCGCGGCCAGGGCGTTGTTGGCGAAGCGCAACCCGGGAACCGTCGCCGCGGTCGGGGCCTTGCGCAGCACACGCAACGCGGCGCGGCGGCTGATGTCGGCGATGTGCACGGATGCGATCACGGTGGACCTCCCCTTGGTCCCCACGTTCTACTCGCGGGCTCGCGACCGTGACGTAGCCGAGCGCTCCGCCTCACCCGCTCTGGAGGAACGGTCGGTACGATCAGCGGGTGGCTCCGGCATTGAACCTCCCGTCCGATCGCGAAGGTGTGCTGCCGAACCAGCTCCTGAGCGACGCGATCAGCGCCGGGGTGATCGCCGCCGACTCCGACATCCCCGAGGCCAACCTCCAACCCGCGAGTCTCGACCTGCGCCTCGGCGAGGTGGCCCACCGCATCCGATGCAGCTTCCTGCCCGACACCGAGCCGGTGGCGCGCAAGGCCAAGGCCTTCATCGAGGACACGTTCAGCCTCACCGGCGAGGGCGTGCTGCTCGAGCCGGAGCGGCCGTACCTCATCCCGTTGAAGGAACGGCTGCACCTCCCCCCGAACGTGCGAGCGAAGGGCAACCCGAAAAGCTCGACCGGTCGCATCGACGTGTTCACCCGCATCATCACCGACCGCAGCTACCGGTTCGACGAGATCGAGACTGGTTACGAGGGCGAGCTCTACCTGGAAGTGGTGCCGCTGTCGTTCCCAGTGCGCGTGCGCGAAGACCTCACGTTGAACCAGGTGCGCCTTTCGGTCGGACGGGCGGATCTCACCGACGACGAGGTGCGCGAGCACCACAGCCGCGTGCCGCTCCTCTACCAGGGCGGCGTGCCGATCCCCGCCGACGAACTCGCGCTCAGCAACGGGATGTTCCTCGGCTTGGACCTACGCGGCGACAAGGATGGGCGCGTCGGGTACCGCGCGCGTGAGCACGCGCCGGCACTCGACCTCACCAAGGACGGCGCGGTCGCACCGGCGCCGTATTGGGAGCAGGTGCACCGCGAGGAAGCCGACCGCGTGGTGCTGTCGCCGCGGAAGTTCTACCTGTTGATGTCGAACGAGGCGGTGTCGATCCCGCCCGACCTCGCCGCGGAGATGACCGCATACGACCCGACGAGCGGCGAGCTGCGCACGCACTACGCGGGCTTCTTCGATCCCGGCTTCGGCTTCAGTCGAGGCGGCGCCCAACAGGGCGCCCGGGCTGCGCTCGAGGTGCGAGCTCACGACGTGCCGTTCAGCATCGAGAACGGTCAGCGCGTCTGCAAGCTCACGTTCGAGCGCATGCTCGACGAGCCCACCATCTTCTACGGCGACTCCGGCCAAGGCTCGTCGTACCAACGCCAGACCGACGCGCTCGGCAAGCACTTCCTGCGCTCAACCCCAGAACCCAAGGGCAAGGGAAAGAGAGCGACGACGGGCGGCGACGAGCTCCCGTTTGGAACGGAAGGTACGTAGTCAGACGGAGCGAGCTACCGCGACCGCGACCGCGATACTGAGGCCAGCAGTCAGTGAGCCAACGATCCAGAAGATCAGCCGGTGCTCGGACGCCAGCACCATCGACTGCATCTTGATCTCGAAGTTTGCAAGCTTTAGGGCGAAGTCGTCCTTCATCGCGACCAGATCGCCCTTCATCGCTACCAGATCGTGCTTCGTGGCGACGTCGGCCCAGCCGACTGGCGGAAGCATCTCCATCAGTGTGTCTCCCGGAGCATCACCAAGCGTTCGCCGGGCGGCCTCGTGCAGTTCGTATCGCCGTGCCTCATCAAGAGCCATTGTCGCATCTCCTCGGGCTCATCGCACCGGGGAAGTGCTGGGAACTTTCTGGACTCATCCTCACAGGGGGGGGTGTGACACTGCCCGCGAGACGAGTCGGTCGAGAAGAACTAGGGGTTCTTGCGATTGCTGGACCATGCGGCCGGTAGCCCCACACCGTGCCCGGCGCCGGTGACGATCGCGACCTTGCCATCCAACAGGCCTATGTTCCGGCTGTCCTCTTTCTTGTCGGCTCCCTGGTCAGACGTTCTCGAGCACGCAGGTGCGCACTTGATCGAGCGCCAGGTTGGTCACGTCGTACTCGTTGTCGGGGTCACCGTCCAAGAGGATCTGGGACACCTGCGAGGCATACGCGGTGGTGTTGTCGATGCCCGCTTCGATGGCCTCGCTCGCGAGAACGGTCGCGAGCTCCTCGGTCGACACCTCGCCGTCGTCGCCCACCTTGTCGAGCGCACCACACACCACGTCGATCGCTATTGCACTTCCGATGCCGAATCCCGACGCCAGTCGGCCAATGCGATCGATCGTGTCGAGCGGCAGGTCGTCAGCTAGCGCTTGAGCGTCCCGGGCCAGGTCGTCAACAGTGCGCCCAGTTTCGTCCGCCAGCTCCTCGAGCTGCTGCTGCACTTCGTCTGCAGAATGGCCGAGGGTCTCGGCCAGGTCGTCGGTGAGCTCAGAAATCTTCGAGCAGGACCCGAGCATCATGGTCGCGAGCACGAGCGCCGCGACAGTGATGAGCCTCAACCTCCGCACTTGCTGTGTCATCGCTCACTCCTCCTGCTCGGGCGACAATCTACGGAGTCGCCACCCGAGCCGTCAGGCCGGACGGGCCACGTCGAACACCTGCTGACGTGGGGCTGGATCTAGGAGACGATGGCCGCGATGCCCGCAGCCGCGCCGCCGATCGCGGCGAGTCCGCCGAACAGCGACAGCACCGTCCATTTGATCGAGCGGTTCATCTCTTCATGGAGTCGAGCGTCGAATTGGAGGAACAGCTTCTCCTCCAAGTCAGCAATATCGACCTTAAGTCCGGCGATGTCGGCTTTGGTCGCGATCTCGTGCCACCCGAAGGGCGGGATGCACTCCATCAGCGCGGCGGCTGCGGCAGGTCCGAGTTGATCAGCCAAGGCTTGTGATGCTTCCACTCGAGAACGTTCGTCGGGAGCCATATTCCCCTCCTCGCAGGGCCGGAGCAAGCGAGTGGGGAACCTTCCGCCGAGGCGACGCCCGGTTCCCGAGGCGTGCGGCGATCATCGCACCGGGGTGTGACGGTGCGATGACCGTCGGCGCGGGTCAGGCCGGACGGGCCACCTGGAATAGCGGTTCGTAGTGCTCGACGGTTGGGAACGGCTCATAGAAGTGGTGCAGCAACGCCTTCCACTGCTCGAACTCGGGTGAGCCACGGAACCCCTCGGTGTGTGCTTCCAACGTGTCCCACCCCACGAGCAGTGCATACCGGTCGGGCGTCTCGAGGCAGCGCTGCAGTTCGAGGTGATCGAACCCCGGGATCGACGAGATGATCGCCCTCGCCTCGTCGAACGCCGCTTCGAACGCCGGACTCTCACCCGCACGCACATTGAGGATCACCAGTTCCAAGATCATCGGGGCACCGTACTTGCCACTCCACGAATCGATTTCTCCCTTGCGCCGCGATCACTGTCGTGCGGGCGGGTCGGGGCCGTTCCACCCGGCGGCGGGCACGAAGCGTTTGTTGGTGCCTTCGCCGACGAGTCGGAGCTTGTTCGCGTGCTTGTAGCGGTGGTGGTACTTGCACAACGGGCTCAGGTTCGAGAGGCGCGTGGGTCCGCCTTCTGACCAGGGCACGTTGTGGTCGTTCTCGAGATGTCGGCTGACGTCGCAGCCTTCGACCACGCATTGCGAGTAGAGCTCGGCGAGTGCGGTCTCGAGGACGGCCGGGACTTTGCGGCCGAGGTGCACGACGGAGTGCACGTCGACGCCGTCGGTGACGATCGCCTTGAAGAACGCGTTCTGGGCCATCCGCAACGCGACCGCCACCGGGATCGGTCCGGTGCCGACGATCTCGCACACCTCCCCGGGTTCGGTCCACCCGCGTAACGCCGCGGCATCGAGCCGCACCACGACCGTGGTGTCGTTTCCCGACGACTTCGCCGGCGCCCGCTCCCCGTTCGAGGCATCGGCCATCGCGACCAACGCATCGAATGCGTACGCCTCGGGCCGTTCGTACTCGCCGGTCGTGCGAGCCGCCGCGAACAGCTCCTTTTCGAACGGGACCATCTGCGCCATGATCCGCGCCGTGGCATCGACCGGGCCTCGCACGTCGATGCGGCCGGTGCCGTCGGGATCCTCGAAATGCCGGATCGACCGGGCCTTGCGGATGCGCTCGTAGTTCGCCATCTCATCGGTACGCGCCGCCGCGCGCACTCGGGCGCAGCGGTCCTTCAAGGTCTTCATCCCGTCGCGCTCGGCGCTGCGCAGCAACTCCCGCTCAGCATCCGGATCCGCGCTCGCCGCGGCAGCAACCTCATTGGCCTGCGCGCCCGACAATCGCCCGGCCCGCATCGCCGCTTGGGTCTCGGGCAGCTCGGCAACTCGCTCGGCAGTGTCCAACGTGGCCCGCGCCGCCCCCACCGACGTACCAGCAAGTGAGGCCAACCACGTGGCCGCGTCCCGGTGATACCCACCGGCCCACGCCCCCGTGACCTTGACGCGCTGCACCGCCAACGTCGTGCCGGCATCGACGAGCTTGCGGGCCTCGGCGAACTGCTCCACCAACCGCCGCGCCTCACGCCCATCCAACACGTCGGGATCGAGCTCAGCCACACCCGCACGCAGCAGCTCGAGGCCCTGGGCGATCTTGCCCTCAGTCAACTGGGCGGACATGACACCTCCCCGAGGAGTTGGCCGAACCAACTCGTCACACCATCAACTGGGGGAAGTGCTCCCAACTGGGGGAAGTGCTCTCGGCACCCTATCGAACGTATGTTCGTGCTGTCAAGTCGCACCGCGATTTCTGGGCCACGTTTGCCCAGGTCACGGCCATTCTTTGAAAAAGTCTTCCGCGCCAGCCGCGGAAGGCAGTGCTACTTCTCTTCGGCGATCTCCAAGGTGATGGCGACCGTCCAGATGATGACGGAGATTGCGACCGGCACCCAGCAACGCCGACCGATCTCCTCATCGAAGCGATCGTGGAGAACACGACGGAGAAGAGCCTCGTCGGGCCGAACGGTGGCGGTTCCCATACGATTTCCGCCTGTGGCGTACAGCGAGGAGCTCGCCGATCGGGTGCGCGCGGTCATCGGTGACGATCCGCGTCTCAGCGAGCGCAAGATGTTCGGCGGCTTGTGCGTGATGGTGAGCGGCCACATGTGCGTGGGCATCGTCGGTGACGAGCTCATGGTGCGGGTCGGTGCCGACGGCTACGACGAAGCACTCGCGCACCCCGACGCACGCGAGATGGACTTCACGGGTCGGCCGATGAAGACCATGGTCTTCGTGCGCGCTGCCGGTGTCGCGAATCGGGCGCAGCTCGAGCACTGGGTCGACCGCGGCCTCGAGTTCGTGGGCTCGCTCCCACCCAAGCGCTGAAGGCTCAGGCGTGCGCTTCTGACGATGCGGTAGTGGTGAGCGACAGCACGGTGTCGCCGGCGAGCGATGGGCCCGCGGTGTGGAGGTGACACCACACCGTGGTGCCGTTCGGTGTCTCGAACGGCGCGGGATCTTCGAGCGCGCAGACGTCCATCGCGTACGGGCAGCGTGTGTGGAAGCGGCACCCGTTCGGGGGATCGGCGGGGCTTGGGATGTCGCCTTCGAGCACGATGCGCTTGCGCTCGCGTTGGCGCACCGGATCGGGCACCGGGATCGCCGACAGCAACGCCTCGGTGTACGGGTGCGTCGGGCTGTGCGCAACGTCGGCGGCCGGGCCGATCTCCACGATCCGCCCCAGGTACATGACCGCGATGCGGTGACTGATGTGGCGCACCACCGACAGATCGTGCGCAATAAAGAGGTATGCCAACCCCAGCCGCTCCTGGAGATCGGCGAGCAGGTTGATCACCTGCGACTGGGTCGACACGTCGAGCGAGCTCACCGGCTCGTCGCACACGAGGAGCCGCGGATTGAGCGCGAGCGCACGAGCCACCGCGATGCGCTGGCGCTGCCCCCCGGAGAACTCATACGGGTAGCGGCTCAGCATGTGCCGACCCATGCCCACCAGCTCGAGCAGGTCGCCGGAGCGCTGGTCGCGCTCCTTCCCGCGCAGGCCTTCGTGGATCTCGAGCGGCTCACCCACCGCGTTGGCGATGGTGGAGCGCGGGTCGAGCGACGAGTACGGGTCTTGGAAGATGATCTGCATCTCGCGCCGGCCGCGCTGCAATGCACGCCCGCCGAGCTGGAGGATGTCGGTCCCCGCTTGCTCTGGATCGGGCGCGAACACCACCGATCCACCCGACGCCTCGATCAGCCGCAGCACGAGGCGCGCCACCGTCGACTTCCCCGAGCCGCTTTCCCCCACAAGGCCAAGCGTCTCCCCGGGCGCGATCGAGAAGTCGACGCCGTCGACGGCGTGCACGTGCCCCTGCACGCGCCGCAGGAACCCGCGCACGATCGGGAACTCCTTGCGCAAGCCGCGCACCTCGAGCAGCGGTGCCGACGCCGCGCCCACCGCGGCCGACGGCGCCGTCGCCGCCGAGATCTCCGGCGCGCCCTGCAGCGTGAGCTCGCTCTCGCGCACGCAGCGCGCCGACGCGGCGTCGCTTCCAGATTCGCTCCGGCGCGTCAGCGGCACCGGCGCGGCGATGCACTCCGGCTGCGCGTACGAGCAACGCGGGTGGAACCGGCACCCGTCGGGCAACGAACCGGGCCGCGGCACCTGACCGGGAATCACGGTGAGCCGCTCGCCCGGCCGCGCCGCTTGCGGCATCGATGCCAGCAACCCTTCCGAGTACGGGTGGTGCGGGCGCACGAACACCTCGTGCACCGGCGCTTCCTCCACGATCTCGCCCGCGTACATCACCGCCACTCGCTCGCAGATGTCGGCGACCACACCGAAGTCGTGGGTCACGAACAGCACCGCGGTGCCGAACTCGGCTTGGATCGACCGCATGAGGTCGAGGATCTGCGCCTGCACGGTCACGTCGAGCGCGGTCGTGGGCTCGTCGGCGATCAGCAGCTTCGGATCGCACGACAACGCCATCGCGATCATCGCCCGCTGGCGCATGCCGCCGGAGAAGGCGTGCGGGTAGTCGTCGACGCGGCGACGCGCGTCGGGAATCCCCACGAGGTCGAGCATCTCGACGGCGCGCGCCATGGCCTTGGACTTCGAGACCGATTGGTGCGCACGCACCGCACGCGCGATCTGGTTCCCAACCGTGAACGCGGGATTCAGGCTCGTCATCGGCTCCTGGAAGATCATGGCGATCTCGGCGCCGCGCACCAGGCGCATGTCGTCGTCGGCGAGCTCGAGCAGCTCGCGGCCGTCGAAGCGGATCGAGCCGGTGACCCGCCCATTGGCCCGCGCGATCAGGCCCATCACGGCGAGCGCGGAGACGGTCTTGCCCGAGCCGCTCTCGCCCACAAGCCCGAGCGTCTCGCCGGGCGCAATCGAGAACCCGACGTCTTCGACCACCTGGATCCACCCGTCGACCCCGGCGAACTCGATGCCGAGCCCCGACACCGTCAGCAGCGCGTCATCAGCACTCATGAACAACTCATGCGTCGGACTTGAAGCGCTCGCGGCCGAGGGCATCGCGCAACCCGTCGGCGATCACGTTGAACGACAGCACGGTGAGCGCGATGGCAACGCCCGGCACGATCAACGGCCACGACGCCACGAAGATCTGCCCGTAGGCCTGGTTGAGCATGCCGCCCCAGCTCGCGCCCGGGGGCTGCACGCCCAGGCCGATGAAGCTCAAGCCGGCTTCGGCCAGCAGCGCGTAACCGAGCGCGAGGGCGAGCTGCACGATCAGCGGAGATGCCACGTTCGGGAAGATGTGGCGCCGGATCATCCGGAAGTGTCCGGCACCGAGCGAGCGCGACGCCTCGACGAACGTCTCCTCCCGCACCGCGAGCACCTGACCCCGCAACAAGCGCACGAACCCCGGCACGAACACGATCGCCAGGGCGATCGACATGTTGAACAGGCTTCCCCGGCCGAGGAGCGATGCGACCACCAACGCGAGGATCAGCGGCGGGAACGCGAAGCCGGCATCCATGATGCGCATGATCACGCTGTCGACCCGTCCGCCGAAGTAGCCGGCGATCAAGCCGATCGGAATCGCGGCGAGCGCCGCCATGCCGACCACCTGGAACGACACCTGGAACGACGCGCGGGCGCCGAACATGAGCCGCGACAAGATGTCGCGGCCGATGAAGTCGGTGCCGAGCCAGTGCGACCCGTACGGCGTGGAGTTCACGCGCGAGAAGGTCTCGGTCTCCGAATGCGGTGCGAGCACGTTGGCGAAGATCGCGACCACCACCATCACCACGATGAACACGAGCCCGGCCACCGCCACCTTGTTGGCGAAGAACCGCGACCAGAAGCGGCGCGTGCTCGAGATGAGCTGGTCCTCGGGCGCGTCGTGCTCACCAACCGGTGCGGTCGGCATCCCCACGGGCGACGACAGGCTCATTGGAGCTGCACCGGCCTCATTGAAGCTGCACCTTGGGATTGAGGTACGCGTACCCGATGTCGACGGCCAGGTTCACGAGCACGAAGATGAGCGCGACCACGAGCACACCACCCTGGATCACCGGCAGATCCTTCGAGCCCGTCGCCGACAGCAAGTAGCTCCCGAGACCAGGCATCGAGAAGATGTTCTCGATGATGAACGTGCCACCGAGCAGGTAGGCGAATTGGATGCCCGCGATCGTGAGCGGGGCCGCCGCCGCGTTCTTGAGTGCGAGCTTGCCGATGATCTCGCGCTCACGCAGCCCCATCGCCCGCGCGCTGCGGATGTAGTCCTGGTCGAGCACGTCGATCAACGAGCCGCGGAGCTGGCGCGCCAACGTCGCGCCGCCGGCCAGGCCGAGCGCTACGCACGGAAGGATGAGGTGCTCGAACCATCCCCACAACGACTCGGAGATCGGCACCCACCCGAGCGACGGGAGGATGTTGTTGCTCACCGCGAAGAAGCTCACGAGGATCATCGCCACCCAGAAGTCGGGCATGGCGATGCCGGTGCTCGATCCCAGCGTCACGAGCCGGTCGAGCCACGTGCCCGGACGGATCGCCGAGAGGATGCCCGCGGGGATCCCGATCAGGAACGACACCACCATCGCGCCCAACGCGAGGCTCAGCGTGATGGGGAACCGCTGCCAGATGTTCTCGGCCACGGTGCCGCGGTTGAAGAGTGGATGGCCGAGATCCCCTTGGATCGCATGTGTGAACCAACGCCAGTACTGCGAGAGGAACGACTCGTCGAGATGCAGCTGATGCCGGATGCGGATGATGGTTGCGGGATCGGCCTTCGTACCGCCGGCCAACGTGTACGACGGGTCGCCCGGCACGATGAGCACGAGCGCGTACACCACGAACGAGATCAGCAGCAGCAGCGGGATGAGCGCGAGCAACCGCCGCAGGATGAACGTAGCCATGAGCGCTGCGAGCTACGTCACTTCTTGATGAACACGCCTTCGAGGTTGGAGCGGCACGCGCCGATCGGAGCCTTGGGCGGCCCACCGACCCGGTCCTTGCTGTAGGCCACCATCGACTGCTCGAACACCAGCGGGACCTCGTATCCCTTCTCCATCACGAGCGCGCCGGCCTGCTGCATGAGCTCGCCCGAGCCCTCGGGGTCGTCGATCGTCGTGCGCGCGTCGACCACGAGCTCTTCGATGTCGGGCCGCACCGAACCGAACGCGTTCGCCACGAAACCGGTCTGGGAGTAGTTGCTCTGGAAGTTGTTCCACGACGCGGGACCGTTCGTGAGGGCGAGGCTGAGCACCGCCTGACCCGTCTTCTTGCCGAACACCTCACTGAAGTACTCGCCGCCGGCGACGGGGATGATCGTGGCATCGAAGCCGGCCTTGGCCATCTGGTTCTTCAGCAGCGGGGCCATCCGCTCGAACGTGGGCGCGCCCGCGGGCATCACCATGTCGAAGCTCACGCCGTCGGGGAAGCCCGCGGCTTCGAGCATGGCCTTGGCCTTCTTGGGCTTGTAGGAGTAGTCGCCCTCGATGCTCTTGTTGTGCGCGGCCGACACCTTCGGGAACGGCTGGTCGGCGATCTCGTTCTGGTTGTTGTAGACGACCTTGTTGATCGCCTTGCGGTCCACCGCGAACTCGAGCGCGGCGCGCACTTCCTCGTTGTCGAACGGCGCGGTGTCCTGGCGGAGCTGGATCAGCGAGTAGTCGAGCGACGGCGTGACGCTGATCCCGAGCGACGGGTCGGCCTTGACCGCGGGGAAGTCTTCGGGGCGCAGGTCGATCATGTCGACCTCGTCCGACTTCAACGCGGTGACCGCCTGCGGCCCTTGGCCCACCTGCACGAACTCGACGCCGTGGAGCTTGTACTTCTTGGCGTCGTGGTACGTCTCGTTCACCTCGAGCGTGATCGATTGCCCGGCCTCGAAACCGGTGAGCAGGAACGGACCGGAGCCGATCGGGTGCTCTTCGGCATCGGCGAGCGACGACGGCGACACGATCTGACCGTCGATGTAGCTGAACGCCCAGAGCAGGTCGCCGGCGACCGGCGTGGCGAGGTGAAGCACGACCGTCAGCGGGTCGGGCACGTCGATCGTGTCGATGGCGAACAGCGACGTGCGCTGCGGGCTCTTCTTGGTGTTCAGGAGGCTGGCCTTCACGGCTTCGCCGTCGACGGGGGTGCCGTCGGAGAACCCGTTGTCGGCGCGCAGGTGCAGGGTGACGGTGAGCGAGTCGGGGCTCACCTCCCAGCTCTCGGCGACACCACCGCTGATCTCAGTGTTGCTGCCGTCCTTGGTGACCGACTCGAAGATGAGGTTGGTGACCGCGTACGAGCAGTCGTTGTTCAGCGTGCCGGGGTTGAAGTTGTCGCCGAAGGTGTTGGGCAGGTCGCGGGCGTAGCGCAAGATCCCGTTCGGATCGGCCTTGGCACCGACCGACTGGCCGCTCTCGGCGCCGGCGACGCTCGCCACCGCAACCAGAAGCGCAGCGGCAACCGCCGCAACGAGTGCTTTGCGAACCCGACCGGCCATGACGTTCCCCCCTCCGGCGCGATCCCCCGATCGCTCCTGGCGGGAGCGTAGTGGCGCACGGGAACTGAGAGCGGGCGTCAGCGCTTGGGCACCGGCTTCCCATAGCGCTGGCGGGCGGCCTCGCCCGACGTGCCGACCATGGCGCCGATGGTGAACCACGAGAACCCATCGGCGCGGGCCCGCTCGACCGCCTCAGCGATTCGACGTTCGGCATCGACACGGTCCAAGAACGCTTGACGAGCCGCCCTCAAGTTGGTGGCGTCCTTCCACTTCGAGTAGTCGACGTCGAGGTTCTCGAAGTAGTCCGCAAGTTCGTCGGCGTGGTCAAGGAACTCCTGCAACGATCGGGGCATACGGCTCACCTCCGGTTCGCGGGACGGGCTCGCATCGCGTGCACGATGACTGGTTCACCATCGAAGCGGACGAACGCGATCTCGAGGAGATTGCCGGCGCGATCTGCGCCGACGAGCATGGTCATCCCCTCGTCGATTTCATCCACTTGGATTGCGTTTTTGAATGCATGGGTAATGGCGTCGTCGCTGACGCCGTGCTTCCTGGCCGCCTCGGCGATGAACGGCTCGCTCAACCGACAAGGTACCTTGTGAAGCGCTGGGGACGCAAGGTACCTTGCGGCCCGGTTCGCGACACGACGAGGTCGAGCAATCGAAGTGGCCATGGCGGAGAAGAGCCCCGCCGGGCCGAAGGGTGACGGCTCCCCGTACGATCTCGCTCGTGACCCCACCGCCCGGTGCGCAGATGCCCGCGGCCGTCTACCTCGGCGGCGGCGACATGGCGGTGCGCGAGGTGCCCGTCCCCGTGCCCGGTCCGGGTGAGGCGCTGGTCGAGGTGAGCCACTGCGGGATCTGCGGCACCGACCTGCACCTGGTGCTCGAGCAGTACGCCCGCCCCAACACGGTGCTCGGCCACGAGTGGTCGGGCACGCTCGCCGCGCTCGGCGACGGTGTGCGCGATGACGGCGTCGACGGCTGGGAGCTCGGCGCGCGGGTGGTGGCCGACGCCACGCCCGGCTGCGGCGAGTGCCGGGCCTGCCTGCGGGGCCGCCCGTCGGTGTGCCTGCGCCGCGAGCCGACCGACTTCCTCGCGTTCACCGGCGCGTTCACGCAGTACAAGGTGGTGGCTGCGTCGCGCCTGCTGCGCATCCCCGACGGGCTGTCGATGCGCCACGCCGCGCTCACCGAACCCACCGCGATCGCGATCCACACCGTGCACCTCGCCGGAGTGACGCCCGACGACCGCGTGCTGGTGACCGGCGCCGGCCCGGTGGGGTTGCTCACCACCGCGGTGCTACACGCACAAGGGGTGCACGACATCACCGTGTCGGAGCCCGCGCCGCGCCGGCGCGAGCGTGCACTCGCGGTGGGCGCGAAGGCGGTGTGCACACCCGACGAGCTGCTCCCGGCGAAGATGGGCCAACCCGTGGAGCAGCCGTTCACCGTGGCGTTCGAATGCTCGGGCCACGCCAGCGCGGCCGAGCAGGCGCTCGACCAGCTCGACTACGCGGGCACGCTCGTGTTCGTGGGCACCGGCAACAAGATGCCGAAGATCAACCACAACCGAGCGATCATCTTCGAGCTCACGATCATCGGCGCCTACAACTACGACGCCGAAGGCTTCGCCCCCGCACTCGAGCTGCTCGCATCGGGCGCGCTGCCCCTCGACGAGCTCGTCGAAGCCGACGACGTCGGCCTACCCGGCGTGCTCGACGCCATGCACCGCCTCGCCGCCGGCGACCTCGCCGGCAAAGTGATGGTCACACCCGCCGCCTCGTAGGACCCTGGGTGCCGCGGCACCGTGTCTACGACACGAAGGCTGAAACAAGGCCGACTGCCACACCCAATGCGGCAAGGCCGCCGAAGACCGCGCTCACCGTCCACTTGATGGACCGATTCATCTCGGCGTGCATCCGAGCATCGAAGCGCAGCGCGAGCTTCTCCTCGAGCGTGGTGAGGTCGCTCTTGGTCGCGATCTCGTGCCACCCGAAGGGTGGGATGCACTCCATGAGCGCTGCCGCGGCTGCGGGTCCGAGTTGTTCGGTCAAGGCTGGTGATGCCTCCACTCGAGAACGCCCTCATGGGAAGTGGGCGTCAGGAGTCATGATCTCCTCCGCAATCAGGGTAGAGCACGGATGGGGAACCTTCCGCCGCAGCGACACCCGGTTCCCGAGGTGCACGTACATCGGCACGCCGGGGCGTGACCACCGGCGCACTGGACTGACCCGAAGAGACACTGGGGCGTGATGGCGCGCTGAACGACAACTCGTGCTGTGTGTACTTGGCCCCCGCGTCATCTGCGGAGCGGCGGATCGGGGCCGGTCCACTCGGCGGCGGGGACGAAGCGCTTGTTGGTGCCCTCACCCACGAGGCGCAGCTTGCGGCGGTGCTTCTCGCGGTGGTCGTACTTGCAGACCGGGTTCAGGTTCGACAGGCGGGTCGGACCACCTTCGGACCACGGTTCGTTGTGGTCGATCTCCAAGTGCCGGGTGGCGTCGCAGCCTTCCTTCACACACTGGGAGTACAGCTCGGCGAGCGCGGTCTCGAGGATCGCCGGTGGGCGGCGGCCGAGGTGCACCACCTGGTGCACGTCGACGCCGTCGGTGACCAACGCCTTGATGAACGCGCCCTTGGCCATCCGCAATGCGACGGCGACCGGGATCGGCCCGGCGCCGACGATCTCGCACACCTCACCGGGCTCGGTCCACCCCCGGAACGCGTCGACGTCGATGCGGACCACCATCGACGTGTCGGCCCCCGGCTTCGCGGGCGCCCGCGCCCCGGCCGACGCGTCGGCCATTGCGACCAGCGCATCGAACGCATATGCGTCGGCCCGCTCGTACTCGCCACCCGACCTGCGGGCCGCGTCGAAGAGCTCGCGCTCGAACGGAGTGAGGCGGGCCATGATCCGCGCGGTTGCGTCGATGGGGCCCCGGATGTCGATGCGACCAGCGCCGGGCCCGTCTTCCCAGTGGCGCAGATGACGCGTCCGATGCGCTTCCTCATACGCGGCCATCTGATCGGGCATCGCCGCGGCCTTCACCCGCGAGCACCGCTCCTTGAGCGTCTTCATCCCGTCGCGGCGCGCGCTGGCCAACAAGGCATCCTCGGCCGACGGGTCCATCGATGCCGCGGCCGCCACTTCCTTGGTCTGGGCACCCGAGAGGCGGCCGGCCCGCATCGCCTCAGCAGTCGCCGGCAGCTCGGCAACACGCTCAGCGGTCTCCAACGTTGCCCGCGCCGCACCCACCGACGAACCCGACACCGACGCCAGCCACGTGGCGGCGTCGCGGAAGAATCCGGCCGACGCCCAGGCGGCCGTCGCCTGCACCCGGGGCATCGCCAGCGTGGTGCCCGCGTCGGCGAGCTTGCGGTACTCCACGAACTGCTCGACCAGCCGGCGGGCCTGGCGCCCATCCAGGCGGTCGGCGTCGAGCTCGGCCACGCCCGCGCGCAACAACTCGAGACCCTGGCTGATCTTGGCGGACATGGCACCTCCCCGAGGAGTTCGTGGTCATCAACCGGGGGAAGTGGCAACCGGGGGAAGTGCTCTCGGCACTCTAAACGAACATACGTTCGCTGTCAAGTCGGCGACCCAACAGCGGCGGCCCCCATACCATCACGGCTGTGACCGCCCCACCCAGGAGGAATCCCATGAGCGACGCACCGAGCCTCAACCACGTGGCCATGAGCATGGACCCCAAGGTGCTCGACGAGCAGGGCCGCGCCGACATCCTCTCTTTCTACGGCGAGGTGTTCGGCTGGACCGAAGGCGACAACACCGGCGAGAAGGGCAACCCGCTCATCCTCACTACCGGCAAGTTCCTCGAGTTCATCTACCTGCTCCCCGGCGACCCCGAGACCGGTGAGCACATGCGCACCCCGCCACTCGACCACTTCGGCCTCGCCGTGAAAACCCGCGACCAAATGGAGGAGATCGTCACCAAAGCCAAGGCCTACAAAGAACGAGACGACCGAGTGCAGATCATCGACATCCACACCCGCGACCCCCAAAGCCCCGAGTCCAAATACACGCTGACCAACGCCTACATCGGCTACCTACTACCACTCATGGTCGAGCTACAGCACGTGGAACCCGCGCCATCTCCGCACGTATGAATCCATGTCGCAGCTTGCGCCGTAGCAGGGCCTCAACCTCGCGACGAACGATCCCCAGGCGATCAGCAAGACCCGCTAGATCGAAGAGGTCACGCGGCGCGTGGCGGTCGTACCAAGCCGCGAGCGGGGCGTGACGCCGCGCTGAACGACGACTCGTGCTGTGTGTGCTTGGCCCCGGGTCATCTCCGTAGCGGCGGATCGGCGCCGGTCCATTCGGCGGCGGGCACGAGACCCGCTTGTCGTGGCTTGTGGTTGGCGGCGTGGGCACCCACAATGTCCTTGTGGATTCGTGGGGGATGTCCCACGACGAGGGGAAGTGGATCAGGCCGGGAGAGGCCGGACGACCGGGGATGCCTCGCGAGCCTCGCCCGGAGGATCCCTACGACGACGGCTCGTCCGTCCGTGCCGTCCGGCGCGAGGAACCACCGCCGGCCCGGCGGCACGACGGTCGTCCCGCCGATTCACACGAACTGCGCGGGAGCGATCGGTACCCCGACGAACCCTTCGAGGACCCGATGGGGCGAGGCTCCCGGATCCCCGATCAGCCTCGAGACGAGACGTACGACGGCTACGCGTACGGCGAGGACGATCGGTACCTGCACGGCTACGCCGCATCGGATGCGTACGCTGACCCCAGGCACAGCGATGACCCCGGTCGTGGTGGAGGTGCGAACAATCCGTTCGCGGCCGGTTTGCTTCCGTTGCGGCCGACGATCGGCATCGCGCTCACGGCAGTGATCCTCGCGTTCATCATCGGACGCGTGACGGCGGGTGGCGGCAGCTCCGACTCGGTGGCGAGCACCGTAACCACGTCGGCGAGCACGACCTCCACGACGGTGGCGCCGCCCCTGGCCACCGTGACGGTGCCGCGCGGGGGCACGCTCTCGGCGATCGCCACTCAGAACGGTGTCGACCTACAGGCGCTGGCGGCCTACAACAACATCGCTGCCCCGTACGTGGTCTTTGTCGGCCAGGTGATCAATATCCCGCCGAAGGGCCCCTAATCGACGCCGCGAAACAGACCGGATTCGGATCACGGCAGTACGTTCGATGTTTCCCCGAAACCCGATCACAGTTCGTTCCAGGCCGCTGCGTCGATTCCTCGAGGTGGGGTAATCATCGACATCCACACCCGCGACCCCCAAGGCCCCGAGTCCCAGTACGCCCTCACCAACGCCTACATCGGGTATCTGCTGCCGCTCATGGTCGAACTGCAGCACATCGAGCGCGTGAGCAGCTAACGACCGCGGATCCGCCGATCGACTCGAAGCCAATGTCCCAACCTCATTGCACACTCGCCTTCGATGACGACCCACCAGCAACGACAGGTACCGGTCAACCGCGCCGCGCTCGCCCACTCGGCGGCTCGCGAGGCACTCGAGCTGAGTGACAATGCCACGGCGCGCTGGCACGCCGGCTTGGCCGTCGGCGGTTGGCGCGGAGGCCGTGAACGGCACGACAATGCCGCCCCATGGCCGACGCGGAGCTGCGCAACAACGACTTCTCGCTGAGCGACGACCAGGAGACACTGCGCGCCACGTTCGCGAGCTTCTTCGAGCGCGAGAGTCCGATCGACCGCGTTCGTAGCGCCGAGCCGCTCGGCTTCGACGAAAAGCTCTGGCAGCAGCTTGTGAGCACCGGCGTACCGACGATGGGGTTGCCCCCCGACCGCGGTGGCGACGGCGCCGGCTTGGTGGAGCTCGCGCTCGTCGCCGAGCAGGCGGGTTATCGCCTCGCGCCCGTCCCGCTGGTCCCCGTCGTGACCGCGGCGCGTCTGCTCGCCCGATGCGGGAACGCGACCACCGAGTGGCTCGCAGCCATCGCGGCCGGCACGCGCCGCGTCGCACTCGCGGTGCATCCAGCGCGGGCGGGCGAGGCACAGCTGGTACCGGGCGGCGCGGTAGCCGATGGGATCGTCGGGTTCGTCGAGAATCACCTGGTCCTCGCCACCCGTAGCGAGCCCGCGAGCGGGCCCCGCAACATCGGGTCGGAGCCGTTGACATGGTGGGACCCCGGCGACCCGCACGAGTCGTTGCTCGAGGTGGCGTCGGGCGCGCCGGCGCGCGCATCGTTCGACGATGCGTGCCGTGAGTGGCGACTGCTGAGCGCGGCAACGCTCGTGGGCATGGCGCAGGCCGCGCTCGACCTCGCCGTGCAGTACGCCAAGGACCGGGTGGCGTTCGGCGTGCCCATCGGCACGTTCCAGGCGATCGCGCACCCCCTCGTCGACGTGGCGGGCGCCGTGCAAGGCGCGCGGCACCTGGCGTGGAAGGCCGCGTGGCTCGCCGACCACGAGCCCGAGCAAGCGCCGGCCGAGATGGAAATGGCGTACCTCCATTCCTGTCGCGCCGCGCAGCAGGCGACGGCGGTCGGCATCCACACCCAGGGCGGGTTCGGGTTCACGCTCGAGTCCGATATGCAGCTCTACTTCCGTCGCGCCAAGAGCGCCGCGCTGCTCGCCGGCGACCCCCGAGCGCGCCTCGCGGCGATCGCGGATCACCTCTACGGCCCGGCGCAGCCCGAGCTGACGGGGCAGCGCTAGCGATGGATTTCGCCCCGCTCGAGCTCAGCGCCGACACGCACGCCTTCTGGGATGAGGTCCGTGCGTTCTACAGCGAGCACCTCACCGAGGAGATGCTCGAGAAGGAGCATCGCGAGGGCAACGGCTTCATCCCGTCGCTTCAGCTCGCGATGGGGGCGCGCGGTTGGGTGTTCCCCGGCTTTCCGGTCGAAGAGGGTGGTGCGGGCCTCGACCCGCTGCGCGCGTCGCTCGTCGAGTACGAGATGCACCGCCGCGTCGGTCCGCTGCTGCCGTTGTTCGGCCCGATCCATTTGGTGGCCGCCACCGTGCGGGTGTTCGGCAGCGACGAGCTCAAGGCCCACGTGCTCCCAGGCGTCGCGCGCGGCGAGGTGCTGATGGCGTTCGGGTACACCGAGCCCGATGCCGGTTCGGACGCCGCGGCGGTCAAGACCCGTGCGGTGCGTGACGGCTCGGAGTGGGTGATCACCGGTCAGAAGATGTTCACGACCGGCGCGCAGCTGTGCCAGTACTCGATGGTGACGGCGCGTACCGACCCCGACGCGCCCAAGCACCGCGGCCTCACCATGTTCCTCGTTCCGCTCGACGCCGAAGGGGTCGAGGTGCGCGGCATCGAGACCCTCGGTGGTGAGCGCACCAACTTCGTGTTCTACGACGGCGTGCGCATCAGCGACATGTACCGGCTCGGCGACGTGGGTGCGGGGTGGCAGGTCGCGTCGAGTAGTTTCGCGGTCGAGCACCACATGCCGAACGGGACCGGCGGGCTCGAGCCGATCGTGCCGCGGCTCAACGAGTTCGGTTGGTACGGCGTGCTCGGCGCGCTG
The DNA here is from genome assembly GCA_009694295.1 of Acidimicrobiia bacterium. Lineage (GTDB taxonomy): Bacteria > Actinomycetota > Acidimicrobiia > IMCC26256 > PALSA-555 > SHVJ01. Next base: position 19,458 of record SHVJ01000043.1, read on the forward strand.
GTCGACGCGGCCGTCGAGTGGGCGCACGCGCCGCGGTCCGACGGTTCGCGTCCGATCGACGAGCCGCGCGTCCGCGATCGCCTCGCCGAGGCCGCTCTCGACCGGGAGCTCATGAGCGTCACGCCGGGGCCTTATGTGCGCGTGTCCACATCCGCCGCGCTGATCAGGGACGCGGCCGACCTCCTCGACATGGTCGGCCCCACCGGTGTGCTCCCCCGCGGCGAGGAGGGCGCCCCGGTCGGCGGCACGCTCGAGTGGATCCACCGATTCGCGCAGGGCACGTCGATCTACGGCGGCACCACCGACATCCAACGCAACCTCATCGCCGAGCAGCTCCTCGGCCTGCCGCGCCACCGGGGCGTGCTCGACCGAAGGTCCTAACGAGCCCTACTGGACTGAGTCCATACCGATGTGAGCCCTTACGTCAAACAAGCCTGTGCACCACCAAGGGGAGCGCGCCGGCGGCCCCCGCTTCGCACAACAGGGCCGCGGCCACCGTCATGGTCCATCCCGATCGATAGGTGTCGTCGACCAGCAGCACTGGCCCGTCGGGAACGACCACACCGGTTCGCACCGTGACCTGCTCGAGCAACCCGTCTGCTCGCTTGCTCGACGAGAGATCCGACGGAACCGGTGGGCCTGATACCTCGAGCGCGTCGAGCAGTGGGAGCTTGCCGACGGCCGCGAGGTGCTCGGC
>SHVJ01000044.1 GCA_009694295.1 Acidimicrobiia bacterium
GATGGTCACGAACGGGGAGATCACCACGCCGGAGTGCACCTCGACGAAGCCGTCGATGACGACCTGGCCGTGCGCGATGTACACGCCCGGGTGCATCACCACGGGGTCACCGATGCACACCTGGGCGATCGACATCGCCAGGCGGTGTGCGAGGCGCGGGAGCACTGGCACGCCACGCTGCTGGAGCCAAGCCTTGAGTCGGTACAGGGTCTGGGCGAAGAACGCATCGCTGATCCACGCGAGCCGGATCGCGCCCGCGAGCTCGTCCCAGCGCGAGTGGTACTCGGCGCGCTCGTCCCGGTTGGCGGCGCTCAGGCGGAGATCCGAGCCGATCGCCGCACGCAGGCCCGGGTGTCGCGATCGGATCTCCCGCATGAGGTCCTTCGTGGCACGGTGCTGGGCAACCGTGCGCCACGCCCCGGCTCTCATGGGTCGAGCACCTTGGAGTAGCAGCGGCTGAGCGGGGAGTCCTGGTACACGCCGTATGGCTCGATCAACTCGTAACCGGCTGACAGGTAGAGCTCGATTGCTTCGGGTTGCTTGATGCCCGTCTCGAGCTTGAGCAGCGTGTAGGTGAGCGAGCGTGCGTGCGTCTCGAGCTCGGCCAGGATCGTTCGGGCGACGCCGGCGCGTCGGGTTGACGGCGCCACGTACATGCGCTTGATCTCGCCGATGCCCGGCTTTATACGGCGGAGCCCCCCGCACCCAACTGCGACACCGTCGATCCACGCGACGAGGAACGTGCCGTGCGGTGCCGCGAGCTGCTCGGGCACGAGTCCATCCTCTTCGTCCCCGGCGCCGTACCGATGTTCCATCTCGGCGAGGTGTGCACCGGTAAGCGCAGCCCCCACCTCGGAGTCGAGGCGATCGGTGGCCATGTGGATCATCCGAACATCATGCGCCATTGCTCGAGGGTCGGGAGACGGAAGACGTAGTTGCGCTTGCGCGTCTCGCCCATCGTGGCGAACGGTTCGGGGGAGTAGAGGTGACCGGGGTAGAGAATGGTGTCGTCGGGGACGGCGGCGAGGCGTTGCGTGAGGCTGAAGTACATCTCGTCGGGATCCGCCGTCGGAAGATCGGTTCGGCCGCAGCCGTCGAGGAAGAGCGTGTCGCCCGCGATCAGCTTGCCGTCCACGAGGAAGCACTGGCTCCCCGAGGTGTGACCGGGTGTGTGCATCAGCGTCACCGGGATGTCGCCGGCCATCACCACGTCGCCGCTCTCGTGGAGCACGAGGTCGGAGTCGGACACGCCCGTGAACTTCTTCAACCATTCGGCCTCGGGAGCCTGGATGTGCACCGGTGCCGACACGTCGTCGCGCCCGACGATGTCGCGGATCCCCTGAATGGGGTACCCCATGAGGTCGCCACCGACGTGGTCGGCGTGCCAATGCGTCGCGAGCACACCCGTGAGTCGTAGCCCCTCCGCGCCGAGCAGATCGATGAGCTCGTCGACGCCGTACGCGGGGTCGACCGCGACCGCTTCGCCCTTCTCGCGATCGCCGATCAGGTACACGAAGTTGACCATCTGGCGCGCGACGGGATCGTCGGTCGCGAAGTCGCGACCGGCGAGCAGTTGTCGGAAGAAGAGCCGGTCAGCCATCGGGTGATCGCTCATCAGTCGGTGAGCAGGTTCTGCTTGAGCTTCTTGAGGTCGGCCTTGCTCACGCCCAACCCCTTCTTCAGGTAGTTGGCGAACGATCCGTACTTCTCGTTGACGGCGTCGAAGGACGTCTCGAGGTACTCGGCGCGCACTTCGAGCAGGTCCACGAGGTACTCCGGGTGTTCCATGAGCGGAGTAGCCGACTCAATGCGACCCGCGTTCTTCTCGGCCGCGTACTCGTTGGTGAGGAGGTAGTCCTCGATGACGGTGTCCTTGGGCACGCCGAGTGCGGTGAGGATGATCGCGGTCGACCAGCCGGTCCGGTCCTTGCCGGTGGTGCAGTGCGTGAACGCGGGCAACGCCTCCGGGTCGGTGAGCCGGTCCATGAGGCTTGAGTACGCCTTGCGCGCGGCTTTGCTCTCGATGAGGTACTTTGCGTTGTCGCTGAACAACGCCGTCGCGCGGCCCCCGCCGAGCAGTCGTTCCTGGGCCTCGAAGTCTTTGTTCACGATGGCGTCCTCGATGTCGGTCGGAAGCGTGTTGCTGTCGTCGAGCACGGGGAGGTGCACGTACTCGGCTCCTGCTGGGAGCTGATCGGCGCCGCGCTTCTCCACCTCGGCATCGCCGCGGAAGTCGCACACGATCTTGATGCCGAAGTTTGCGAGCCGGAGGAGCTCGGGGTCGGTCAGCTCGATGATCTCCTCGGAGCGGAAGACGGTGCCCCACTTCACGTGGTGACCATCCTTGGTCTCGTAACCGCCGATGTCGCGAGAGTTCGGCGACGTGGGCAATCCGAGCGACCGGTCGGCGACCACCGTGCCGCTGTCGGCGCCGGTCGGGACCAACTCGAAGTAGTAGCGCGGTGACGGGTCGAGCCCGGTCACGGTTACGGCGTTGCCTGGGGCGTCGAGTCCGGGTGCGTTTCGGTCGATCTCATCCACCGCAGTCCCGGAGAAGATCGTGAGGTCGCTCGGGTCGTCCCAGGTGATGGCGCACGAGGTGCCGGCCGAGCAGTCGACGACTGCACCTTCGACGTCAGGTGCGGCCTTCGTGGCTGCGGTTGTCGGTCCCGCTGCGAATCCAATCGCCAGCGTCACCGAAAGAAGAACCAGACCCGCGCGCTTCATGTGCCCCTCCGAGTCGTTGGCCGAATCGTGGAAAGGGGAGATCGTACTGTCAGGAGTCCTTGGCCATCTGTGCGATCGCGCCGAGGAACCCATCGACGTTGCTCGTCTTGCCGACCACGATGCCGTGCTGGCTTCCGCCCCCACCGGGGAACTCGGGCGGCACGTAGTACTCGAACCCCGATCCCTCGATGGCGTCGCAAATGCTGGCCGCACACTCCGCGGCGGGAACGAACGGTCCCTTGTAGTGCGCGGGCTCGTTGTCGGGGAGGTCCCAGATCTCAGTCTCGATCGGACCGGGGAGCGCGAGCTTCACCTCCACGCCGGTGCCGTGCAGATCGATCGCCATCACCTCGCTCCAGCCACAGAGCGCGAACTTCGACGCGCAGTACGCACCTTCGTGAGCGATGCCCAGTCGTCCGCCCATGCTCGACACGTTCACGACGCAACCGCGGTCGCGCTCGAGCCAGCGGGGAAGCAACGCGAGCGTCATGCGCACCGGGGAGGTGAAGTTCACCCGCATCACGGTGTCGACCTCTTCCTTCGTGAGGCGGGCCATGGGAGTGCGCTTTGGGATCGCTGCGTTGTTCACGAGGCAGTCGAGCCCGTCGAACGCATCCCAGGCCTCGATCGCGACGCGTTCAGCGGCATCGAGATCGCCGAGGTCCGCGGTCCAGAGTTGTGAGGCTGGCGCATGCTCGCGGCATTGCTCGAGCACCACTTCGAGCTTCTCCTTGCGGCGAGCAACGATGCCGACGGTCGCACCCTTGGCTGCGAGCATCGGTGCGAGGGCGGCGCCGATACCCGATGACGCGCCGGTGACGAGGATCTTCGCTCCGCTGATCTGCACGAGCGGCACGGTAGCAACTCGTCAACCAACCTCGCGGGGCTCAGCGTTGGGCTGACTCAGTCCGTGCTTGTTTCAATTCAGGAACCATGTCGAGTCGATCGTCGAAGAAGACGTAGACGTCGGCGTCGTGGTTCTTGGTCGCCTTGTACTCCACGGCGGCAAAAAGCATGTCGGTGAGGCTCGCGTCCTTCCAATCCAACAATCGTGCACCGCGTCGTGTGACCTGGATCTGCGTGACTGGTGGCGGCACTTCACTCGCATCGTCGCTCGGGAGTGGTTCGAGGCACACGTCGAAGCTCTTGAGTCCCTTCCATCGCTTGAACACCAATGGAAGAAATACTTTGGCCACGTCGTCGAAGCTCGCGACGTACTCGGCGTTGGTGAAGTTGTCTGCCATGGGTTCGAGGTAGATCGCGAGATGGCGACCGTTTGGATCGCTTGCGTATGTGTCGAGGTTCTGGAGGAGCGCGCGCGTCGTCTTGAAGCCGAGAACACCTACCTTGGCATCGAAGATCTGAGCCAGCTCATCACGCGTCGACGGTGGAAGCCGACGGGCTCGGGCTGCGGCCCCTGCTGGCACCGCCGCGGCGAGTGCGGCAACGACGATGAGGGACGCGACGTACTTGCGCGCGCGGACGCTCATGCCAGGATCTCTACGGGGGAACCGAGGGTGATGAGCGGGGCGAGACTCGTGATGCCTTCGTTGCTCATGCGGATGCAGCCGGCCGTGACGCTCTGACCTAGCACGGAGGCGTCGTTGTTGCCATGGATGCCGAGCTCACCGTCGCCCCCATTGAACGAGGTCAGCACATCGGAGTGTCCGGAGAGTGGATACGCATATGGGCCGTAGACGGTGTTCGGGTCGGGCGCCTTGAGCAGGACCCTCGTGTAATACGTGCCCGGAGGGGTAGGCGTCGACGGCTTCCCGATTGCTACCGATTCCTGGAGCAGGATCGAGTCGCCGTTGTAGACGGTGATGCGGTGCGCGCTCAGCTCGACGACGATGCGATATGGCGACTGGATGATCGTCACATCACGGCTGCGTATCCACCCGGTCGTGCCATTGGGTCGTACCGGCAGGTACACCTCATACCAGTCGTCGACCGCTTGCTTGACGAGAAACACCTGCTTGACCGGGAGTCGCCGGTCGTCGTTGACGAACCACGGGTTGCCGAACGAGTTCGATGGGGTCGTCGTGTCGTCGGGTTCGGGGAACACCTGGACGAGCAGCACGCGAGCTTCGGCGACCAACGAGATGTACGACGGCAGTGTCGACGTAGTCGTCGGAGAGTTGCGAGCCGGCTCTTTCGCGAGCGTCGGTCGGTCGTCTTGGTTTGCGCTGCAACCCACCAACGAGCCAAGCGCGACCACGACAAGCAGAGCGAAGAGGCGACGCACGGAGCCTCATGCTACCGACCGTCATTCGGCATCTCTTCTTCGGCATCTCTTCTCCGGCATCTCTTCTCCGGCATTTAGGGTTCTCGCGTCGCGCCGGTACCGTTGTGCTGTGGACATCGCAGCGCTGGAAGCGGCCGGTCTCTATGACCCCACGGCCGCGAATGCGACCGAGCGCCTCGAGCTCCTCGAGTACCTCACAGAGCGCGGCGCAACGATCGAAGAGATGGTCGAGGCCCGGGGTCTCGGTGGGTTGCCGGTGCTGGCAGGCGAGCTCAGCCGCCGTGGCGGCGAGACGCGATTGACGACGCGAGAGGTGAGCGAGCGCGCCGGCGTGCCGCTCGATGTCGTCGATCGCGTGGCGCGCGCTGCCGGTCTGCCCACCTACGACCCCGACGAGTGGGTGTACCGGGAGAGCGACATCGAGACGTTTCGCATCTTCAAGGCGAGCACCGCGATCATGGGCGCGTCGGGATGGATCTCGTTGAGTCCACGTCGATGGTCCACCGCCTCATGTCCGAGAGCCTCAGCGCGGCGATCGGCGAGTTCGAACGTCACGCGACCGAGGTCATCGGTGCGCGGGGTGGGCGCGTGGTAAAGACGATCGGCGACGCTGTGATGTTCGTCGTTCCCGACCCAGACGCAGCGTGTGATGCAGCACTCGAGCTGCGCGACTTCGTCGAGGCTCACGATGTGCTCACACGCTTGCGCGGCGGCCTTGCGTGCGGTCGTTTGGCGCGCGGGTATGGCGACTTCTATGGTCCGGAGGTAAATTTCGCGTCGCGTCTCGTGAACCTCGCCGATCCCGGAACCCTGCTCGTCAGTGAGGCATTGCGCGACCGGGTCGATCCAGCAGACGCGTACCGCTTCGAAGGCATGGGCCCGTTTTCGGTGCTTGGCTTCGACGAACCGGTCCGTCCGTACTACGTCGACCGCGCCCCGTCGTGAGTGATCGCGGCGACCTCGACGCTGCTGCCGCCGGTCTTGCTCGCCAGCACCCCGTGTTCATTTCGGTCATGGAGGAGGCGGGCCCGCCCGACCTTCGCCGGGGTCGGCCGCGTCGCACCCACTTCGAAGAGCTCGCACGTGCCGTCTGCTACCAGCAGCTTGCCGGGCCCGCGGCGCGCACGATCCACGGTCGATTCGTCGCGATCTTCGACGGCCGGCCGACGCCGGAGACGGTGCTCGCGACGCCGGTCGATCGGTTGCGCGCGGCTGGGCTCTCGGGCGCCAAGACGGCGTCGATTCGCGACCTGGCCGACAAGATCCTGTCGGGCGAGGTGAGACTGACTCGGGTCGGGCGGCTTTCGGACGACGAGATCGTCGAGCAGCTCACGCGAGTGCGCGGTATCGGGCGATGGACCGCCGAGATGTTCCTGATGTTCCAGCTTGGTCGACTCGATGTGTGGCCGGTCGACGATCTGGGTGTTCGCAAGGGCTACGCGGAGATCTACGGCCTCGCCGCGCTCCCGGCGCCGAAGGAGCTCGAGGTCCTCGGTGAGGCCTACCGCCCGTACCGGTCGATCGCGGCCTGGTACTGCTGGCGCGCGGTGAGTCCGCTGGTGCCGCGGGTCAAATAAGCGCGGTGGATGTGTTGCGGTCTTCGTGCTGACCGACACGTAGGGTCGACAGCGTGGCGCTTCCCGAACCGACACCCGAGGACGCCACCGATGCGCTCCTCGATGGCGACCGAGTACTCACTCGGGGGACTGCGCAAGCCGCGCTCTCGCATCGCGACTTTCGCGTCGTGTGGAGCGGCACGTTTGCGTCGAACATCGGTACGTGGATGCAGAACGTGCTCCTTGGTGCGTATGCGTTTCGGTTGACCCATTCAACGACCTATGTCGGCCTGCTGTTCTTTGCTCAACTCGGTCCGCTGCTCGTGCTGTCCAATGTGGGCGGCGTGCTCGCCGATGTGCTCGATCGCCGGCGCCTCCTGATCTGCACGCAGGTGCAGCAGCTGGCCTTTACCGTCGTGCTCGCTGTCGTTGTCTCGGCCGGCAGTCCGTCTCGAGTTGTCCTGTTCATGTGCGTGTTCGTCATCGGGATCGGGAACGCGTTGGGCGCTCCGGCGCTGAGTGCCATCCTCCCGACGCTCGTGCCGAAGCCCGATCTTCCCGGCGCCGTGTCGCTCCAATCAGTGCAGATGAACCTTTCCCGAGTGATCGGCCCGGCCATCGGTGCCGCGATCTACACATCGGTGGGGGCCGCACCGGTCTTCTTTCTCAATGCGGCGACGTACTTCTTTGCGATCGCGGTGCTTCTGGCCGTCGACTATCCCCGCCACCCGGCCCGTCGGGGTGAAGGCTCGGTCTTCAACCGGCTCAGCGAGGGATTCCGGATCGCGCGCGCCGACCCGCTGATTCGCCGCGTGCTGATCATCCTCTTTTCCATGTCGTTCTTCTCCCTCGCGTTCCTTGGTCTGATGCCTGCGATCGCCGCGAAGAACTTCGGCATCGCACCTCGAAGTGTTGACTACGGCGTCCTCTACGGCGTGTTCGGTCTCGGCGCGGCGTTCGGTGCCGTGAGCGTCGGAACATGGTTCGCATCCGTGGCCAAGGATCGACTGGTGCGTCCGGCGTTCCTCGCGTTCTCGGTACTGCTGGCCACGTTCGCATTGGTCCGCACGCCGTGGGCCGCGTTCATCGTCGCTCCATTGCTGGGTTACGCGTACTTCGTGGTGGTGACTTCGCTCTCGACGGTGCTCCAAAGCCACATCGACGACGCGTTTCGTGGACGTGTCGTCGCACTGTGGATCATGGGCTTCGGTGGCACCGTCCCCCTCGGGGTGCTCGTGGGCGGATTCGTAGCGCATGAGACCTCGATCACGTTCGTACTTCTGGTCGGAGCGGCGGCCGCGGTCGTGCTCGCGGCGTTCGCGGATCTCAGATCGGTGTCACCCACCTCGGCCTAAAGTCGCCCGCGTCCGAGTGGTCCGACCGGGAGATGGTGATGCGCGCCGAGGGAACTGCGTTGGTGACAGGTGCGAGCCGGGGGATTGGGCGCGCGGTGGCGGTCGAGCTCGCCAACCGGGGCTTCGACGTTGTGGCGACGATGCGTCGGCCCGAGGATGGGAAGGACTTGCCAGCTGAAGTGACGGCCGGCGCGGGTTCGTTGACAGTGCAGAAGCTCGATGTGACCGATCATCACGCGATCACAGTCCCTGATGAGCTCCGAGTGCTCGTCAACAACGCGGGCACGGAGAAGCCGCATCCTCCGTTCGAAGCCACGCCGATGTCGCTCTGGCGCGAGATGTACGAGACCAACGTGTTCGGCCTCATCGAAGTGAGCCGTCGCGCGATTCCCGCGCTGCGTGCTGCGGGCGGTGGTGTGCTCTGCAACGTCACGTCGTCGTCGATCCTGGCGCCGGTCCCGTTCTACGCGCCGTACCGATCGAGCAAGGCGGCCGTGAGTGCGATCGGAGAATCGCTGCGGGCCGAGCTCGCACCGCTGGGCATCCGCGTGTTGGAGATCATGCCGGGCCCGATCGACACCGACATGCTCGCGGGCTCTGACCGTCCACCAGAGGCCATCGAGTTCGACGGCTATCGCGACGCCGCGGAGCGGTACTACGAGGGCCGCCGCGGGATCGAAGGGATGATCACGTCGACTGCCGACGCGGCGAACGCGATCGCCGATGCCATCCTCGACGACAGTGCGCCGCTGCGAGTCGCGTGCGATCCGCTCGCGGTGGGCATGCTCGACGGCTGGCGCCAGTCCGACGACGAGTCGTTCATGCAAGCGATGTTGCCGACCTGGACCGGCTAACCGCAGGTACCACCCCACGGGCCGCTGCCCGAACGTTGGTACAGCGACCACGCCATGTCGTCCTGGTCGTAGACGCTTGCCGTGTTGGGAGGCACGCCGATCAGCTCAGGGCGTCCGGCGCGGTTCGCGGTGCCGTTCCAGGTGGATTGCAGGAACTGGTACGCACCGAGGTACGGACCTGTGGCGTTGTAGGCGCCGTACCCCCCGTCGTGGAGCCCGTTGCCGTTGCGGTCACCCCGGTCGGATTCACGCTTACGGATGCAGATGAGCGAAGGGTGCGCGTGCTGCGGATGGCTGCCCGCTGTGGGGACGTAATCGATGGGCGCGGGCGGTGGCGCGTCGCCGGTGCCCTTGGGGTTGACCGGTCGCGGCGGCTGCACTCGGGCCGCCCGCGCGCGATCTTCGGCCGCTTGGAGCTTGGCGTCGATGTCGCGCCCGCGCGTTTGGAGCTCGTCGAGCGCGGCTTGCTGTGCACGGCGGGCTTCCTGGAGCTGGCCTCGTTGGGTCTCGAGCTTCTCCGAAACAGTCGCAAGCTCGTCGAACGTTGCGTGGTCGCGAGCGTTCAGCTGATCGAGCCAATGGCTTCGCCGCATCGCACTGAGCAGGTCGGTCGCTCCGATGATCGCGCCAGCTTCAACACCGGATCGTTTGTATGCCTCGACGGCTCGCTTTCGCGCGATGTCGCGTAGGTCGCGGCGCCGTTCGGCGAGCGCGGGCAGCTGCGCCTCGATCTCCGAGATCTGCACTTCCAACGCCGATGCGGTAGTGAGCGCGTCCAGGTAGTCCTTGAGGACCTTGTCGGCTTCGGCGCGCAGCGCGGCCACCTCGGCGTCGGTATCCGCGGTCGAACCGGCACCGGCAATCGTTCCTGGGATCGCCAACGCGGCTACCAGCGCCAGCACCACGGCAGTGAGCGCGACGCGCGTCCGACGCAGGCGTCGGGCAGGACTCGGGCGCACGCGTGGACTCCTCGAGGCGGCGGGGCGGCTCGACCCTAGATCTCGATCCCGGGTGAGAGATCCCGGGTGAGAGGGCCGGGTGAGAGGGCCGGGTGAGAGGGCCGGGTGAGAAAGGTGGTCGGCAGAGATACTCCGGCGTCGAGGGTACCCCGGGGTCACCCCGGCGCATGCGCCGGAGAGGGTTAGGCTTGCTCCGCCTCACCTTACGGTGAGAGCAGGGGGTTTCTGATGCGCACACCGTGGATCGCCGTCGTTGCTGCGGCGTTCATCGCCGGTGCCGCCACGATCATGCTGGCCGATCCCGGCACGAGTGAGCCCCGCGTGTTCGTCACCCCAGCCGCCGCTTCATCCTCGGCGCACACAAATCACACCACGATCAACGGGCAGAAGATCACGGGCGTCAAGCTCGAGGACATCGCACACGAATTGGTGCCCGACGAGCCCCTCGACTCCTACTCGCGTGCTCTCGTGGCTGGGCAGCTCACTGAGGCCCGTGGAACCGCCGAGCGGTATGCGACCGTCGCCGACGCCAAGGCCGATGGCTACATCTTGGCCGGCGGGTTCGCCCCTGGGAGCGGCGCGCATTACGTGCTCACGTCGGGCAGGGGTTTCGTGAGCGACAGGTCGCTGGATGTTGCTCATCCGGGGTCCCTCATCTACAGCGGCATCAATGACGACTCCAAGATCATCGGCCTCATGTACCTCGGTGGAGGCACCGACGCCCCCGAGGGTTTCGCCGGACCGAACGATCATTGGCACCGGCACAGCGCGGTGTGCATCAGGTATGGCTCGGGCGGAATCGAGGTGCCGTTCCCGGCCGATGCCGATGTGACGCGGGAGATGTGCCAGAAAGAACGCGGCCAGTTCCTCACGATCACCACGTGGATGGTGCACGCGTGGGTTGTGCCCAGTTGGGAGAGCCCACTCGGCGTGTTCTCGCACGACAACCCCAACATCCGCTGTGCTGACGGGACGTACGACACCGACAAGGCCGGGTTCTGCGCTGGCGTCTGATCAACCCAACGCACACCCTGTTGAGCCGCCGCCGACGCGGTGGCAGCTCCCTGATCCAACCGAGGCCGACGACGATGTCGTCGGCCTCGGTGCTGATCTGGAGCCGGGCACGATCCTCGCGGCGTATCGGAGCGGTCTGTTCCCGATGCGGGTCCAGCGCGCCGGTCCGATCGGGTGGTGGTCGCCCGATCCTCGCGGTGTGATCCCGCTCGACGGGCTGCAGGTGAGCCGGTCGCTGCGCCGGTCGTGTCGACGCTTCGAGATCCGAGTCGACACCGAGTTCGACGGCGTGATCCGTGGCTGCGCCGACCCTGCGCGTCCGTCGGGGTGGATCGACGACGAGTTCATCGGCGCGTACACGCGGCTACACGAGCTCGGCTGGGTCCACAGCGTCGAGGTGTGGACGCGTGATGCCGAGCCCGAGCTCGTCGGTGGTGTGTACGGCGTGGCGATCGGCGGGCTCTTCGCGGGCGAGTCGATGTTCCACCGCCGAACTGATGCATCGAAGGCCGCGCTGGTCGCGCTCGTCGAACGCCTCCGTGCCGGCGGCGCAACTCTCTTCGACGTGCAGTGGATCACCGACCACCTCGCCTCGCTCGGTGCGCGCGAGATCAGCCGGGGGCAGTACCTCGATCAACTTGCGGACGCGCTGGCGCGTCCGCAGCTCGTGTTGGAGTGAGCGCTATGCCGGAGGGGGCGGCGGGGGTGTGGCTGCCGCGGACGGAGCGGCCGGAGCACCCACCTTGTTGAACGCGTCCTGGACGATCGCGTACCCGATGAAGCCGAGGAGCAGCACGACCACGAATGCCAAGATTGTGCCGAGCCGACCGCCCGTCACCTTCTCGACGCCCTGGCAGTACTTCCAGAACCAGTAGATGTTCACGAGCGGGATGATGCCCAGCCACGCGGTGGGAATGTCCGCGCCGAGCTTGTTCATCTCGCCTTTGGTCTTGACCGTCCACACGAGGCCGTAGATCCCCAGTGTGAAGAACGACAGCAGGGCAACGGTGATGGGGCTGCGATTTGTCATGCCGCCGTTGTAATGGCCGGACGCCCGCAACGCAAGCACTCTCAGACGGGGTCGGCGGCTGGAAGCGTCAGACGGGGGTGGCCTCGCGGTCGGCGGCGACGGCGTCGAGGAGGGCGTACTCGGTCTCGGTGTCGGGGGCGTCTTCGTACTCGATGACGCCGATGTCGGTGAACCGTTCGCGTAGCCAGCCGTCGCCCGCGTCGAGCAGGCCGAGCTTCTTGCAGTTCGGCACGATCTTCGAGAACAGCGCGGCCTGAAACGGGTTCACACCTGGCTTGCGCACCTCGAAGAGCATGCGGGTGATCATCTCGCGGTCGACGCCACACCGCTCCCACACAGCGTGCATCATCAGCCGGTCGCGCATCCGCAGCGCTGCTTCGAACGCGAACTCCTGGCGCTCCTTGATCTCCGCTGCGCCGAGGCCTGCGTAGTACTCCTTGAGTGAGAGCACGCCGAACGCAACGTGGCGCGCTTCGTCGCTCATCACGTAGCGCAGCAGCTTCTTGAGCAGCGGCTCTTGGGTGACGGCGTGCATGAAGCCGAACGCTGCGAGCGCCAGACCTTCGACCATGATCTGCATGCCCATGTAGGTCATGTCCCAGCGGTTGTCGCCGATGATGTCGTCGATCAGCAGTTGGAGGGCGGGGTTCACCGGGTAGTGGCCGTCGAGCTTGGTGTCGAGGTAGCGCGAGAACACCTCGACGTGGCGCGCTTCGTCCATCACCTGCGTTGAGGCGTAGTACTTGGCGTCGATCCACGGCACGGTCTCGACGATCTTCGCCGTGCAGATGAGCGCACCCTGCTCGCCGTGGAGGAACTGGCTCATGCGCCAGTTGAAGGCCTCGATGGCGAGGTGCGTCCACTCGGCCTCGGTCCACTTCTTGAGTGGGGAGTTGGGGAGGTCGACCAGGCGCTGGCGGAGATGAGCGATCGCCGACTGCATCTCGCGGGCGACGGCCTCCACGTCGACTTCGATCGACCAGTCGAGGTCGGTGCTGCCGTTCCACTGCGACGTCTTGGCGCGCTCATAGAGCTTGGAGAGGCCGGCGCGGCTGCGGTCGTAGTCCCAGGTGAAGATGGCGTCGGAGCCGACGGGGGTCGTGTGCGCCAACGTGCCGAAGTCGATGGCATCGTCGGCGAGGATGGACTCGATGCTGTTGGCGTCGTCGCGCCCGAGAGCTTTGAACTCCTCTGTCTTGCTCATCAAACCCTCCGGCACCCGTCGAATCGGTCGGTTACTCAACGGTAGTCTGGCGCCCATGGCCGAGATCACCGTGTACCACAACCCTGTGTGCTCGAACTCCCGAGGCACGCTGGACCTGCTCGACGACCGCAACGCGGACGTCGAAGTCATCGAATACCTGCACGAACCGCCCGACCGGGCGTTGCTCGAGCGCATCCTCGACGCGATCCCTGACCCCCCGTCGGTGCTCGTGCGTCAGGACAAGCGCTTCCAAGAACTCGGGCTCGACCCGAACGCGTACGACGACAGGGAAGCGGTGATCCAGGTGTTGCTCGAGCACCCTGAGCTCATGCAACGTCCTGTCGTGTTCAAAGGCGACCGCGCCATGATCTGCCGACCACCGGAGAAGGTGTTCGAGCTCCTCGACTCATGACCGATCGCGACGTACGTGCGGAAGTTCGTGCGTTCATCGCCGAAGCGTGGAGCCCCGACCTGACCGTCGCGCAATGGTGGGAGATCCTTGGCGATTCGGGATGGGGCGCTCCCACGTGGCCGGAAGAGTGGCGTGGGAAAGGCCTCGGACGCGATGCCATCCCCATCGTCAACGCCGAGCTGCGCGCGGCTGGTGCGGTCGGACCGCCCGCGGGGCTCGGGATGTTGTTGGCCGGCCCCACGATCGTGGCCCATGGCACCGACGAGCAGAAGGCGCGCTACCTCCGCCAGATCGTCACCGGGCAAGAGGGTTGGTGCCAGCTGTTCAGTGAGCCGGGCGCGGGGTCGGACCTCGCGAGCTTGCAGACCCGCGCCGAGCGCGACGGCGACGAATGGGTGATCAACGGCCAGAAGGTGTGGACGTCGGGTGGTCAGGCCTCCGAGCTCGGCATGTTGCTGGCCCGAACCGATCCCAGTGCTCCGAAGCACAAGGGCATCAGTTACTTCGCGTTCGACATGAATCAGCCCGGTGTGGAGGTGCGTCCGCTCCGTGAGATGACGGGCCGCGCGCTCTTCAGCGAGGTGTTCTTCGACGACGCTCGTGTGCGTGACGATGCCCTCATCGGTGGGCTCAACAACGGCTGGTTGGTTGCCAATACCACGCTCGCCAACGAGCGCGCCGGGCTCGGCGTCGGCGGCGGCGCTGCGGCCGGTGCCGCGTACCCTGGCAAGAAGGCAGGCATGCTCGACGTCCGCGTTGGCGATCTCGCCGAGCGCACCGCGCGCAGCGGGGTGCAGCCTGCGAACTTCGGAGGCGCGTTCGAGCTCCTGCGCACGATCGCCGACAAGGTCGGGCATACCAATGATCCGATCATTCGCCAGCGGCTCGTCGAGCTGTACACGCTCAGTGAGCTCGGGCGCATGACCTCGTTGCGGATCAAGGCGTCGGTGGCTGCCGGTCGGGCTCCGGGACCCGAGGGCAACGCCGCCAAGCTCATGATGAGTCGCATGTGCCGACTGGTGCGCGACCTCGGACCGGCCATCCTCGGGCCGGAAGCGATGATCATGGGTGAAGCCACTAGCGGTGGTGGCGTGATCCAAGAGATGGTGTTGTTCGCGCCCGCGCCGTCGATCTACGGCGGGAGCGACGAGATCCAGAAGAACATCATCGGCGAACGGGTCTTGGGTCTCCCCAAGGAACCCGGCCCCGACAAGAACGCGCCCTTCCGCGATCTGAAGGTCGGCACACAGTCGAGCACTTGACCACCGAGCTGCTCTTTCTGCGCGACGCGTACCTCCGCGAGTTCGACGCGCACGTCCCGCGTGTCTCCTTCCGGCCACGTTCGATCGCGCTCACAGACACCGATCTCATCCGCACGAAGGTCAACCTCATCCCCGAGTCGGTGCCGGAGATCCGCGTCGTCGACATCGTCGGGCTCGACAAGCAGGCCGATGGCGGTACGCATGTGCGCTCGACGGCCGAGGTGGGCCGTATCGTCGTGGTGAAGACGGAGTCGAAGGGAAAGGGCAACAAGCGGATCCGTCTTCGCATCGAGGATTCGTGACCTACGAGTTCGTGGACTGCCCGGCGGACGGGCGTCAGGTTGTGGCGACGCGGCGAGTTCGTCTCGGCGATGTCACTGCATCGGGGCGCCTGAGACTCGATGCGCTGGCCGCGTACCTCCAGGACATCGCGGCCGACGACGTCGACGAGATCGGCATCCAGGGCGCGTGGGTACTTCGGCGTATGGCATTGCGCATCGGCGATCTTCCCCGCTTTCGCGACGAGGTGAGGCTCGTCACGTTCTGCAGCGGCACCGGCGGTCGTTGGGCCGAGCGGCGGACAACCGTGCAAGTGGTCGAGCGGGTCGCCGTCGAGGCGGTTGCGCTGTGGGTGTACGTGGATGCGTCAGGCCGGCCCGCGCCGTTGGAGGACTGGTTCTTCCAGCACTACGCCAGCGCCGCCAACGACCGGAAGGTGAGCGGTCGCTTACAGCACGGGCGGCCACCCGAAGACGCGGAGCACCGGCCATGGCCATTGCGACGCGCCGACTTCGACGTGTTGGCGCATGTGAACAACGCCGCGTCGTGGCAAGCAGTCGAAGAGGAGCTGGCCCGAGTGGCGCCTGGGCGTCGATTGGTCGGCGCCGAGATCGAGTACCGCGCCGCGATCGATGTCGGCGATCAGGTCGAGCTGCTCACGACTCTTTCCGACGATCGGTTGTCGTGCTGGTTCGTGTGCGACGGCGACGTGCGGGTGTCGATGCTCGTCGACCTGACCTCGAACGCGGACGCCGCGGGCTGAGGAGCCCGCCCGACCAGTACGCCCGACCAGTACGCCCGACTGGAACGTCTGACCGGGGCGTCAGTAGCGGGCGACGCGGAACGAGTCGACCGTGACTTCGGTCGTCGCCCACGCCTGAATGCCGATGTGCGGGCCGCGACACGGTTGGCGGCCGAGCTCGATCGAGCAACGGCTGAGCGCGGGAACCGACATTACGGTCTCGCCGTCGACCACCACGGTGAGTTGATCGGCGCGCAGCGAGAGCGACAGCGCGTGGCGGCCGAACAACAGCGTGGGGTCGGTGACCGTCGACTGCGCGAGTGGGCGCCAGTGCTGCCGGTTGTCTTCCCATTGACGCACGAGGTATCTACCGCCACCGGCGATCGGGTCGATGTCGAACGAGTAGCCGTTCACGCGATCGTGATCGTCGACGGTCGCACGGAACAGCACGCCGAAGCCGGCGCCGGCGGTGAAGTCGACGGCGGCCTCCAACACAAAGTCGCTGGGGGCGCTCACGTCGGCGAGTGCCCAACGCGCGTCAGCCCGACGGAGCGCGAGCGCGCCGTCGTCGGCAGTCGCGGTGGCAGGGAAGATGCCGCCGACGCGCCAGTTCGATCCGGCGCGATCGAAGGTCGGGCCCTGGGCCGGCGCGGCGACCTGCTGCGCATCGGCGGCTGTGCCCGCGTTCCACGCGATCGGTGCGACGGGTGGCGCGGCCAGCGGAGGCGCAAGGGGTGCCGGCGGTTCGGGGATGGTGTACGCCGTCGGTGGCGCGAGGACCGGCGGCGCCACGAAGGCCTCCGCGGGTGCCGGAGGTGGCGGTGCGACAGGTGCGGGTGCAAGCGGCGCGACGGCCTCGAGCGGCGCGTAGGTCTGGGGTTCTGCGTAGATCGGAGGCGCTGCGTGCGCCTGAGGAGGAACGGCAGGTGCGAACGGCTCCGACGACGCGACGGACATCGAGACCTCGAACACCTCGGTCACTGCCGCGGGCGGTGACGAGCTCTCTGGCGTGAGGAACGGCGCGGGCGCGAGTGGCTCAGCCCATTGCTCGAACTGCGGCGCAACGGGCAGGCCCGACAACGGAAGACGACGTGGAAGCGGATCGGCGTCGCCCCACTGCTCCGCGGGTTCCATGTGCGGCGCTGGTGCGTACGACGGGTGCGTCGGTTCGGTTCCGAATGGCGCAGTCCCCGGTTCGGCTGTCGGCGCCGGTGCAGCGGCAGCCAACGGGTCGGTGCCCCAATCGATCGTCGGTATGTCGAGGTTGGACGCCTCAGCCGTCGGCACGTGTGCGGGCCACGTCGGCGCGACCGGTTGGTCGACGAGGTAACCAATCGGCGGCATCGGCGCGGCGGCATCGTGCAGGTACTCGCCCTGCGAGGAGTATTCAGTGCGAGCGGCTTCGGGCGCGGCGAACGGATCGACGGGCGCGAACGGGGGCGCGGCGTCGAGGAAGGCTTCGCTCGACGGTGTGAACGGCGGCTCGTACGGGTCGGGCGTCGCGTTCGGTACCGGCATCGCGTTCGGAGCGGGAATCGGGTCGATCGGCACGTAGTGCGGTGTTTCGAACGAATCGCCCCATCCGCTCGAAGCCGGCATCGGCCCCGGAGGCGGGGGCGGCTCGAACACGTCGTTCGAGCGCTGTGCGGAGAAGAAGTCGACGACTTCGCCCTGGTGTGCGTGCGCGGGGTCGTTCGTGAGCTGTGAGTACGGGTTGTTCGGATCCTGTGGCGTTGCGGCCGCGGGAGCCGGCAGCGAAGGAAACGGGAGGATCATCGCCCGCAACTGCGCTGCTTCTTGGTGTGACATACCGATCAGCCCGATCAGGCGAGCTTCGATCCGCTCAGGGCTTCCGCCGAGCGCGTCGGCGAGCGACATGAGGTCGCGCTCGCGCAGCGGGATGCGGCTTCCTGGGGGAAGGTTGCGCAGTTCGTAGATCATCGAGAGGTACTCGCGCAGCATCTCGTCGTCGTCGACGGGATCGCGCAGGTATCGGATGCTGTCGCCGATCGCGAGCAGGCTGAGATCGGAGCTCACCTTGACCGGCGCGCGGTTCGGGAGCAGCTCGGACACATCGACGCCGCACGATCCCGCAAGGCACCACAGGTCGCTTTCGGGGACTTCGGCTCGCCCACGCTCGTACGCCGCGAGCTCTCGGCGAGTCAGACCCGCAGATCGCGCGACCTCGCTCCTCGAGAGCCCCTGCTTCCGGCGCACATGCCGGAGCTGACGACCGACCTCCCGAGGCTCAAAGCCGTCGCTCGCGGCGCGATCGGCAGTCTTGGCCATGCCCGCATATCGGCGCAGAATCCCGCCCCCTGTAGCCCCGTTCTCGACGCCATATAGGGTCCGGCCTGTATCCGCCATCTGCGCAGCGTTCGCACCGGATGGAGCGAGGCGGAAGTAGCGGAGTGGGAGCGGAGCAAAGAGTGAAGGACTTTGAGGGTCGGGTGGCATTGGTGACGGGGGGTGGATCGGGGCTGGGGCAGGCCGCGGCTCGGATCCTGGCCGGACGGGGGGCCCGGCTGGTGATCGCTGATGTCGACGCCGCCGGCGGTGCCGCCACGGTGGCCCAGTGCGAGGAGGCCGGCTCGGAAGCCCGCTTTGTGCGCACCGATGTCACCCAAGAAGCCGATGTGCAAGCGGCCGTCGCCGTCGCCGTCGACACCTTCGGGAGTCTCGACGCCGCCATCAACAACGCGGGCACGACCGGCCCATCGGCGCCGACCGCTGACTACACGCTCGAGCAGTGGAACGGCGTGATCGCGCTCAACCTGACGGGCGTCTTCCTCTGCTTGAAGTACGAGATCCCGCATATGGTCGCTCAGGGCGGTGGCGCGATCGTCAACACGTCGTCGGGCGCCGGCCTGATCGGGTTCGCCGGACTCCCGGGCTATGTGGCGAGCAAGCACGGCGTCATCGGGCTGACTCGCGCCGCCGCGTTGGAGTACGTGAAGGCTGGTGTGCGCGTGAACGCCGTCTGCCCCGGCAGCACCCGCACGCCGATGCTCGAAGGCTTCATGGGCGGCGACCCGGTCATCGAGAAGATGATGGAGCAGTCGGCGCCCATTGGACGGCTCGCGCGGCCAGAAGAGATCGCGGAAGCGATGGTCTGGTTGCTCTCCGACGCCGCGTCGTTCATGGTCGGCCACGCGCTCGCCGTCGACGGCGGCGCGGTGGTGATGTAGCTAGATCTGATCCCAGACCATCATTTCGCGCTCGCTCTCTGGTCGGCTCCTGCGGGCCTGCACCTTGGTGGTCCAGACCGTTCGCTCGCTGGCGAGCGCCTCCGGCGCCGCGTCGGACTAGATCTGGTCCCAGACCATGGGGTCGTCGGGTGTTGCGTCGCCGAGGAGTTCGACGGGGTCGTGCTTGTTGATGTGGCCCATTAGGCCGTTGTAGATGCCGTATCCACAAAGTTGGCGCAGCCGTGGCGAGAAGCCGGCCGCAACCTCGCGAGGGATACCGAGCTGTTGGTTCTCTTGCTGACGGATCCAACCTGCGCAGTAATTCATGGCCACGCCGACTCTGCGTTCGTCGGTCGTGTTCGCGCCGCCGCCGTGCCAGAGGCTGCCGTGCCACACGAGCACGCTGCCCTTCGACATCTCCGCGGGGATGCTGTCGTACGGCGCTCCGTAGTCGGGTGACGCGTCGGCGAGATGCGTCCCGGGGATGATGCGCGTCGCGCCGTTCGCTTCGGTATAGTCGGTGAGGGCCCACATCGAGTTGCACACCGTCGGCGCGTGTGGCTTGTCGAGTGGGATGAGCTGGTCGTCGGCGTGGATCGGTTGGGCCGTCTCGCCCGGATCGATGCTGATCGACGACAGTGATGACACGAGGCATCCCGGGTCGAGCACGCCTTCGACGACCGGGAGTACGTGGTCGTGTACCGGGATGGCCTCGTAGAGCGGACCGAAGGCCAGCAGGTTGTAGATGCGCACAGTGCGCGCGCCCTCGAAGCTGTTGTCCGACGGCACCACTTCGTAGACGCGCTCAAGGCGCGCGAGGTCGTCGTTGAGCGAGTCGATGAATGCCGGATCGATCACGCCCTCGAGAATCGTGTAGCCATCGCGGGCGACCGCGTCGAGGTGCCCTTGGAGAGCTTCGGTGTCGAGCACGACGCGAAAGGCTACTGACCGGGCTGGGGCTACGGTCAAGGCATGGCGATCTACGCACTCGGCGACTCCGAGCCCACCATCCACCCCGACGCGTTCGTGCACCCCGACGCCACGGTGATTGGCAACGTCACGATCGGGGCCGAAACCACGATCTGGCCGCAGGCGGTGTTGCGGGGCGACTACGGCGAGATTCGCATCGGTGCGCGCACATCGATCCAGGACGGCACCGTCGTGCATTGCACGCGAGAGCTCCCGACCATCGTGGGCGACGACTGCGTGGTCGGACATCTCGCACACCTGGAGTGCTGCGTGGTTGAGAACGGCTCGCTCATTGGCTCGAACTCAGTGGT